>DATKTQ010000043.1:0-56673 GCA_035531055.1 Occallatibacter sp. | reverse complement strand
GCGCGGGGGCGTATTGCAGGGCGGTGGAGAGGCCGACTGCTCCGTCCTGCATGGCGCTGCGGACGAGGGCCTGCATCTGCGCGAGCTGCGCGGGGGTGGGCTGCACGTTGGCGTCGCCCAGGACCATGCGGCGGACGGAGGTGGCGCCGACGTATGTGGCGAGGTTGATGCCCATGCCCTGCTTTTGCAGGCGGGTGAAGTATTGGCCGAGGGTGCGCCAGGTGGGGGTGATGTGGTACTCGGCGTAGGCATCGTGGTTGGCGGCGATCATGGCGTCGTTGATGGGCGCGACGGAGTTGCCTTCGCCAGTGATTTCGGTGGTGATGCCCTGGTAAATCTTGGAGGGCAGGCGGGGATCGACGAGGATGGTGAGCTCGGACTGGCCGAGCATGTCAATGAATCCGGGGGCGACGACCTCGCCGTGGGCGTCGAGGACGGTTTTGGCGGGGGCGTGTTCGAGGTTGCCGATGGCGGCGATGCGGCCGGCGCGGATGCCGATGTCTCCGGAGTACCAGGGCGAGCCGGTGCCGTCGATGATGTGTCCGTGGAGGATGATGACGTCAAATGGCGCGGCAGGGGGCGCGGGCTGCTGGGCGGCGAGGGGAAGGGCGACGAGGGCGAGGCAGGCGGCGAGAAGCAAAGGACGCAGGTGCATGGGGCCGATTGTAGGACCTGAGGGGAGGATTTCCCCAACGGATCGCGGTAGATTATTGACAGAAAAGGCAACCGAAGGCTCGCGGCAGGCCGGGCGAGGGGACAGGACCGGGGCGCGGGCATACAATAACGGCAATGACATGCCCGGGATCGCCGGGCGAGAAGCGGCCGTTTGCGTACGGAGGCGTGGCAGGCACAGCGCGCAGGGAAGTGCCGGCCGGAAGTTTGGACTCCTGTTTTGGCACCTGCCTTGGCAATCCCCCCGTCCGACCAGGACAGAAAAGGAAATGAACTTGAGCGCTATGTGGAAACCGACCCAGACAGGAGTACCATCCTCCACCCCCAGCCCGGAGCCGGCTCGGCCGACAACGCCACCGGCCCCGACGTTTGAACCGGCACGGCCCGCCCCTCCGGCAGGTGAGCAAGCGAGCATCAGCAAAGGGCTCTCCATCAAGGGCGAAATCACCGGCACGGAATCGCTGTTTATCGACGGCAAGGTTGAGGGCAGCGTGACGCTGCCGGGCAATCGCGTGACGGTGGGCCGGAACGGACAGGTTTCTGCCAGCATCAGCGCACGGGAGATTGTGGTGCTGGGCAAGGTGCGCGGAAACGTGACGGCGACCGATCGCGTGGATATTCGCGCGGAAGGCTCGCTGACGGGCGACGTGGCTGCGGCGCGCATCAGCATTGAGGACGGCGCGTTCTTCAAGGGCGGAATCGACATCAAGAAGCCGGATGGGAAGCCGAGCTCTGGAGCGCCGGTGGTCGAAGCGCCGAAGGCCGTGCAGGCCTAAGCGCAGCAAGAGAGAACAAAGGATCGCAGGAGCCTCCGCGTGAGCGGGGGCTTTTGTGTTTGCGTGCGAAGGAGACGAGGAGCCTTCAGGCGAGGCCTAGGCGGCGGCGGGCGATACGGGGCAGTGCGGAGCCGGTGCGCATGAGGACGCGGTCGATGGCGACGAGCCAGAGGCCGGTTCCGGCGACGAGGACGGCAAAGTCGGTCCAGTGGCTGTGGTGGGGAAGCTGGGCAGCGTAGTGGCGTGTGAGGTAGCCGCCGAAGACGGGGAAGACGAGCCAGATGAGGCCTCCGCCGGCGAGAGCGGCGAGGAGACAGCGGCCGAGTTCGGCGTAGTCGAGGCTGGCGAGCGAAACCATGTGGCGCTGGTGGAGCAGGAGGGCGATGGTGAGGGTCTGGAGGGCGATGCCGATGTCGGATGCGGCGACCAGGCCCATGGCTCCGTAGCTGTGGAAGAGCGCAGCGTAAATGGGCAGCGAGACGGCGGTGACCAGGGTGCTGGCAGCCATGGGGGCAAAGGTGTTGCCGGCGGCATAAAAGGCGCGGGCGTAAATGGCCTGTGCGGACCAAAGAAACATGGAGAGGGAGAAGACGGCGAAGTAGGCGGCGCAGGGCACGGCGTCCGATGCGTGGAAGCGGCCGCCGACGAAGATGAGATTGACGAGGGGCGTGCCGAGGGCGGCCATGGCGGAGGCGGCGAGCAGGCCGAGGCAGGCGACGCGGGAGACGGAGTCAGCGACGGAGGTGGCGAACTCAAAGCGGCGGTCCTGCGACCAGAGGCTGGCGAAGAAGGGCATGGAGGCGGCTCCGGCGGCCTGGGCCAGGACGGCCATGGGCGCGGAGAATAGCTGCTTGGCGTTGGTCATGAGGGTGACGCCGCCGGGGATGCGCGAGGCGAAGTGCTGGATGATCCAACTATCCGCGGTGACCAGAGAAACGCCGATGATGAGCGGCAGGGAGAGGCGAACCCACTCGTGGAGGCCCTCGTCGTGCCAGTCGAAGATGGGCGTGTAGCGGGTGCCAGCGCGACGGGCGAAGAACCAGTTGAGAAAGAAGGGGCCGAAGAAGGCTCCGGCGACGGTGCCGAGAGCGAGCGAGGAGACACCGATGTGCTTGACGAGCAGGACGCCGCCTAAGATGGTGCCGAGGTTGTAAATGAGCGGGGCGACGGCCTGGACGTTGAACTGCTTGCGGACCAGTAGAACGGCGCCGAAGACGCCGCCGGCGAAGATGGCGAGCTGTGCGGGCAGCAGAATGCGGGTGAGCTGGACGCAGAGGGCGGCGGTGGCGGCGTCAAAGCCGGGGAACATGTGGCGGACGTACAGGGGCGCGAGGAACTCGGCGAGGAGGATGGCGGTGCCGAGCACGAGATACATGGTGGTGAGGATGACAGAGAGGGAGCGGTTGCCCTCGGCCTCGCGGCCGGTGTCGCGGTAGCGGGTGAGGATGGTGACGAAGGTGATGGAGGCGGCGCCGCCGACGAGGAAGTAGGAAATCATGTCGGGCAGGGCGAAGGCGGCATAGAGGGCGTCTGCCTGCATGCCGCGGCCGAAGAGCCATGCGATGTATTTGAGGCGGACGAGGCCGATGACACGGGAGAGCGAGACCGACACCATGAGCACGACGGTGGCGGAGAAGACCGAGTGGGCATGCGCGGGGTGGAGCAGGCGGAAGAAGCGCGCCCACAGGGAAGCGGACTTGCTGGCGGGTTGGGGTGAGGGCGTTTCGGTCACTGGAGTTGATTCTATAGGCGGGTGCGTTGACGGGGGCGTTACCATTCAGGGGCAGGGCGCGGAGCCAGGGCGTGCCCGTTATGCTGAGAGGACATACGAGGAGGCTGGATGCGGATTCTGTCGAGTTTGGGGCTGGTGTTGCTGGTGGGAGCGCACTTGCAGGGGCAGGCGATTCACGGGCGCGGAGGGATTGTGTTGCCGGCGCCGCCGAAGGTGGAAAAGCAGCCGGTAGTGGACGACTACTTCGGCACGAAAATTACGGATAACTATCGCTGGCTGGAAGATGCCAAGAGCCCGGAGACGGCGGCTTACATTGACGCCGAGAATGCCTACACAGCGCGCTACTTTGCGCAGGCGAAGATCCGGTCGAAAGTGGTGGACGAGCTGGACGCGCTGGAGCAGGTGCCGAGCGTGGGGCTGCCGGAGCAGGAGGCGGGAAATCTCTACTTTATGAAGCGGCTGGCCGAGGAGGGACAGGCGTCCATCTACATGCGGCACGGCTGGGCGGGCAAGGACGTGCGGCTGATTGACCCGGCGGTGCTGAGCCGCAATCCGAACACGTCGCTGGCGCTGGACGACGTGTCGCGCGACGGGAACCTGATTGCCTACGGGGTGCGCGAGGGTGGCGCGGACAATACGGTGGTGCGCGTCTACAGCGTGAAGACGCGCAAGACGCTGGAAGATGCGCTGCCGAACGGGCTCTACTTTGGCGTGGAGTTTACGCCGGACGGAAAGGGGCTGTACTACTCGCGCAACAACCGCGAGGGGACGCTGCTGTATCTGCACACGCTGGGGACGCGCAACTTTGAGGACAAGCTGATCTTCGGGCACGAGTTTTACGACGAGCCTCTGGGCCCGAATGCGCTGTTTTTCTCTCGCGTGACCGATGACGGGCACTACCTGATGGTGACGATTGTGCGCGGGGTTCCGGCCAAGCGCGTGGACATTGTGTTCCGCGACCTGACCAAGCCGGGAACGCCGTTCCATGTGCTGGTTTGGGGCATCGACTCGCGGTTTCAGGCGATTTATTCCAAGGGCGGATGGTACGTGAAGACCGACTACGACGCGCCGCTGGGACGGATTGTGCGGATGGATCCGGGCGTGGCTCCGGAGGCGTGGAAGACGCTGGTGCCGGAGGGCAAAGACGTCATTGACGGCTTCTCGATTGTGGGCGGAAAGATCTATGTGCGGCGGCTCAGGAATGTGAAGACGGAGACGGAGATTTATTCGCTGGACGGCAAGGCGGAGGGCACGATTGCCTATGACGGGATCGGGTCGGCCACGAGCGTGTATGGCCGGACGACGGACCGCTATGGCTACTTTGCGTTCCAGTCGTACATTCAGCCGCCGATTCTGTACCGGCTGGACACGATGACGGGCAAGCGGGAGGTGTTTGCGCAGCCGAAGGTGCCGTTCCAGACGAGCGAGTACGAGCTGAAGCAGGTGTTTTACACGTCGAAGGACGGGACGCGCGTGCCGATGTTCATTGCCGGCAAGAAGGGGCTGAAGCGGGACGGCACGGAACGGCTGCTGATGACCGGCTACGGGGGCTTTGACCTGAGCATGACGCCGACATGGAATGCGCAGTGGGCGTGGTGGATGGAGCAGGGCGGCTGGTTTGCGCTGCCCAACCTGCGCGGCGGCGGCGAGTACGGCGAAAAGTGGCATGAGCAGGCGATGTTCGCCAACAAGCAAAATGTGTTCGACGACCTTTATTCTGCGGCCGAATATCTGATCAAGAACAAGTACACATCGGCGGAGCACTTCGCGATTACGGGGCGGTCGAACGGCGGACTGTTGATGGGTGCGGCGATGACGCAGCGGCCGGATTTGTTTTCGGCGATTGTGTGCGGGTATCCGCTGCTGGACATGCTGCGCTATCAGAAGTTTGAGCAGGGGCCGCATTGGATGACCGAATATGGCTCGGCAGACGACGAGAAGCAGTTTGAGTATCTGCGAAAATACTCACCCTACCAGAACGTGAAGGTAGGCACGAAGTATCCGGCGATTCTGTTTTTCACGGGGTCGAGCGACACGCGGGTGGACCCGCTGCACGCGCGGAAGATGACGGCGGAGATGCAGGCGGCGTCGGCGAGCGGGCGGCCGATTCTGCTGCATTACAGCTTGGCGGGTGGGCACTCGGCGGGCGTAAGTGTGGAGCAGAAGGTGCAGGACGACGCGGACCAGCTGACTTTCTTGTGGATCGAGTCGGGAGCGGAAACGCACAAGAACTAGGGTAAAAAACAGGGCCGAAGTGTCTGCGGGCCGCACGGTGCTGATTCCATTTTGAAACTCAGCGCGGACTGAATCCGTTTTGGGAAGCAGGGCGGATTTTTGGCGCGGATTCGGCTGATGGCGATGCGCCGTGCGCCCTATGCTTTGGGGCATGCAGGAGACCGCCGGAGACACACCCACCACCGCTGCCAGCTTTGCCAGTCTGCTGGCCGCACTGGCCGCGCAGACGCCGGAGCCAGCCGGGAAGCCGGCGAAGCAGAAGGCGCGCAAACAGGCCGCCTGGAGCGATGATGACCTGGAAGACGACGTGGCCACGCTGAGCTATGAACAGGCTCTGCGGGCGCATGCGCGGCGCACGCCCGCGGCCCTGGCGCCGAAGGAGGCCATGCCGACAGGCCGGGCGGCGAAACGGGAGAAGGCCGTACGGAAGGCCGCGTCGCGCTGGAGCACTTTGCCGAGGGAGAGTCGCAAGTCAGTGAGCGTGACCATCCGGATGAGCCAGAGCGAGTGTGAGCAGCTGAATGCGCGCGCGGCGGAGGCGGGCATGACGATTTCAGCCTATCTGCGTTCATGCACGTTTGAGGCGGAAGCCTTGCGGGCGCAGGTGAAAGAGACGTTGGCGAAGCTGCGGCAGCCGCGGCAGGCGGAGGAAAAGAAGCCGCCTGAGAGCGAGAAGCCGGCGTTGCAGGGCTGGCGGACGCGGCTGCTGCCGCGTTGGGCGCAGGGTCGCGATACTGAGGCCTAGAGTCCGAGCTCGGCTTCCAGCATTACTCCACTTCCAGGACCAGACACTTCAGATATTCGGTTTCCGGCAGGTTGAGCACGACGGGGTGGTCGAGTGCGGCGCCGCGGCGCTCCAGCAGGCGGACGCGGCGATGCGCGTCTGCTGCTGCTGCTGCGACGGCGGCTTCGAGATCGGTCCAACTGACATGGTGCGAGCAGGAGCAGGTGACGAGAAGGCCGCCGGGGCGGAGCATGTGCAGGGCGCGGAGGTTGAGCTCCTTGTAACCGCGCAGGGCGCCCTCGACGGCGCGTTTGGATTTGGCGAAGGCCGGCGGATCGAGCACGATGACGTCAAAGCGCTCGCCGGAGCCCGGCTTCTCGGAACCGGACCAGTCGCGGAGCAGTTGGAAGGCATCGGCCTCCACCCAGTCGACGGCGGCGGAGATCTGGTCGCGGTTGGCGGTGAGGTTCTGCTCGGCCACTTCGAGTGAGGCGCGGGATGCGTCCACGCCGGTGACGGTGCGGCAGACCTGGGCAAGGTGGAGCGCGAAGCCGCCCTGGTAGGTGCAGACGTCGAGGGCGCGACCTCCGGGCGCCATGTGCCGGGCCCAGTCGCGGACGGCGGCGTAGTTGGCGCGCTGGTCAAGGAAAGCGCCGGTCTTCTGGCCGGAGTTGGCGTCGAAGTGGAAGCGCAGGCCATTGAGGTGGAACTGGGTCTGGGTGGCGGGGTTGCCCGGATCGGCGGCCCAGAGGGGAGCGAGATCGGGCGAGGGGAGACTCTCGAGCTCGCGCATGCGCGGATCGGGGCGCTCCAAGATGGAAGAGGGGATGGCGGAGGGCGCGAGCTCATCGCGCAGAACGCGGACGAGCGTGCCGGCAATGGCCAGGTTGAGCAGGCCGGGGGTGAGGCGCTGCACGACGACGAGGTCGTTGTACTTGTCGACGATGAGGCCGGGGAGCTCGTCGGCCTCACTGAAGACGAGGCGGCAGGAGTCGGTTTCCGCGGTGAGCAGGGAGCGGCGGCGGGCGATGGCGGCGCGGAGTCGGGCTTCAAAGAGAGCGAGCCAGGCATTCTGGTCGAGAGCCTGGCGAGAGACCATGCGCAGGGCGATTTGCGATTCGGGGCTGTAGAGCGCGGTGCCGAGGAGGATGCCGCGATTGTCGGCGACGGGCAGCAGGGCCGGCGGGGCAATGTTGGGTTCGCCGGGGCCGATTTCGAGCTCCTCGATGTCGGACGCGTAGACCCAGAGATGGCCGGTGCGGAGGCGTTCGGCGGCGCGGCGGCTGATGCGAGCACCGGGAGCGGTGGAGGCAGTCCCGGACCGGGGCCGGGGTGCTGCCTGGGGCTTGGGCCGGGCTTGGGTTTGAAACGGAGTCCGGGATGGGGCTTTTGCTTTGGCGGCTTTGGCCGGGGCAGAAGCCGGAGCCGGGGCTGCAGCCGGCGCGGCGGCGTAGGGACTTCGCGGGACCGCTGCGGTCTTTCCAGTTCGGCCAGTTTGGCCAGAATGGGCGGAATGGTTCTTGGGCGCGGAAGGGGCCTTAGGCCCCTTCGGTTTGCGGGCGCGCTGTGGTGCGTTCGGTTTGGTCATGGATGCCTCAGGACAAACCCAGGCCGGGCGCGGAGAGGCAGCTCGCCGTCAATGCACCTGCAGGCTTTCCAGATAACGGCAAAGGTTGCTGATGCGGAGCTGCGTGGCCTGGGAGTGGGCCGTATCCATCTTACCAAGGATGGGTCCCCAGACGGGCATTTGCGCCGAGCCGTGGGCCGGCAGTGCCGAGCCGAAGCGCAGGACGGCGGCGATGTGTGTGTCAGGAAAATGACCGTGGTTGTTGCGGCTTAGCACGGTCAGGTCCGTGGGATGGTTGCGCAGTGCGCTGGCAGCTGGTCCGTTTCCCTTGGCGTTTGCGCCGTGGCAGGGTGCGCAGTAGTCCACGTACATCTGCTTTCCGTTGGCCGGCGAGATGCGTTCGATCGGGATGACGACTTTGGATGTCTGCTGGTCTGCGTAGCCAAAGCCGGCGACCGCGGCAGCGATGAGAAATGCGGGTAAGAGAGTGTTTCGCATAGAGTCCTCCGTTTCTCTCTTGAGTACCGCATGGGACTCTACGCCCGAGGTAGGGAAGGCGGGCAGTGACAGAGGGCACAGCGAGGAGGGCCGGGCGGCACAGCAACTGCGGCGCGGGCGGGAGTAGAATCCGATGGTCAAACCGGCACTAAATGGGACCGCCTGGTCGCGTGGGGCGGGTGTCCAGGCGGGGCTCTGCTGCCTGAGGGGCTCTGCCTGAACGTTATCCGGCCCTATAATGAAGCATGGCGACCATCCGCCAGGCCGTTCCGAGCGATGATTCCAGCGCCGGCCCAAAGACCAAGGGACAGGCGACTGTGGACGCACGTGCGGCCGAGGAACAGGCAGTGAGCCCCGCGCAGCGGAATGCGGCGGAGACGGCTCCCGCAACGAGAACACCCGAACAGGCAGAGATTGACGAGCGCTTTGAGGCGCTGCTGCGGCATGTGCAGGCCAATCGTCCGAACGAGGACGTGAGCCTGATTCGCAAGGCGTGGGAGTTCTGCGTGCAGCACCACAAGGGGCAGATGCGCGCCTCCGGTGAGCCGTACATCATTCATCCGCTGGAGGTGGCCGAGGTGCTGGCGGAGATGAAGATGGATGCGACGGCGATTGCGGCAGGGCTGCTGCATGACGCGGTGGAGGATACGCCGGCGACGAGCGAAGAGATTGAGTCGGGGTTCGGTGACCAGGTGGCGCACATCGTGGAGGGCGTCACAAAGATCGACAAGATCCAGTTTGCCAACCGCGAGGACCGGCAAGCGGAGAACGTGCGCAAGATGCTGCTGGCGATGGTGACAGACGTGCGGGTGGTGCTGATCAAGCTGGCCGACCGGCTGCACAACATGCGCACGCTGGAGCACCTGAAGCCGGATCGGCAGGAGGCTATCGCGCAGGAGACTCAGGATATCTACGCGCCGCTGGCACACCGCCTGGGGATGGGCAAAGTGCGCGGCGAGCTGGAGGATCTGGCGTTCCGCTACACGGACCCGGTGAGCTTTGAGCAGGTGTCGCAGGCCGTGGAAGCGCAGCGCGTGGAGGGCGAGCAGTTTTTGCGCGGCGTGGAAGAAACGCTGGTGGAGCAGCTGCGGGAGAACAACGTGGAGGCGCGTGTGGAGTGGCGCATCAAGCGGGTGTACTCCATTTTCCAGAAGCAGCAGCGCACCAAGGCGACCTTTGACCAGGTGTACGACCTGCTGGCGGTGCGCGTGATTACGCAGGATGTGGCGTCGTGCTATGCGGTCTTCGGGCTGATCCATACCATCTGGCGGCCGGTGCCGGGACGCATCAAGGACTTTATCGCGATTCCGCGGGCGAACCGCTACCAATCGCTGCATACCACGGTGATTGGCGAAGGCGGGCACCAGTTTGAGGTGCAGATTCGTACCGAGGAGATGCACCGGATTGCCGAGGAAGGCATTGCCGCGCACTGGAAGTACAAGGCGGGCGAGGGCGTGGTGACGGCGCGCGACGAGGAGCGGCTGAACTGGATTCGGCAGCTGGTCGAGTGGCAGAAGGAGATGACCGATCCCAACGAATTCCTCTCCAGTCTGAAGATGGACCTGTATCCGGACGAGGTCTATACCTTCACGCCGAAGGGGAAGGTGGTGGTGGTTCCGGCGGACGGCACGCCGGTGGATTTTGCCTACACGATTCACACCGAGGTGGGGCATACGTGCGTGGGCGCCAAGGTGAATGGGCGCATGGTGCCGCTGCGGACCAAGCTGCGTACCGGCGACATTGTGGAGATTGTGACGCAGAAGGACCACAAGCCGAGCCGCGACTGGCTTTCGTATGTAAAGAGTCCGCGGGCGCGGAACAAGATTAAGCACTGGCTGAACGAGGACCAGCGGCAACGCGCGGTGGAGATCGGCCGCAAGCTGCTGGAGCGCGAGGCGCGCAAGTTCAAGGTGTCGATGAGCCAGATAGACGACCAGGATCTGGGGCGGATTGCGGGCGAATATGGCGTGGCGACGGCGGCAGACCTGCTGGCAACGCTGGGGCAGGGTAAGCACTCCGCGCATCAGATACTGAACAAGCTGGCACCGGGCTACGCGAGCGAGGGCGAAGAGGACCAGCCGGCAGCGAAGCCGGGCGCGCCGGGCGAAGCAGGTATGAGCGACGCGGTGCGCAAGCTGCACCTGACGGGCTCGGATTCGCTGCAGGTGGAGGGACAGAACGACCTGCTGGTGTATCGCGCGCGGTGCTGCAATCCGATTCGCGGCGAGGAGATTGTGGGCTACGTGACGCGCGGCAAGGGCGTGGCGGTGCACGCGCGAAGCTGCCCGAATGTGCAGAATCTGCTGTACGAAAGCGACCGGCGCATTGCCGTGGAGTGGGCGCGCGTGGGCGAGCAGACGGGCGGGCGCGTGCAGCGCTACCCGGTGAAGATTACGGTCTTCTGCGACGACCGGGCGGGCATGCTGAAGGAGCTGACGGCGGTGATCTCCGACGACGACACGAATATTCGTGGTGTGGAGGTCAAGCGCGACGAAAACGGCGAGGCCATCATTGAGTTCATTGTGGAGGCCGAAGATGTGCACCACCTGAACCGGATGGTGCTGGGCATTCGGCGGGTGAGCGGAGTGCGCGCGGTGCAGCGGACGCAGAAGCTCTAAACGCGGAGCCGCGGGCGCATCCGGGTCTATTTTTCTTTCGGCATTTGCAATGAGGCGGGTTTGGCATGGATGCGGGTTCTGCGGTTTGCGGGGCCGGCGCGGCTGGCATTTTTCTGAAAAATCTTTGGCGGAGACGGCGGGAAAACGAATGAGCGTGGCGCAAGAGGAAATTCTGCGCGGAGTGCGGGTGCTGGACGGCGGGCTTGCGACGGAGCTGGAGTATCGCGGCGCGAAGATTGATGGTCCGCTGTGGTCGGCGCACGTGCTGGAAGATGCACCGGAGCGGGTGGTGGCGACGCATCGCGCGTATGCGGAGGCTGGGGCCGAGGTGGTGGCGACGGCGAGCTACCAGGTGTCTCGCATGGGCTATGCGGAGGTGGGTCTGCGGCCGGAGCAGGCCGATGTGGCGCTGCTGCGGGCGGTGGAGCTGGCGCGCGAGGCGGTGGAGGGTGCGGGCCGTCGCGTGGCGGTGGCGGCATCTCTTGGGCCGTATGGCGCGGCGCTGCACAACGGCGCGGAATATCACGGTAACTACGACGTGAGCCACGCGGAGCTGGTGCGATTCCATCGGGAGCGGATTGCAGTGCTGGCCGAGGCGACGGGGAGGCAGGCGCCGGATCTGCTGGCATTTGAGACGATTCCTTCGCTGGACGAAGCGCGGGCGATTGGCGAGGCGATGGCGGATTGGCCGGAGCTGGCGGCGTGGATCAGCTTTCAGTGCAGGGATGAGCAACACGTGGCGCACGGTGAGCCGCTGCGCGAAGCTGCGGCGCTGGCGGCGGGGCTGCCGCAAACGGTGGCGGTGGGCGTGAACTGCGTGCCGCCGTCGCGGGTGACGGCGCTGATTGGGGAGCTGCGCGCAGCGACGGAGAAGCCGTTGATGGCCTATCCCAACTCCGGCGAAGGATGGGATGCGTCGGCGCGGAAGTGGACGGGTGTGAGCGATCCGGAGGGCTTTGGCGCGCTGGCGGCGGAGTGGTTTGCGGCAGGCGCGCAGATGGTGGGCGGCTGCTGCCGGACGCGGCCGGCGCATATTCGCGAAGTGGCGCAGGCGGCCGGGCGCTTCAGCGGCTGAGCACCTGCTTGGCGATGGTGGCCAACTGCATGTTCGAGGTGCCTTCGTAGATTTTGCCCACCTTGGCGTCGCGGTAGAACTTCTCCGCGGGGTAGTCGCGCACAAAGCCGTTGCCGCCGAAGATTTCCACGCATTGGCTGGCGACGCGCTCGGCTACTTGCGAGGCGAAGAGCTTGGCCATGGCGGCCTCAGTGACGTAGGGCTTGCCGGCGTCCTTGAGGCGGGCGGCGTTGTAGACCATCAGGCGGACGGCCTCAATCTCTGTGGCCATCTGCGCCAGGGTGAACTGGACGGCCTGGAAGTCTGCGATGGGCTTGCCGAACTGGCGGCGCTGCTGTGCGTAGCGGGCGGCGTGGCCCCAGGCGCCCTCGGCCAGACCGAGCATTTGCGCGCCGATGCCGATGCGGCCCTCGTTCAGGGTTCCGATGGCGATCTTGTAGCCTTTGCCGGGCTCACCGAGCAGGTTTTCGCGGGGGACGAGGCAGTTGTCGAGGACGAGCTCGCAGGTGCTGGAGGCGCGGATGCCGAGCTTGTCTTCCTTGCGTCCGATGGTGAGGCCGGGGGCGTTTTTGGGGATGAGGAATGCGGTGATGCCGCGGTAGCCGGCGGCGGGGTCGAGGGTGGCGAAGACGAGGAAGAGGCCGGCCTCGCGGGCGTTGGAGATCCAGAGCTTGCGGCCGTTGAGGCGGTAACCTTCGGGGTCCTCCTGGGCGCGGGTTTGGAGGGCGAAAGCGTCGGAGCCGGAGCCGGCCTCACTGAGGGCGTAGGCGCTGGGGGTGTCGGCGGCCAGGCGGGGAAGCCAGAGCTGCTGCTGGGCGGGCGAGCCCCAGCGGCGCAAGGCGTTGATGACGAGAGTGTTGTGCACATCCACGAGGACGGCGACAGCGGGGTCTACCTGGGAGATGGCCTGGATGGCGAGGACGGAGTCAAAGAAGGTGCCGCCGGCGCCGCCGAACTCTTCCGGCACCTCAATGCCCATGAGTCCGAGCTGGAAAAGCTGCGGGAGAAGGCCGGGGGCGAACTGCTGGGCCTCATCCATGGAGTTGACCAGCGGAGCGAGGGTCTGCTGGGCGAACTGGCGGATGGTGGAAAGGAACAGCGCCTCGTCGTACGTGAGCTGGGTGAGCGGGGCGGGGCGGATTTCAGATGCGGATTCGGGCACGGGAGCGGTCCTCCGGGGATGGAGTTTAGCAGAGCGGGTGCGAAGCGGGCTCGGGCACGAAAAAGGCGGGCCCGACATGGCGCCCGCCTTTTGGCTTTCACCCTGGGGGGTGGGTTACTGGATGGTGAGGGTGAAGGTGGTGCTGCCGGCGATGGAGGCCGTGGTCGAGTCCTGCCCGATGAGGGTGATGGTATAGGTCCCGGTGGGCGGATTGGAGATCGAGCTGCTGCCGCTGACGCCGCCGCCGCAGGCCGAGATGCCGAGGCCGATGGAGCCGAGCAGCAGGACCATGGCGAGGGCACGCAGCTTGCGCGAGCGGCGGCCGAGGAAGCCGGCCATGAGCAGTCCGGCAAGGGCAAAGCCGGCCGGAACCGGTTTTGGTCCTCTACTTGGCCCACTGGGCCGGGTGTTCTGAGCAACCGAGCGCAGATTGCCGAGGCGGTGGAAGGTGCGGCCGCCGGGTTGTGCGCCGACGCCGGTGGAACTGCTGGAGCAGTCGGCGGCGTTGGTATCAAACAGCAGGTTGGTGGTGGTCGGGCTGGCGCCCGTGACGGAGACCGATCCCTGGCCGCTGGAGAGCGTGTTGGTGAAGGCGTAGCAAAGATTGGTGAGCGCGCTGTTGTTGGAGGTGGTGAAGTCCAGGTAGACCGTGCCGGTGTAGCCGCCTGCGGGCGTGACGGTGATGGTGGACGATCCCTGGCTGCCGCGGGTCACGCTGACGTTGGTTCCAGCGAGGGTGAAGGTGCCGATGCCGGAGCTGCTGCTCCCGATGTTGACCGAGGCGCCGCCGGTGGAGCTGGCGAAGAGGGTGTTTCCGCCGTACTGCGCGATGACGGAGTGGGCGCCGGTGGAGGCGAACTGCGTGGTGTAAGTGGCGACGGCGGAGGAACCGCTGGCGGTGAGGGTGGCGGTTGTGGTGGAGCCGCCGAGCGAGGGTCCGCCGTCAATGATGAGGGTGACGGAGCCGGTGGGAGCCGTGGCGCCGCTGACCGGGGTCACGGTGATGGTGAAGGTGTCATTGGTGTTGATGGTGGGTGCGACGTTGGAGGCTGCAACTGTCGTGGAGGTGCCGATTTTGGGCGCGACCATGGGCGGCCAAATGGTGGCAATGGCGGCCACGTCAAAGGAGCCGAGGCCGGTGGCGAGGTCATAGCCGGCGGTGGTTGCGTATTTGGTGGTGCCGCCGCTCGAAGAGCTGCAATAGGTAGAGCCCGCGAGGCACTGGTTGCCCACGCCGGCGGTGCCGCTGGGGCCGCCTGCGGTGATGTCGTGGAAGGCAGCGGAATATTTTGCAGAGTTGGCGGCGAGGGTGTAGAGGGCGGGATTCACGAGGCCCTGGCCCTCAGTGTAGCCGGCGCTGACGTTGATGTCGGCGAGGATGCCGGCGAAGATGGGCGCGGCAAAGCTGGTTCCGCCTGCGACGGTCAAGAGTTGGCTGGAGGAGTCGCGGAAGCCGCTGTTGCAGCTGGCGGTCTGGACGGGCGAAGAGGAGGTGGACCAGTCACTTTTGTCCCCGGTGCAGTAGAGATAGCCGGGGTTGTTCGGCGAGGAATAGAAGGAGATGTCGGGTACGTCGCGGTGACTGTCCGCGGGAATTCCGGGGACGCCGGTCTGCCAGCTGGGCTTGGGGAAGAGGGTACTGACGCCGCCGCCGGTGGAGCTGAGGCCGTACTGGCTGGAGTCGTCGTTCCAGGCCACCTCCGGGATGTATTTGAGGACGGATGGGTTGGCGTCCGTGGTGCCGTTGGCGGCGGTAAAGTACTGGTTGCCTGAGACGTCGTTGGCGGAGGTGATCTCCGTGCCTCCGACGGCGGTGACGTACTGGCTGCTGGCGGGGTAGTTGACGGAGAGGGCTTGCTGCTGCGCGATGGTGTAACTGGTGATGCCAGAGCAGGAGGTGGAGCCCTGGTCCCCGGAGGCGGAGATGATGGACTGGCCCTGGGCCGCGCCCTGGGACATGACGTTCTCCAGCGCGGTGGCAGTGGAGGAGCTGATGCCGGTCTCGCAAGCGCCATAGCTGATGGAGATGATGTTGCCGATCTTGTTGTCGACGGCGTACTGGATCGAGTCGAAAACGTTGTAATTCTGACTGCTGCCGGTGTAGACGAAGTAGACTTTGGCGCCGGGAGCCATGGCGCCGGACCACTCAAGGTCCAGGTCGGACTCGCCCTGGTCACCGGCCACGGCGAGGGAGCCGCCGGTGCCGGGCATCAGCAGCAGGGTAGGCGCCTTGTTGGGCAGCCCGGCAGCGTTCTGGAAGTTGGTAATGTCGGTAATCGCAACGGCAGACTGGCCGACGATGGTGATGGTCTGGCCGGTGCCGTCGTTGCCTGCGTTGATCAGCGGGTTTACGTTATAGGCCGTCTTGATGTCGCCGGGGGCAAAGAAGACGTTGCCGCTCTGCGCCGAGGTGAATTGGGCCCTGACGTTGCGCGGGTTGATGGGAACGTACTGCGCGCGGGGGCGGAAGTTACTGAGGTTGCCGACATTGGCCACGGTGGCGGCGAAGGCGACGGGCAGCGACAGGGCCGTGGAGGCGGCGAAGAGCTTCTGGCCGCCGAGGTTGTAGTAGTTCATCTGGGTCTGGAAGGCCTGCTCCACCTGGCCGGAGGTGCCGGAAAAACGGATGAGGTTGCGGCTTTTGGAGACCGAATCGATGGAGAAACCCTGCTGCTGGAGCCAGAGCTGGACCTTGTCAATATCCGACTGCGCCATGCCGAAGCGGGCGGCGAACTGCTGGGGTGTGAGCCAGTGGTGATAGAGCGGCGAGGAGGGGTTCTGCTGGTCGGCGAGCAACTGCTTCAGGTCAGCCTGTTGGGCGGGAGTGCGGTTGAAGACGATGCTGATGCCGTGGAGTTGGGTGTCCGTGGGCATGCGGCCGACCTGGTATTGTGCCTGCGCGAAGGGGTGAAGGGATCCCTTCAATAGGGACATCTGGGCACTGTTGGGTTCGGCCTGGATACGGGGTGCGGGCGCTTGTGCGCCGAAAGCCGAGGTCGCCAAGGCGCCGACAGCCAGCAGGCCACAGAGCCGAAAGCGTGATTGTTTTGAAACGGCAAACATCTTCGTCATAGCCATCCTCGAATGGAGTGCAATAGAAATAAATTGGAGTGCGACGTGAATACAGGTCGGACGTAGGTCGGCGGGCATGTGGGGCAAGTGATGGGGGCCAGCAAAAGCATACAGTCACCGGGCAGCAGCAGGAGGACGGGGCGCTGGGAAAATCCGGAACCATGCACCGGCAAAGCGCTGGAGGAAGACCCCTCCGACGGAACAAGGCGCACTTGTTCTTCACTATTAGACCCGAAGTCCGCGTTGAAGTTGCAACCTGCACGGGGGATATTTTTGCGGGATTGATGACACGAAAAGTGTTGAGGGGCCGGGCAGGTGGAAGGAAGGCTAGACGAGGCGGAGCGGGGCCGAGCCAACGCGGGGAGGAACGAAGGACTGGGCTCGCCAGGCGATGGAGAGCTTTTCGCGCTGGAGCAGGCGGCGGATCTGGCCGCGGGCGTGGTCGGCCCAGGGACCGGTGCGGTCCAGGCGAAGGTAAGTCTGCCAGTGGCGGAGGGCGTCGCGGCGCTGGTCCTTGTGTTCAAAGGCGAGGGCGAGGTTGTAATGGGCGTCGGCATAGCGGGGCGAGAGAGCGACGGCGCGCTGGTAGGCGGCGATGGATTCATCGTGGCGCTCGAGCTCATCGAGGACGTTGCCGAGGTCAAAGAAGGCCAGGACGTAGTCCGGGTCGGTCACTGTGGCGCGGCGATAGAGTTCCTCGGCCTGGATGTACTGGCGCATGTGGAAGTACAGGGTGCCGAGGTTGATGTAGGCGGGGGCATAGGAGGGGTCGCGCTCCAGGAGCTGTTTATAGAGAGCGATGGCACGGTGCTTTTCTCCAGCTTCCTCGGCCTGGACGGCGGTGAGGAACCAGTCCTGCACGCCCCGAGGACCGGGCGCGGCGGTCTGGCGCATGGGCGATGGCGGGGCCAGGTCGCCGGGCAGCCGGTCGCAGCGTTCAAAGTCAAAGAGTAGCTGGCGGCGGATGGGATCGACCATGGCGCCCTGGCAGCGGAAGGCGAGGCGGGTGCCGGTGCGGACCAGGCAGGCCTCCAGCAGGGGATTGGCCATGCCGGCGACGGCCTTCATCGCCACAATGGAATGCCGGATGGAGGCCGCTGATACGTCCTCCTCGCGGAGGGCGCGCAGGGTGCGGAGCTGGCCGAGGTCCTGGAAGGTATAGGTCTGCTGCTGGGGAATGAGGCCGGCGCGTTCCCAGCCCTGAAGCTGGCGGCAACTGATTTGCAGGATCCGGAGGACATCCTGGCGGCTATAGCTGGTCACTCTTCCATGCTCCCATGGTTCGGTCCGGATCGTGGTTGGGAGGCTGAGCCGCGAGTTGCAGATCGGCTTCCCGAAACCGGTTCCGGACGTGGCTGATTGGAACAGCTACGGAGGAACCGCGCCCTGACGGGTCCCGAGCGTGGCGGGAATTGCGGGATGCGGACGACGCCCAGGTGGAGGTGGGGCGCCGTGTGAGGCATCGGCCGGCTCCGTTCGCGTTCAAGATCCGCTTCCGCTGCGATTATGCCAAGAATATGCGTGGATAAGCAGTTCGTAACCATAGATACAAGAAAAAGTGAGTGGATAACCAGTACAAGACTTGGTTCCACCTCGGGATTAGGGAGGCAGGAACGCATGACAATAGTTCCTTCGTACCGTTTCGGGGATGGACAACACTGTGCTACAAATTTCCTCCGGGGAAAGAATAGTCGCAATAGGAGTAGACTCAAAGTGAGGTTTGGGGCGCGCAAAACAGGAAGCGGACGGAGAGGCGAATTGGGTTCTCTGTCTGAACCCGCGGACCTGAATCGTCCGAATTGGAAATTGAGCCGAAAAAGCGGGAGACGAGAGTCTGAACTGCTTGGCGGAAACCGGTCGGCAAAGGTGTCTCTGTGAAAGAAATACGTCACAGAAAAGCGGGAGCCAAAGGTAACGCAGCAGCCGCGCTGGTGGAAAACCTGCCTGCGGACGGAACGGCGAGTTCCGAATTGCATGCGAACGCGGTGCCAGAAGCCGGAAAGGCTCTATTTTCAGCGACCGTCCATCCGGTACCATCGGCCAGCCATCCAATAATGGGAGAACGCGGGGAGGGTCGAAGCTTGGCGGGCACGCTGCGCGAAAATTCGGAGCGGGAGTCTGCGGAGGAGGCGCTTCGGCAGAGCGAAAGACTGGTGCGCCTTTCGCAGGAGAGTGCGGGTATTGGCAGTTACGTGGCCTTTCTGGAGCAGGAAGCGTGGAAGTGCAACGAGACCCTTGAGCGGCTGCTGGGTCTGGAGCCGAAACGGATCCACGCGCTGGCGGAGTGGGAGGCGACGGTACATCCCGACGATAGGAAGGAACTGACGCGCTACTTTGCCGAGGATGTGCTGGGCAAAGGGATGCCGTTCAACCGGGAATACCGGATTATACGCGGCAACGACGGTTCGGCACGCTGGGTGCACGGGCTGGGCCGGCTGGAGTTTGGTGCAGACGGCAAACCGGTGCGGATGCGGGGCACAATTCAGGACATTACGGAGCGGAAGGCGACGGAAGCGGAACTGACGGCGAGCCGGGAACTGTTGCGGGTGTTTGTGCAGCACGCGCCGGCGTCTTTGGCCATGTTTGACCGGGAGATGCGGTATCTTGCTGTGAGCCGGCGCTACCTGGAGGACTACGGACTGCAGGAGGAGCCATGGCTGGGCCGCTCGCACTACGAGCTGTTTCCGGACCTGCCGGAGAAGTTCAAGGAGGCTCACCGGCGGGGTATGGCAGGCGAGTCGCAGCGCTCGGACGGGTTCCGGTACGGGCGGGCAGACGGGACGGTGTACTGGATTCGCTGGGAGCTGTTGCCGTGGCGGACGGCGAATGGGGACGTGGGCGGCATTGTGCTGTTCGCGGACAACGTGACGGAGCTGAAGGCCAAGGATGATCGGCTGCACCTGGCGGCAAAGGTGTTTTCGCATGCCTCGGAGGGCATTGCAATCACCGACGCGGAGGCCACGATCCTGGAGGTGAATGACGCGTTTTCGCGGATTACCGGCTACTCGCGCGAAGAGGCGGTGGGCCAGAACACACGGATATTGAACTCGGGGCGGCAGAGCCGGGAGTTTTACAAGGAGATGTGGCGGTCGCTGCAGGAGGAGGGCCACTGGTCGGGGGAGATCTGGAACCGTGCCAAGGACGGGCACCTGATTGCGGAGATGCTGTCTATCAACGCGGTGCCGGACGATGAGGGACAAATCCGGAATTACGTGGCAATGTTCTCCGACATCACGTCCACGAAGGAGCAGGAAGCGAAGCTGGAGCGGGTGGCCCATTATGACCTGCTGACGGGGCTGCCGAACCGCGTTCTGCTGGCAGACCGGATGAACCAGGCGATCAAGCAATCGCTGCGGCGGGGACGTCCGACGGGGGTTGCTTGCCTGGACCTGGACAACTTTCGGGAGATTAACGATGTGTACGGGCGATCCGTGGGCGACGAGTTGCTGCGGGCGGTGACGGCGCGACTGAAACAGGTGCTGCACGAGGACGACACGCTGGCGCGGCTGGGCGGCGACGAGTTCGCCGTGGTGCTGCCGGAACTGGCCAGCGGGGAAGAGTTCGCGCCGGTGCTGGAGCGGCTGCTGGAGTGCGTGGCCGAGCCGGTGCAGGTGGGCGACCTGATGCTGCGAGTAACCGCGAGCCTGGGCGTGACCGTGTTTCCGCAGCCGGGTGATGTGGACGCAGAACAGCTTCTGCGGCAGGCCGACCAGGCGATGTACCAGTCCAAGGTGGAGGGCAAGAACCGTCTGCACGTGTTTGATCCACGAGTAGACCGGACGGTGCGCGGACATCACGAGGATGTGGAGCGCATCCGGATGGCGCTGGATGCGAATGAGTTTGTGCTGTACTACCAGCCCAAGGTGAACATGAGCACGGGTGAGGTATTGGGGGCCGAGGCGTTGATCCGCTGGCAGCATCCGGAGGTGGGCCTGCTGCCGCCGGCGCAGTTCCTGCCTGTGGTGGAGGGGCATCCCCTGGCCATCACCATGGGTGAATGGGTGCTGGAGACCGCCCTGGCGCAGATGGAGCGCTGGCAGCAGGAAGGGCTGACGATTCCGGTGAGTGTGAACATGGACGCGCAGCAGCTGCAGGCGTCGAACTTTCTGGATCGGCTGCGGTCGCTGCTGGCCGCGCATCCGGCCGTGTCGCCCTCGCAGCTGGAGTTGGAAGTGCTGGAGACCAGCGCGCTGGAAGACGTGGTGCAGGTGTCGGAGGTGATCCGGGAATGCGCGCAAATGGGCGTATCGTTTGCGCTGGATGACTTCGGGACTGGGTACTCGTCGCTCTCGTATCTGAAGCGGCTGCCGGTGGACCTGCTGAAGATTGATAGAACCTTTGTGCACGACATGCTGGACAACCCGGAGTACCTGACGATTCTGGAAGGTGTGCTGGGGCTGGCTCAGGCGTTCCGGCGGGAGGCGTTGGCCGAGGGCGTGGAGACGGTGGAACACGGGCTGATGCTGCTGCGGCTGGGTTGCCAGATGGCGCAAGGCTACGGGATTGCGCGGCCGATGCCAGCCGAGGACCTGCCGGGCTGGGTGCGGGCGTGGCGGACTCCGCCGCAGTGGGCACAGGTGGCGAAGATTTCCCCGACACACTGGCCCGTGTTGCATGCGGGCGTGGAACACCGGGCCTGGATCCAGGAGATTGAGGAGTTCCTGCGCGGGGTGCGCGCGGTGCCGCCGGCTCGGGAGATGCCGGACTGCCGCTTTGGCGCCTGGCTGAAGGCGGAGCTGTGCAATGGACGCGCCGGGGACCCGCAGATTGAGCGGCTGGACCAGCTGCATACGCAGATTCATGCCATGGGCCTGGAACTGATTGCGATCGAGAGCGAGGAGAAGCAGCGGTCCGCGTTGGCAGGGCTGCAGGAGCTGCACGCTCTGCGCGACTCCTTGATTTCGGTCCTGGGCGATGTGGTGCAGAGGCTCTGACGCGCGGGCGGCTGCTAAAAGAAGCGGGCGAAGAGAAGCAGGAAGAAAGCGCTGCGGCGGGAAATGCTGGAGCCGACGGTCAGACTTGAACTGACGACCTGCTGATTACGAATCAGCTGCTCTACCAACTGAGCTACGTCGGCGCGCTCCTTGACGATTGTATCGTTGCCGTGGTCTCCGGTAAAGTTTGGCCTGTTTGAGCGCGTCGCTCGCGCGCCGGCGGACCGCCACGGGTGCAGGAAAGAGTCCGCGCAAGGCGGATATACTGCGACCTATGCAAACTGACCCAAGCAGAAACTGGCAGGCACTGGCTGACATTTACAGCAAGAAACCGGACGGTGAGCTGTGCGAGCTGGCCGACGACTTTGCCAACCTGACGGAAGTGGCGCAGGAGGTGCTGCGCCAGGAGATGAACAAGCGCGGCCTGGCGGATCCAACGGCCGCGAAGACGCAGCAGCGACGGCCGCAGAGCCCGGCAGAGGCGCAGTTCGGGCCGCCGGATGGCGAGTCCGCTGAGGATGGCGAGGACGGCGAGGCGGCGCACGAGTACACGTGGAAGACGCCGCTGTGCACCGGCCACTCAAAAGAGCATGCGTGGCAGATCAAAGAAATGCTGCGGCGCGAGGGAATCGAATGCTGGATTGATGTGGGGCAAAACGCCTGGGAGCAGAGCAGTCCGCGCGTCATGGTTGCAGCCGATGAGCTGGAGCTTGCGCGCGAGGTGCTGGCGAAGCCGATTCCGCAGGAGATTGTGGACGAGTCCATGGGGGAGGCACCGGAGTTTGAGGCGCCGCCTTGTCCGGCATGTGGGACGGCGGACCCAGTGCTGGTGGGGGTGGACCCGGCGAACCTTTGGCAGTGCGAGGCGTGCGGGAACGAGTGGAGCGAAGGCGACGAGGGTGTGTCTGCCGAGGCTGAAGAGCCGGAATCGTAGGGCAAAAACGGAAAGAGCCGCCCGGCAACAGGGCAGCTCCTTCCTCAGGGAGAATAGTTCCAACGGAGGCAAAACCATCAGAACTTTCTGGCTGCATAGTAGGTGGGAGGGAACGGAGTGTCAAGAATAAAGCGGAGGCGAAATAAAAGCTTATAGGGCAATGGTTTGCGGGAGAAGGCAGAGGTTTGAGACGGCTCCATGTTTCGCCACGTGTTCGCCTCAATGAGGCTCTAAGACCTCGTTATTTCGGGGTGTTTTCTCCGGTTTTTGTCCTGTTTTCCACAGGGTTAGACCCGCAGTTTACCCATCGGATGCACCTGCGCGCGAAACTCCTGAACGGGTTTTCTGGAGTCACTTTTCGAGATTGAGACGGATGAACTCAGACTCATAGACCGAGGAGGCGGGTTTTCCGCGAGCGATGCGATAGAGGGCTCGACCGCCGCCAAGGAAGAAGCCAAGAAGGATGGCGGCGAAGGAGCCGATGACGACAATGCCGGCGATGCCGACGAGCAGGCGGCTGGTTTTGGCGATCTCCGACTCCATGGGCTGGGGAATGGAGACGAGGTTCTCTTCAAAGTGCACGGTCTCCAGCAGGCGGTGGCTTTCCGTGGGGATGGCATCGCCGCTGACGAGGATGACGAGTAGGCCGCTGCGGCGGACCTCAAGCGATGCCTGGTCGGAGTCGACCAGAGGCTTGGGGAAGGGCGGCTGGGCCTTGCTGCCGGCTTTGATGTAGTCGCGGATGCGGGCTGCCTGCGCGATGGCGAGCTGCGGCGTGGGGTACTCGATGAGGGTGAGGGTGGCGGGGCCGGACTGCAGGGTGTAGTTGGCGGTGACGGCCTCGGCGTCGCGGTCAAAGCCGACGATCTCCGGCGGAAGGACGCCTCCGGAGCCTGCGTAGCCGGCGGGTCCGAGCGCGTAATGCGTGGTCTGTTTTTCGAGCGAGTTCTGCGGCAGGAAGGTGAGGACAGGCGGTGCGATGGCGCGGTTTCCGCGGGCTTCCGGGAGCTGACGCGCAAGGTCGCGCATTTCAGACGCGGACATGGGACCGACGTGGGAGAAATCCGCTTGCACGACGGTGTCGCCCTTCCAGAAGACGACGTGGTTGTGGTCGGAGGCTGCGCCGGCGCCAATGTCCTCGCGGGCCCAGCCGTTGGGGCGGAAGAGGGTGTAGGCGCCGTAAGCGCCGGTGGCGTCCTGGAAGCGCAGAGCGCGGAGGGTGAGGGTTTCGCCGTCGCGCTTGTAGGTGGCCAGAGCGCCGAAGGCAAAGTCGTATTCCTTGAGGGCGGCTGCGTGGCTGCTGTCGGCGGCGGCGGGGTCCAGCAGGACCTGGGCGGGCTTGGAAGTGGTCCAGCCATCGAAGAGGGTGGGGAGCATGGCGCGGGCCTTGACGGCGGGCGGCACGGGGACATCGATGGTGGTGGGACCGGGGTGCGCAGATTTGGGATGCGCGGCTTTGGTGGGCGCGGGCTTGGACTGCGAGGGCGCGCTACCGGCCACCAGGGCTGCCAGACACACGAGGATGGCGATCGAGCGCATGGGAAGGGACTCCACCAACAGGGTACAACGCGGAAGGCCTGTGGCGCAGAGAGGGACGGCAGCGGCCTACTGAACAGTTGGACACTGGCGGGGCCGAAATGGTTCCCGAATCAGTTTTTGCGTGGATGAAAGGGGTCCAGCATGTCAGACGGCGGAGGCACCCGGGGCGCTGCGGCGGGCGCGGGCGTGAGCAGGTCGCCGAGGAGCTGGTAACGCCCGCCGTAAAAGAGCAGGGCGAAGTTCCGGATCCAGATGGAGAGGGGACCGCCGAGGCAGAGGGAGACGCAGATGGCGAAGGCCACGGCAAGGACGGCGAGTGGAAGCAGGACCAGGGCGGCGACCAGGGCCCCGGTGGCGGAGCCGCTGCGGACGGAAGCCTCCATGGAGGCCACGAACGGGGACATGATCCCGGAGACGATGGCGGAGATGATGGCGGCGGCTATGCTGATGGCCATGAAGCCGACGATGGGCAGAGCGAAACGCTCGGCGAGATAGG
This sequence comes from Occallatibacter sp., assembly GCA_035531055.1. GTDB lineage: Bacteria > Acidobacteriota > Terriglobia > Terriglobales > Acidobacteriaceae > Telmatobacter. The sequence continues at coordinate 32,639 of DATKTQ010000043.1, read as the reverse complement.
TGGCGAAGGCGCGGGGCTCTTCCATGAGGAGCGCCTGGACGTGCTCCCATGCGCGCACGGGGCCGAGGTTTTCAAGGGCCATGTGGGGCAGCAGGAAGTCGTGGATGAGCGTGTCTACGAGCCAGATGACGCAGTAAAGCATGAAGATGGTGAAGTAGGCGGAGACGACGAAGGCGAAGATGGCGGTGTAATCCATGGGTCCAGCGGGCCCGGAGAAGGAAGTGATGCTGAGATACCGCATGACAATGGGGTAAAGGGTGACCCCGGCAACGACGGCGAGGACGGCCCAGACGGCAAGCATCAGCTCAAACAGGCGCATGGACTGTTCGCCATAGAGGGCCCAGGCGGGGCGGATCTGGTGCGTTTTGTGGGTGAGGCAGTGGAAGAAGGCGAAGCGCAGGCGAGTGAGGAGGTACAGCAGATAGACGGCCAGAGGCAGGCCGAGAAGAATGATGAGGCCGATGAGCCAGAGCCAGTGCGAGAGGAAAGCGGAGGCTGAGAAGGACGATGCGGTGGCGGCGGGCGGCGCGGCTGCGGCCGCGGAGGACGCGGAGCCGAAGGAGTAGCGGAGGCGGACCGCGACGCCCTCCGTGAGTACGGCGACGAGGGTGAGTTTGAGGAAGGTTAACCAGTGGAAGCGGTCGAAGAGAAAGTCCCGGGTGCGCTCGAGGGCAGGAAGAATCGCCTGAGATGCGTTGAGGGCATTCATGGGGCATGCTCCAGGAAGTTGGCCAAGCGTACCACAAGAAAGGCTGGAAGTCGCGGAGTTATTTACGGTTGGCCGTTACCGGGGGTGAGCCAGCCGGGCGCGCCCAGAGCCGCGACGGCGCGCCGCGGAATCGCCGCATCCATCCATCCCGCAGATTCAATGGCGCAAGGCGATTGCGAGCCGCCAAAGCGCAGCAAGGCCGCGGAAGGGATGAGGAGGAAGCGCAACCCGATTGCCTGTCAGGCTGGTTGGGATGCTCCAAGGTTCGACGATTGCGGAGGCGTAGGGTCGAGCAGATTTCCCAGGGCCTGGTAGCGGCCGCCGTAGAAGAGTAGAGCGTACTCGCGGATGGCGGTGCAGACAGGTCCCGCAACGCAGATGCTGGCGATGAGCAAGATGCCGAACGCGAGAATGCCGAAGAAGACCTCCAAAACGATCGCGATGATGGAGGAGGCGCCGCCTGCTCCCGCAAGTGCGCCGTGAATGCCGACTCCGAACAAGGCCGTGGCTCCGACGGCAAAGATGCCCGGAATCAAGAGCAAGAGGAACAAGCCGAAGAAGGCGATGATGGGCAGAATGACGCGCAGAAGGGTGTAGACGAAGAACTGGCGCTTTTCTGCGGTGATGTGAGCCCACACCTGCGCCCAGGCTTGGCTGGGGGTTGCGTTTTCGAGCGCGAAATGGGGCAGCATCCAGTCACGCAGAGCGACGTCGAGCAGAAATCCGGCCAGGATGAGGAGAAGAACGATAGGAATCAATGGCAAAGCGAGGGCAATCAGCGCACCGATGTCGGGATGGCCGCCCTGGGGCGTGGCTCGAACCAGCCGCCAGAGTCCGGCCGCGAAGGGAAGGAGCGCGATGGCGGCCAGGAATAGATAGGCAATTCCAACCGCCACGTTGAACCCGAAGAAGCGCGCTGACTGGTCGCGGTAGAGATGCCAGCCTGGGCGAATGTAGCGGTTGTTCGTGGTCAGGCAGTGGAAATAGGCAAAGCGGAGCCGCGTGACCAGATAGAAGAGGAAGAGCGCAATCACAATGGCGACGAGCACGCCGACCGCGATCAGTGCGATCAAGCCGGGGGAGAGATGGTAGAGCACGCCGGCGGAAGGCGTGTGTTGCGGCGAAGTGCCGCCGTGGCCGGAGGAAGAGTGGGAGTTCGTGAAGCCCTCGGTAATCATGGCGACGAGGCCGAGCTTGAGATAGGTTCCCCAGTGGAAGGGCCTGAAGAGGAAGTTGCGGGTGCGTTCAATGGCGGGGGAGATGGCGTCTGGTGCAGAGAGGGCGTGCATTTGCGACCTTTCCGGGGGAAGGCAAGCTTATCCCAGAACTACGCTAAAGCCCAGTGCGAAGTTCCCCGGCCGGATGCTGCGTTGCGGCCCACCATCCGTCAAAGGCGGCCAGGGCGCGCTCGCACTGGATGCGGTGGCGCTCTTTTTTGTCGCGGATGCGCTTGCGGGTTTCTTCTTCGAGGGGCTCGAGGAGGTCGAAGGTGATGTTGGCGGGCTGGAAGGATTTGGGGTCGGCGTGGGTGATGTAGTGGACGAGGGAGCCGAGGCCGGAGGCGCGGGGAACGGGCACGGGCTCTTCTCCGCGGGTGATGGCGGCGGCGTAAAGGCCGGCGAGCAGGCCTGTGGCGATGGATTCGGTGTACCCCTCGACGCCGGAGAGCTGGCCGGCGAAGAGGATGGTGGGGTGCTGGCGCAGGCGGAGGGTTTCGTCGAGCAGGGCCGGCGCGCAGATGTAGGTGTTGCGGTGAATCTGGCCGTAGCGGAGGAAGTGGGCGTTCTCAAGGCCGGGAATGAGGCGGAGGACGCGGGCCTGGTCGCCCCATTTGAGGTGATTCTGAAAGCCGACCAGGTTGTAACTGGAGGCGCGGAGATTTTCCTTGCGGAGCTGGACGACGGCCCAGGGGTTCCTGCCGGTGCGCGGGTCGCGGAGGCCGACGGGCTTCATGGGGCCGAAGCGGAGGGTGTCGCGGCCGCGGCGGGCGAGGACCTCGATGGGAAGACAGCCTTCGAAGTAGTCGAGCTTTTCCCACTCTTTGGATTCGGCGGGCTCGGCGGCGAGCAGAGCGTCGAGAAAGCGGTCGTACTCGTCGCGCTCCATCGGGCAGTTGATGTAGTCGGCGGTGCCTTTGTCCCAGCGCGCGGCAAAGTAGACGCGGTCCATGTCGATGGTTTCGGCGTCGACGATGGGGGAGATGGAGTCGTAAAAGGCGAGATGCTCGGAGCCGGTGAGGCGCTGGATTTCTGCGCTGAGCGCGGCGGAGGTGAGCGGGCCGGTGGCAAGGATGGTGCACTTCGTGCTGTCCTCGTTTTGGAGGGGAGAAGTGGCAAGCGTGGTCACTTCATCGCGGAAGACGCGGATAGCGGGCTCGGCGGCGATGGCCTCCGCAATGCGGCGGGAGAACTCGACGCGGTCGACGGCGAGGGCGTGGCCTGCGGGGACGGCGGTTTCGTCGGCAAGGCGCAGGAGCGCGGAACCGGCGCGGCGCATCTCCTGCTTGAGTAGCCAGGGCGCGGTGTTGGGCGATTCGCTTTTGAGCGAGTTGGAGCAGACGAGCTCGCCGAAGTCGGTGGTCTGGTGCGCGGGGGTGAGGCGCGGCTTGCCGTCGACCATGGCGCGCATTTCATAGAGGTCCACCTGGCAGCCGAGGCGCGCGGCGGTGAGTGCGGCCTCAGGTCCGGCGAGTCCGCCGCCGATAATGCGAATTTTCATGAGGCGGTCTCGGAGCTAGGCGCGGTGCCGGCAAGGCGTTGCAGTGCGTCGCCGGAGATGCGGACATTGCGCCACTCGTCGAGGAATTCGGCGCCCATGGCACGGTAAAAGTCGACGGCGGGGGTGTTCCAGTCGAGGACTTCCCACTGCATGCGGAGGCAGCGCTGCTGGAGGGCGACGGCGGCGACCTGCTGGAGTAGCGCCTTGCCGATGCCGCGGCCGCGGAACTCGGGGAGGACGAAAATGTCCTCGAGATAGAGGCCGGGGCGGCCTAGCCAGGTGGAGTAATTGAAAAAGTAGAGCGCGAAGCCGGCGGGGAGGCCGTCGGTCTCGGCGATGAGGCAGGAGTAAAAGGGCGTTGGCCCGAATCCGTCGCGGAGCAGGTCGGCCTCCGTGGCGGTGACGGCGTCCGGCTCACGCTCATAGGTGGCGAGGGCGCGGATGAAGGCGAGGATCTGAGGGGCGTCGGCGGGAACCGCCGGCCGGATGGTGATGGCCATGAGACTATTTTAGGGGCGAAAGGGTGCTGGAGTGTGATGCAGGCCACAGGGAGGGCGCAGCAGTGGCCACTAGGATGGAAACGCGTGGAGGCAGCCCGGAGGCCAAGCGGCCAGCAGAGACGCTTGTATTGGGACACGCCTAGGATTTACCTTGGGGTCGTGCCGGGGAAGCGGTGGCTGGCGGCAGATTTTCTGTACCGCCAGAGCTGTTTCCGAATCGAATGAGCCGAAACTGGGTTGAAACCAGCAGCGGGTGTCGGCCGCAAGAGCGAGAGCCGCAACCGGAGCTCATGCCGCAGTTGCGGCCCGGCGCAGCGGACAAACGGAATGTAGTGGCAGAACATTTAGACGGATCGATGGAGCGGGAGGGGCAGTGCAGCCCACCCGAACTCCCAAGGAGAAGACGATGAAACGCAACATTTCACTGTGGCTGGGCGTGTTGGCATTTGCGCTCACGCCGGTGTTTGCGCAGCAGAGCCCGGAAGCGATGGGCAAGATCCACGGCCAGGTGACGAATCCTGTGGGTTCGCCGGAGACGGCGGGCACGGTGAGCCTTTCGGCCGACGGTGGACACACGTCGAAGTACACCTTCAAGGTGGACGCGACCGGCTCTTACACGGGCGAAGCCGCACCGGGCACGTACATGGCGATCTTTCGGCAGCCGACTACGCCGCCGGACAAGATGATCGACTTTTTCAACGACGTGAAGATTGTGGCCGGGCAGGACACGACGCAGGACTTCGACATGACGCGCCAGGCATTTATTGACAAGCTGCCGGAGGCGGAGAAGAAGCAGCTGGCGGATCTGCGCAAGCACAATTCCGAAGCGCTGAAGGTCAATGCGGTGATCAAGCAGCTGAACGCGGACCTGAAGAAGGTGAATGAGGATCTGCACGCCGCCGATGGTGCGCATGCCGCCGCGGTGCAGCAGCTGGGCGCCTCTGCCACGAAGGCGGATGTGGACGCCAAGGTAGCCGATATCAAGAAGGAGCAGTACACCGACATTGAAACGATGATGACCAAGGACACGACCGAGCGGCCGACCGAGTCCGTGTTGTGGGCGTATCTGGGCCAGGCGCAGGCCGGCCTCAAGGAGTACGACAAGGCCGAGGTTTCGTTCAAGAAATCGATTGAGGTGGACGCGGCGGCGAAGAAGCCACGGCCGGAGGTAGTGGCCATGGCGAACGCGGGCCTGGGCGAGATTTATGCGCGTACCGGTAAGGTGCCAGAAGCCAACGCGGCGTATGACGCGGCGGGCAAGGCGGATCCGGCGAGGGCGGGCTTTTATCTGAAGAACGAAGCCGTGATCTTCTTCCAGGTTGGCAATGGCGACGCGCAGGTGGCGGCGGCCGACGAGGCGATCAAGGCGAGTCCGGAAGATGCGCTGCTCTACTACCTGAGGGGCCAGGGCCTCATCCAGAAGGCGACGTTCGACACGAAGACGCAGCGCATTGTGCTGCCTCCGGGTTGCGCCGAGTCCTACCAGAAGTACCTGGAACTTGCGCCGGACGGGCCGTATGCGGCGGAGGTCAAGGGCATTCTGCAGCAGGCTGGGGAGAAAGTGGAAACCAGCTTCAAGGCGACCAAGAAGAAGCGGTAAGCGGACGGGGTTCCGCGCAGGACCGAGCAGGACCGAGCAGGACAAGGGGCGCTCCCGGAAGACGGGCGCGCCCTTTGTGCGTTTGCGGCGCACGCATTCGCGCGGAGAAAGCGTCTACAATCCTTGGCATGAGCGAGTCTGAAAGCAGCGGGAATGGGGCTCTGCTGGGGTTTGACGAGGCTGCCGCGACGGTGGCGACGTGGGCGGAGCGGTGGAGCGGCAGCGCGGCCGGTGAGACGGTGGCGCTGGCCGAGGCGGCGGGGCGCGTGCTGGCACAGCCGATTGCAGCCGATGAGGATCAGCCGCCGTTTGCACGGTCTACGCGGGACGGTTTTGCCTGCCGCGCGGCAGAGGCCAACGGACGCGGCTGGCTGCAGGTCGCAGGCCAGACCCATGCGGGCCAGGCTCCCGGGGGTCCGCTGCCGGATGGCGCGGCGTGGGAGATTATGACGGGCGCGCCGGTGCCGGAGGGCGCAGAGGCCGTGGCCATGTTGGAACATGTGGAACACGAGGGTGCGCAGGTGCGGCTGCTGAAACCGCGCACGCTGGAGGCAGGCGAAAACATTGTTGCAAAGGGCGCGCAGGCACACGCAGACGATGTGCTGCTGGAGCCGGGTGCGACGCTGGGCGCGGCTCAGATTGCGCTGGCCGCGACTTGCGGGCTGGCGACGCTCAAGGTGTTTCGGCGGCCGCGAGTGGCGATTTTGACCACGGGCGATGAGCTGATTCCGGTGGAGGCGAAGCCGGGGCCGGGGCAGATTCGCAACTCGAACGGGCCGATGCTGGCGGCGCTGGTGGCTGCGGCGGGTGGCGAGCCGTGGGTGCTGCCGCGCGCGGCGGACACTGCAAAGGCGCTGAACCGGGCGCTGGAGGGCGCGCTGGCGGTGCCGGCTGGGACGCAGATGTTGCTGGTGAGCGGCGGGGTTTCCGCAGGCAAGTTTGACCTGGTGGAGCCGGCGCTGGAGCGGCATGGCGCGCGGTTCCACTTTACGGGCGTGCGCATGCAGCCGGGCAAGCCGCTGGTGTTTGGCGAGCTGCCGGGGGGCCTGCCGTTTTTCGGGCTGCCAGGGAATCCGGTGTCGACGGCAGTTACGTTTCTGGTGTTTGGCGCAACGGTGCTGGGGGCACTGGCGGGGCGGCGGACACGTGGGCCGCGGTTTGCGTTGGCTGAGCTGGCGGAGGCGGTGAAGGCCAAGCCGGGGTTGACGCGTTTCTTGCCCGCGCTGTGGGAGCCTGAGCCGGCGGCAGGACAGATGCCGCGGGTGCGCACGGTTTCCTGGCAGGGGTCGGGCGACCAGGCGGCGTTTGCGCGGTCGAATTGTTTTGTGTTGGTGCCGGAGGCGGCGGGGGTTCTGGAAGCCGGCGCGATGGTTCGCATTCTGATTCCGTGAGGAGACCGATGGCTGAGCAGGCGGAGGGAAGGCTTTCGCACTTTGATGAGGCAGGGCAGGCGCGCATGGTGGACGTGAGCGCGAAGCCGGAAACGCGGCGCACGGCGCGGGCCACGGCGTTTGTGGAGCTGCGGGCGGAGGTGGTGGCGGCGCTGCCGGAGAATCCGAAGGGAAATCCGATGGAGGTGGCGCGGTTTGCGGGCATCCAGGCGGCCAAGCGGACGTCGGAGCTGATTCCGATGTGCCATCCACTGGCGCTGACGCATGCCGACGTGCTGGCCGAGGTGGTGGAGGGCGGCGTGCGGATTACGGCGACGGTGGCCACGACCGGGCCGACAGGCGTGGAGATGGAAGCGCTGACGGCCGCGGCCGTGGCGGCTCTGACGGTCTACGACATGACCAAGGCGCTGGACAAGGGCATTGTGATTCGCGAAGTGCGGCTGGAGGCGAAGACCGGCGGCAAGAGCGGGGAGTGGGCGAGGAAGGGCTGAGCGCCCCTCCTTTGATCGCCCCTCCTCGCGGAGCGGTTACTTCGGCATGGGCATGGCGGCGGCGGGTGGCGGCGGGCCGTGGTGGTCATGATCGTGATCCGGCGGCGGCACAAAGGGCGGCGGGTCGGTTTGGCCGCGGTGGCAGGTGCCGCAGGAGACGGGCAGGCCGGAGTTCTGGACCATGCTGATGTAGTTGTCGTTGATGTCCTGAACCATTTTGAACATGAGGCGCGCGGTGCGCTTTTCCGGCTTGGAGTCATCGGCAAAGTTGAGGCGTGGATGGCCGTGAAAGGCGGGAGCCTTGGTATCGACGGCGTGGCAATGGCTGCATTCGGTGCCGAGCGCCTCTGCCCAGTGATGCATGATGTCGTGGACCTGCTCGCTGGTGAGGGTCTTGGGCAGCACCTGGAGATTTTTGGGCGGAGGCATGGGGGGAAAGTGGTGCTCGGCAGCGGCGGCGGGTGGATTGGGGGCCTGGGCCACGGCAGTGACCGCGAAGGCCGCGGTGAGCAGCAAAGCCGCGACAAGGGGCAAGGGTGATTTGGATTTCAAGCGGGGAATTCCTTCCGGACTGGGATGACCTCTTATCTCGTATGACGACAAATCAGTCAAGAAAGATGACTCGGCCGGGAAAATTTCGGGGGCCGGAGACGCAGGGGTGGCTGGGCAGGGCAAAGCGCAGGGGCAAATCGACGGCGTGGCGGATGCCGATGCGGGGCGTAACGAGGACCTCTGCGACGGGGAGGCCATCGTCGCGGATCTGGAGGGGCGAGGCGGACCTGAGCAGGTCCAGGCCGTTGTGCGCGGGGCGGGTGAGTCCGAGCGCCTGGCAGAGGCGTCCGGGGCCGCGGGTGAGCTGACAGGCGGGCACTTCCTTGTGCGCTTTGGGGGCGAGTCCGCGATTGGCAGCCATTTGCGAGAGTCCCAGAACGGGTTCAAGGGCGCGGAGGAGGACGCAGCCGGCCTGGCCCTCGGGCTCGCAGCTGACGTTCATGCAGAAGTATCGGCCATAGATGGCGTAGACGTAGGCGTGGCCGGCGGGGCCGAAGAGGACGCGGTTGCGTGGGGTGGGGCCGCGATGGGAGTGCGCCGCGGGGTCGGGCGGCTGGTGGTGCGGGCCGAGGTAAGCCTCCACCTCCACAATGCGGCCGACGATGGGTTGGGCGCCGGGGTGCGGCACGTGCACCAGCAACTTGCCGAGCAGACGAGGGGCGACAAATTCCGGTGAGTGCTGCAGGAAGGCGCGCGACAGCAGGCGGCCGGGAAGGCGACCGACTGTCGCGGACCGATTTACTTTTGCGACTTGTTCCATTCCTTGATTTTGGCCAGTACATCTTCGGCGTGGCCTTCGGGGGTGACGTTGGGGAAGATGTGCAGCAGGGTCTGGTCCGGGCCGATGAGGAAAGTGGTGCGCGCGATTCCCCAGACTCTCTTGCCGTACATGTTCTTTTCCTTCATCACGCCAAACTGATTGCAGACTTTCTCGTCTACATCAGCAAGGAGTGTGTACGGGAGGTCGAATTTGGCGCGGAATTTGGCCTGGGCTTTGGGCGTATCGCGGGAGATGCCGAGGACGACGGCGCCGGCGGCCTGAAGCTTTTTGAAGGTGTCGCGGAAGCCGCAGGCCTCGATGGTGCAGCCGGGAGTGTCCGCTCTGGGATAAAAGAAGAGTACAACGGGTTTGCCGGCGTAGTCTGAGAGGCTGACGGAGTTCTCCTCGTCGGTGAGGAGGGTGAAGTTGGCGACTTTCTTGTGGAGTTCCATGGGGAAATTCCTCGCAGGGTGGTTGGATTGAGCATCCGCAAGCATTATTTCCGAGCCGGGGTGCAACTGTCATGGCGCGGCGGGAGGGTTGTGTTGACGGGACGCATGGTGCTGGCGGTGTGTGCGGTGCTGGCCGCGGCGGCTGCGCCGGTGCTGGCGCAGTATCCGGGGCAGGTGGATACCCACGCGAAAAGTGCGCCGGTGCTGCGGGCTGTGGGGGTGCTGGAGTGGACGGGCGAGGAAGGCAAGCCGAAGTTCAGCCGGCTGGTGCCGGTGTCGGTGTTTGACGGGCAGACGCTGGAGGATGCGGGCATCTACCTGGCGCGGCCGCTGCCGATGGCGGTGGACGGCGGCACGGAGTACGTGCTGGAAGACAACGGGCGGCATATCGGCCTGTTCGATATTGAAGGCGCGGGACAGCAGCAGGGCGCGTGGGTGGGCTTTGGCAAGTGGAAGCCGATGCCGAAGCCGAAGCCGGCCGAAGAAGAGCAGCTGGCGCAGACGAAGATTGACGACACCGGCGGCGACCTGCCGGTGCTGCACCGCAAGCATCCGGAGGTGACGACGAAGACGGGCGGGACGAAGTCGGGTGCAGGAACGGGATCGAGTACAGGAACGGTCGGGAGTGCTCCGAGCGCTCCAGCGCCCGACCCGGACAGACCGACGCTGCACCGGCCCGAGCAGAGCAGCGACACGGCGGGAGAACCGGCTCCAGATCCGGACCGGCCCACGTTGACGCGTCCGAAGAAGAAAACGAAGAAGACAGAAGTGGGGTACGTGGAGGACCTGCCGAACATCACCGATCCGGACCGGCCGCGGCTGCTGCGGGGCAAAATGGGGCAGGAAAAGTCCGACCTTACGCCGACGCTGGTGGGCCTGCCGCCGGAGATGCATCAGACGATTGCCGTCTCTGACGCGACGAACCGGCCGGTGCACCCGTGGAGCTACAGCTGGGCCAATGCGGACGATGAGGCGAGGATGAAGGCGGAACTGGAGTCGATGGCCCGCGATGCGCTGGGGCTGACGCCGCCCCCGCCGAAGCCGGAGCCGAAGACGAAGAAGGGGCGCAGGCGGGCCAAGCCGGAGGTGTTGCAACTGACGATGCCCGCGTCGCTGCATGATGAGCAGTTCCGCGTCTTCGAGCTGGCCTATGGTTCCGGCGCGACGCTGGTGTTGACGGCGGATACGGGCGGGGCGCTGAAGGGCGAGAAATTTGTGACCCTTATTGCTCAGCCGGACCTGTATGGGAACCTGGCGGTGTTGCTGAAGAAGGTGAGCGACGGGTCGCATCTGGACGACTCACCACGGATGCGCCTGGTGGGCGCGGTGGACGCCATGGCGGACAATCGCGGCGAGTTACTGTTTGAGTTGCGGGGGAGCACGGGGCGGCAGTTTGCGCTGTACCGCGTGCTGCACGGGCAGGCGGAGCGGCTGTTTGTGACCGGGGGCGAGTTGTACGGAGTGGGATCGCGCGAGTAAGAGCGGGCGCGCGGAGCGGCGCAGGCGGGGCTGGGCAAGTGAGGCAGGACGGGAGCCCAAATCGGGGTCCAAATCGGGACTTGCACCGGCCGGGAGGCGGGTATTGCTGGGGACAACAGGATTCGGGTGCACAGCCGAACCGATGCTCCTATACAATCAAAGATAGAAAGCAAGAGTTGGCGGTTCGTCACTCTTTTGAGGAATTCAACACGAATGGCGTCCGTTGCAAGCGCACCCTCCCCTGCAAGCGCAACCTCTGAACTAACCCGGCCGGTCAGCGAGCAGCCGATACAGTCCACCACCGCGCATGCCATGCCTGCGCGCGAGCAGGTGCGGATGGGCCGTGCCGCCACGGCAAATACGGGCGTGAACTGGATTACGACGGCGGCCATTGTGCCCCTCCACGTGGGGGCGGTGGCGGCCCTGTTTTTCTTCACCTGGGAACGGTTGGCGGTGATGGCGGTGCTCTACGTGCTGGCCATCAACGTGGGCATTGGCATGTGCTATCACCGGCTGCTGACGCACCGCGGCTATCAGACGCCGAAGTGGGTGGAGTACGTGATGAGCATTTTCGCCACCATGTCCCTGGAAGGTGGGCCTATTTTCTGGGTTTCCACGCACCGGGTACATCACCAGCTGAGCGACCAGGAAGGCGATCCGCACACGCCGCGCGAAGGCGGCTGGTGGGCGCACGCGGGCTGGATACTTCTTGGCGAGGCGCTGCACACGAAGACGGACGTGCTGGCCATGCGCTATTCGCCGGATCTGGGCAAGGACCGCTTTCACGTGTGGCTGAGCAAGTATCACTGGGTGCCGATTACGGCGAGCGGCGTGCTGCTGCTGGCCGGTGGTTGGTACTTTGGCGGCTGGGTGAACGGTGTGGCCATGGTGCTGTGGGGCGTGGCACTGCGCGTCACGCTGGGACTGCATGCCACGTGGCTGGTGAACTCTGCCACGCACATGTGGGGCAGCCGGCGGTTTGAAACGCGGGACGACTCGCGCAACAACTGGTGGGTGGCGCTGCTTACGGGTGGCGAGGGATGGCACAACAACCATCATGCGCACCCGGTGAGCGCGCGGCACGGACTCCGGTGGTATGAGGTGGACCCAAACTTCTGGGGCATCTGGCTGCTGTCAAAGGTAGGCTTGGCGAAGAAGATTCGCGTGGCGCAGTTTGACCCTGCGGACCCGAAGCCGGCGAGCCACTGAGGCAGGGCCGAATCTCGGCACAAGCAGACATTCAGAGATGAGAAAGCGGTTCCGCAGAGGCGGAGCCGCTTTTTTTTGATGCGCCCTTGTGCGTGATGCAGGCGCCTGGGGGCGTGATTGCAAAGGATGAACGGGGCCCGCAAGAAATCTGAATTTCTTTGCTGCTCCAGATGCCACGCTGCTATGCTTTTCAAGCTTTCCCGGAAGGTTTTCCCCTAACAGCGAAAAAGAACGCGAGGAGATACCGAGCTATGTGTGGAATTGTGGGCATTCTGTCCCGCCGCGAACCGATTTCCCTGCCAACGCTGCAACGCGCAACCCAGTCTCTCTATCATCGCGGGCCGGACGGCCAGCGCCACTGGATCAGTGGCGACGCGCGCGTGGGGCTGGGCCACTCACGGCTCAGCATCATTGACCTTACGACGGGCGACCAGCCGATCCACAGCGAGGACGGACGCACGCACATCATCGTGAACGGCGAGTTTTACGGTTACGAGGCGATTCAGGACGAGCTGGAGTCGCGCGGCCATCGGCTGCGCACCCGCTCCGACAGTGAGATTGCGCTGCATCTGTGGGAGGAACTGGGGCCGCAGTGTATGCATCAGCTTCGCGGTGAATTTGCCCTGGTGCTGTGGGACGAGAAGCAGCGCTGCCTGTTTGCCGCGCGTGACCGCTTCGGCATCAAGCCTCTGTTCTACGCCTGGCACAACAATGCGCTCTATTTCGCCTCGGAGGTGAAGGCGCTGTTTGCCGCGGGTGTGCCGGCGCGGTGGGATGCGGAGGGTGTGTATCAGTCTGTGCATTTCGGCGGCCACCAGATGCGCACACTCTACGATGGCGTCTTCCAGGTGCCGCCGGGTCATTTTGTCATTGCCACCGACAAGCATTTTCAGATGGGCTGCTACTGGGACTTTCCGTATCCGGCAGCCGGGACGGCGCAAACGAGCCGCAGCAGCGAGGACTACATTGCAGAGTTTCGGCACGAACTGGAGGAGGCGGTGCGCATCCGGCTGCGCGCGGATGTGCCGGTGGGCGTCTATCTGAGCGGCGGCCTGGATTCCTGCGCGGTGCTTGGCCTGGCCGCTCGCCATCACCCGGATCCCATTCACGCCTTCACGCTCACCTTTGATCAGGCCGAGTATGACGAAGGGCCCATTGCGCGCGAGATGGCAGCGCTCGCAGGCGCGGAGTTCCACACGATTCCTATTGGCCAAAAGGACCTGGCGGCCAGCTTCTGCGATGCGATTGCGCAGGCCGAGACCGCATGCGTGAATGCCCACGGAGTGGCGAAATTCCTGCTGAGCAAGGCGGTGCGCGATGCAGGCTACAAGGTGGTCATCACTGGCGAAGGGTCGGATGAGATTCTCGGTGGTTATGCGCACTTCCGGCGCGACATGCTGCTCTATAACCGCGAGGGGCAGGACCCGGAAGAGATCAACAAGTTGCTCGTTTGGCTCGAGGAGCACAACATGGTTTCTCGCGGGCTGCTGCTGCCGGATGGAGAAGTGGGCAATCTTGAGGCCGTGAAGCGCGTGCTGGGGTATGTGCCGTCGTGGATGGAGACCTTCTCCTCGCGGGCGGTGAAGATGCAACCGCTGTTGGCCGCCGATTTCGCAACGCGCTTTCAGGACAGCGAGGCGTATCGTGCGCTGCTGTCGGACGTGGATGTGCTCGGTCGGCTGAAGGGGCGGGATCCCTTGAATCAGTCGCTCTACCTGTGGGGCAAGTCAGTGCTGCCCGGTTATATTCTGACGATGCTGGGCGACCGGATGGAGATGGCGCACTCGATCGAAGGGCGGGTGCCGTTCCTGGACCACAAGGTGGTGGAGTGCATCTGCGCGCAGCCGGTGAGCATGAAGATTCGCGGCATGACGGAAAAGTATGTGCTGCGCGAGGCCGTGCGCGATGCGATTACCAAAACGGTATATACGCGGCAGAAGCATCCGTTCCTGAGCCCGCCGGCCACGCTGACGCCGGACGAAACCTTTCACGACTTTGTGCAGGACACGCTGCGCGGACCCGACATGGCCGCGGTGCCGTTCTTTGATCAGAAGGCCGTGGTAGATTTGCTGGACCGGCTGCCGGGGATGGACATGGGCGCGCGGATTGCCAACGATCAGGTGCTGATGGTTCTGGTGAGCTACTGCGTGCTGCAGGAGCGCTTCGGGTTGGCTTCGTAATCGCGCGGTCCGGGCTGCAGTCAGGCCCGCATCTTGGCGCGAATCCACAGCGCGCAGAAGAACGGCAGCGCAACAACCAGGACAAGCACGCCGAGCGGGAATCCGACGTAGAGATAGCTGTCCGCGTAATTCACCGTGTGGCCGCCGAGCTGATTCCAGACGAGCAGGCTGAAGATGGCGAGGGCAGTGGTAGCGAAGAAGGTGAAGCAGGCCGAGCCTACGGAGAGCAGCAGGCTCTGGAAGAGGCTGAAGCCTTTGAGGGGAAAGCCGAAGACGGTTCCGGTGATGGCCTGGGGCGTTTGCGGGGATGACATCCGTGGACGTAGCCTCCGTAGTCTAGAATACGGGTGATGCCCGGCAGCGTACAAATGGAACTTTGGCAAGCGGAGAAAGTGGCCACACAGACGGCGGTGGGCCACGCCGCGAATGGCGTTCGCTACGCCACGTGGGGCGAGACGCGGGTTGCGGACGAGGAACTGGAGCGGCTGGTGGGCGCGGTGCCCGCGGCGCTGGCTCCGGCGCTGGCCGCGCGTGCTTACTACTTTGTGCCGCTGGCGATTGCCGACACGGATGAGACGATGATTGCGCCGTCCTACACGGTGGAACTGGGCGACCGCGCGGTGTGCCACCGCAATGCGACGTTCGGAACCATGGAGGCGGTGTTCCTGTCGACGCGGCTGGTGGAGGATCGCTTCGGGTTGGCGTTTGAGTTTTTCATCAACGTGGCGCACAACTTTGTAGAGTCCGCGGGCGTTCCGGAGAGCTTCTCGTCGCTGGCGTGGTCGCAGGCGCAGGCCGACGTTCGGGGCGAGTCCAGTCAGGACGCGTGGGAGACGCGGCGGAGGGCCACGGAAGTGCGCGCGGGCCAGAAGGGTCTGGACGAGCGGGCGCGCAACAGCTTTTTTGAGGCGGCCTTTTCCGACGCGCTGGCGATTTACATGCTGTCCCTGGCGGTGGATTTTGACTACCACGACCTGCGCGAGCGCGGCTATCCGCTGCTGGCGGCGCCGGCGCTTGCCGAGCGACTGCGGCACACCGCGCAGCTTTTCCCGGTAAACTCCGGCTACGAGTTTCAGATTCTTTATCGCAAGCGCGGCTGAGCGCCTGCCGGGCAATATCCCACAGAAAACAAAGGGCCATGAGGCGCCGGAAACACCGCGCGCGGGCTGGTGCGTGGCAGTGCGGAGGTAACGCCGCAGGTGCACGGCAGCGGATTGCACTTGGATTCGGCTTGACTACTCTATAGGCTTGACAACATGGGCGGCTTGCTTGCCCTGCTGAGAGGAGGAATCTGCATGAAAAAGATAGAATTCAAGGCTGCCCCGGCAAAGAAGGCGACCGCCGCGAAGAAGAAGTCGAGCACTGCCGTGACGAAGGAAGTTACGGCCATGCTCCCTGCGACGAAAAAGGCGACTCCCTCCAAGGTGACCGTGATGAAGCAGCGGAAGGTTTCGCACGAAGAGATTGCGCGACTGGCGCATCGTTTGTGGGCGGAGCGCGGCGGCCAGCACGGCCATGATGCGGACGACTGGTTCCGCGCCGAGCAGGCACTGCGGAGCAAGGCGTCGTAAGAACAGCTATTTTTCTACGTTATTGGCTCGAGTAAGCGATGTGGCCTTCGCTGATGGTCCAGCGGACCTTGCCTTGCAGGGTCCAGCCATCGAAGGGCGTGTTGCGCGACTTTGAGCGCGTGTCCGCAGCGCGGTAGGTCCACTCAGCCTTGGGATCGAAAATGACCACGTCGGCAAAGCTGCCGACGGCAAGGGTGCCGCGGCCTTTGAGGCCGAGCAGGGCGGCGGGCTGCGCGCTGAGCAAGCTCAGGACGCGGCCGATGGGCAGCTTCCATTCATGATGTAGCCAGCGGAGGCAGAGGCCAAGTGCGGTTTCCAGGCCGGTGATGCCGTTGGGGGCGTTCTCGAACTCGACTTCTTTCTCGTGTGTGGCGTGGGGCGCGTGATCGGTGGCGATGGCGTCCACAACTCCATCCAAAATGGCCTCGATCATGGCGTCGCGGTCGGCGGCCGAGCGCAGCGGCGGATTCATTTTGGCGTGGGTGTTGTAGAGGCCCACGTGTTCCTCAGTTAACAGAAAATGGTGCGGAGCGACTTCGCAGGTGACGCGGAGGCCGTTGCGGCGCGCCTGGCGCACGGCGGCCACTGCGGCTGCGGTGGAGGTGTGGGCCACGTGCAAGTGGACGCGCGGGTCTCGCAGCTCGGTGACGAGGCGGATGTCGCGTTCGACGAGGGAGGACTCGGCCTCGGGCGGCATGCCGCGCAGGCCCAGCTTGAAGGCGGTGGGTCCGGCGTTCATGCTGCAGCCCTGGGTCATGCGCGTGTCCTCGGCGTGCTGGATGACCGTCAAGCCCACGCGGGCGGCGGCGGCCAGGGTTTCGCGCATGATGTTGTCTTTGAGGATGGGGTGGCCATCGTCGGTGACGGCGACTGCGCCGGCGGCCTTGAGCGCGGCAAAGTCGTTGAGGGTGTCGCCTTTGGAGCCGCGGGTGGCCGCGCCGATGGGGAAGACGCGCACCGCGGCGTTGCGCTCGGGGGCCTGCATCCAGCGGGTAATCTCCGGCGAGTCGTTGACCGGGAGGGTGTTGGGCATGGCGGCCACCGCGGTGAAGCCGCCGGCCGCAGCGGAAGCAGTGCCGGTGGCGATGGTCTCTTTGTGGGTCTGGCCGGGTTCGCGCAGGTGGACGTGGATGTCAACGAGGCCGGGGGCGACGGTGAGGCCGGTGGCGTCGAGTATCTGCTCACTGTTGGAGGCTTTGAGCTTGCCTGGCGAGGTGATTTCGGCAACGCGGCCGTCCCGGAGCAGGATGTCTTTGGGGGCGTCTACGCCGGCGGCTGGATCGATGAGGTGGCCATTGCGGAGGATGAGGGCGGTCATGGGCGGCTTCCGTGGGTGGTGAGGGCGCGTTCGACGACGGCCATGCGGATGGCGACGCCATTGCGGACCTGTTCGAGAACGGCCGACTGGGGCCCGTCGGCGACGCCGCCGGTGAGCTCGAGGCCTCGGATGATGGGGCCGGGGTGCAGGATGAGGGCCGCGGGCGCGAGGGCAGCGAGGCGCTGGCCGGTGAGCTGGTAGTTGGTTTTGTACTCTTCCAGGTCGAGCTGAAGCCCGGCGAGGCGCTCGGCCTGGATGCGGAGCATCATGACGACCTGCGACTGGCGGAGGGCGGCCTCGAAGTCGCGCTCGATTATGATTTCAGGGCCGGCGGTGACGGCCAGTTCGGGCAGGAGTTCTTTGGGACCGCAGAGCAGGACGCGTGCGCCGAGGCGCGGCAGCAGGAGCATGTTGGAGCGGGCGACGCGGCTGTGGAGGATGTCTCCGACGATGGTGACGGTGACGCCGGCGAGGGTGTCCGCGGTAACCGCTTCAATGCCGGGGCGGAGGTGCTGGAGGATGGTGCGCAGGTCCAGCAGGGCCTGGGTGGGATGCTCGTGCATGCCGTCGCCGGCGTTGAGGACGGGCAGGCGGGTCATTTCTTCCAGCAGCCAGGCGGCGCCGGAGGAGTTGTGGCGCAGGATGATGGCCTCAGCGCCGAGAGCGCGGAGGGTGAGGCCGGTGTCTTTGAGGGTCTCGCCTTTCTCAATGCTGGAGGAGAGGCTGGAGACGAGGGTGGTGTCTGCTCCGAGGGCCTTGGCGGCCAACTCAAAGCTGGTGCGGGTGCGCGTGGAGGACTCGTAAAAGAGAAGGGCGATGCGGCGCTTGGCGAGGATGTGGTCGCGGACGAGAGGGTCCATCGATTCGAGCTCCGTGGCGCGGGCCAGGATGCGGCTGACGACGTCGAGATCCAGATCGAGGATGGAAAGCAGGGAGCCGGGATGGTACGGAAAGGGTGAGGCGGGCGGGGGCGGAGTGGCGATCTGGCGGCGGACCGGGGCTGTGGCAACGCTCATGAGTTTCACACGGAGCCTGTTGGCTGGAGTGGAGCGGCGCGCGGGGAGGCGTGCCGGCGGATTGAGGTTGAGCCTAGTCCACCCGTTCGACGAGCAGGACCTGCTCGTCATTGTCGACCTCGTGGAACTTGACTTCGATGATTTCACGGCTGCTGGTGGGCACTTGTCTGCCCACGTAAGTTGCCTCGATGGGCAGTTCGCGGTGGCCGCGGTCAATGAGCACAGCGAGCTGAACGCGGCGGGGGCGGCCGTGGTCAAACAGGGCGTCGAGCGCGGCGCGGATGGTGCGGCCGGTGTAGAGCACGTCGTCGCAGAGGACCACGTCGCGGCCGTCGACGTCAAAGCCGATCGCGCCCTTGGTGACGACGGGGCGCTCGTCGGGGGTGGACAGGTCGTCGCGATAGAACTGGATGTCGAGCACGCCGGTGTCGACGTCGCGTTTTTCGATGCCGGAGATGAGCTTGCCGAGGCGCTGGGCAAAGGGGACGCCGCGGCGCTTGATGCCGATGAGCGCCAGGTCCTCACTGCCGTTGCTCTTCTCCACAATCTGGTGGGCGAGGCGCACCAGGGTGCGCTCAATCTCCGAGGCGGACATCAGCCTGCCCTTGATGCGCAGGCTGGGATGGTTTGGCAATTCAGTCATGAAAGCTCTCTCGCCGGATGATAGAAGGGTTGGGCGGTTGGAGCAAGTTGTGAAGAACCGGGTGTCGCGGAATGGGACGCGGGAGCCAGGATGTACCTGCCGATGCACCCTAGAGTTGAGGGCGTTGGGTTCGGGCCAGCACACGCGCGCCAATGGCGCCGCCGCCGACGGCGAAGAAGACGAGGAAGAGGGCATTGCCGATGAGGCTGAAGGCCTCAATGCCGGCGTGGCCCCAGGGGGAGAGCATCCAGGCCTGCACCTGGGCGCGCACGACCTGGGCCTGCTTGGCGTCGGCAGGCGTCATGCCCTGCGCCCACTGCTCAGACATTTGCTGGCTCATGGAAACGTACGACTTCCACTGGGTGTCCAACTCGCCGGACTGGTGGAGGACGTTGCGCTGGACGTAGAGTGCTCCGCCGCTGACGGTGAAGGCAAGCCAGCCGGCGAGGAGGCCGGTGACCAGTCCAATGCGAGCGCCTGCGCCGACGGTGATCCAGGCGGGGCGCTGGCTGCGCACGTAAAGCACCACGGCCCAGGCGGCGGCGCCAGCCACCCATAACAGGCCCAGCAGAGATACGGGCGAAATGCCGCTGGAGAGCAGCCCGGCAGGCACTGCCAGCGCGAGGGCGACGCGCATGGCAGGCTTCCACTCCACTATGCTGGCGTCGCGGACGGCGTGAGTCCAGCGCTCCACCTGGCCGGGCTCGGCCTCGGCTTCTGTCTCATACACCAGCAGCGGCAGACCGCAGGTGGGGCAGAAGCAGTGGTCGGCCAGGAGCGGATTATGGCAGCGGGGGCAGGTAAGTTCCATGCGGTTGGGGCTCCAAGGGAATTCTATGCCTCCGGGGCGACGGACGGTCAATGGCCGGCGGCTGAGCGGATAGGGATCAGGCCCCAGCGGCTGCAGCGGCCAGGCGAGCGGCGACGATGTCTTCGGCGGCCTCGACCGCCTGCTGCAGGGTCATATTCGTGGAGTCCAGCAGCACGGCGTCCGCGGCGGGCTTGAGGGGTGAGTCGGCGCGGTTGCGGTCGCGCGCGTCGCGGTCGCGCAGGTCGCGGAGCACTTTTTCTGGCTGCACGGCGGGTTCGGGACCGAGCTGGTCAAAGCGGCGCATGCCGCGGACCTCGGGTGCGGCGTCGAGGAAGATCTTCACGTCGGCGTGAGGAAAGACGACGGTGCCGATGTCGCGGCCTTCCATGACGACTCCGCCGGAGGAGGCCATCTGCTGCTGCAGGCGGACCATCCAGGCGCGGATGACGGGGTGAATGCTGACGCGGGAGGCCGCATCGGTGACTTCGGGATTGCGGATGAGGCCGGTGACGTCCTCGCCGTCCAGCAGGACGCGATTCTCGTCCTCGCCTGGCTCGAGGAGGATGGCAGTCTCGGCCGTCAGGGAAGCGAGTGCTGACGGGTCGGACAAGGGCGCGTCTGCGCGCAGCGCTTTGAGGGCGAAGGCGCGGTACATGGCGCCGGTTTCCATGTTGAGCAGACCAAAGTGGCGGGCCAGGTGGCGGGCCACGGTGCTTTTTCCCGCGCCTGCAGGGCCGTCGATGGCGACGATGATCCTGCGGGCGGGCTGGAAAGTGGGCAGGGAAGAATCGGCCGCGTTCATCCGCGCTTCTTTGTCCCCTGTTTGGGCCGGGCGGTAAAGCCGTAGCGCTTGCTGCTGCCGGCACCGGCACCGGCGGTCATGGCCGGCTTGCGGCCGCTGCGTGGCGAGCGGGTGGTGGCGGCGGAGCGGGCATCGCTGCGGACGTTCTTGCGGTCCTGCTTGCGGTCCAGTTTGCGATCGGGCGCGGGCCGGGCGAGGGGGCTCTTACGGCCGTTGCCGGTGGTTTTTGCGGCGGGGTTGTGGCCGTTCGCCTGGCCGTTGGAATGGCCGCTGTGCTTGGTCGCCGCCGAGGACTTCCACGCGGGCGCGGCAGAATTTCCGGCTTTGGGCTTGCCGCCGGCAGGGCGCAGAGAAGTGCCGTTGGTGCGAGTGCCGGTTCGGGAGTTGGTTTGGGTGGTGCCTTTGCCGTTGGAACCGGCGGAGGCAGGCTTGCTCCAGCGAGAGCCAGCCGCGGCGCGAGAGCCGCTCGCAGGACGGGAAGTCGGACGGGAAGCCGGGCGCGCGGAAGGGCGGGAGGCGGATGGGCGAGAGTCTGACCCGTGACGCGTGGTGCGGCTGCCATTGGCAGACTGGCCTGGACGGCCGCTGCCCGCAGGCTTGCGGTCGCGGGCAGCGGAGGCTGCTGGACGGCTGAAATGGGGCCTGGAAGCTGCCGGGCTGCCCGCAGCGGCCGGCTTGTGCATGGGCTTGCGAGCGCTGTGCTCGGCAGCGGGACGATGCGTTTCTCCAGAACCGGAAGAAGAACCGGCAGAGGAAACAGCAGAGGAAACGGCGGGCCGGGACTCCTGCCGCGGGGCGGGAGGCCGGTGGGCGGGTGGCTGGTAGGCCGGCCGGGCCAGAGGGTCCTCACCGCGCTCAAAGTGGCCAAAGTAAGACGAGGCCGAGAGCGTGGAGCCGGCATAGAAGTTGGAGGGCGGAGCGAACTCGGGCAGGGTTCCGGCTACGTAGTAGTGCGGCGCGGGACCGAACGAGATGGTGTGGACCTGGCGGGTGGCCACCAGTCCGCGCAGCACCTCGCGAACCTTGCTGCGGGCGGTGAGCGGAGCCAGGAAGACCTCGACCTCTTCCATGCTGGCGGCAATGACGGCCTGCAGGTAAATGGAGGCAAGGACTGAAATGGCAGTCACTTGCGAGGTGGAAGCGCCCTCGGCAATCGCTTTCTGGAAGCGGTGGCGGAGCAGCTGCCAGCGGGCCGGCTGGCCGGGCGCAGAGACGACGGGAATGATGCGGAGCTGCTGCCAGAGCTCGGTAATGGCGCGCAGCACGGCGCCCTCCGTGACCTCGCGGCCGAGGGTGTGCTTGAGCTGGGGAATGGTGGAGTCGCCGGCCTCCAGCAGCTTGTAGGCCTGCACGGCCAGCTGCGAGACGGCGCGGGAGCCGGTGAGTTGCGGATTGCGGCGCCAGTCGCGGTCGCCGCGAAGCGCGTATACGTAAGGCAGCACCCAGGCGGCCACCACAAAGTCCGGCTGCTCGCCGGGCTGGCCCTGCAGGTTCAAGCGGACGGCAACGCCGTCGTTCTCCAGGCGTACCAGCAGCTCTTCCGCAGCGGCAATCTGGCGGGGGTCCGGTGTGGCATCCTGCCGGCCGGCAATCGCCTCAACAAAAGAGGGTGCAACGGAGGAAGAAAACTGCCTGTGGGGGAGAAAAAGACAAAGACCTGTCTCTTCGATCCACGTCCGGGCATCCTCCAAAGTAAGGGTCCCAAGTCCGTTTTGGCGCATTCTTTCTGCGCGCGCTGCTTCTAATTGCTCCGATGTCAAAGAAAAACCTCGCTTCCAGGCTGGCGCTGACGCCTGGGGCCCTCACTCCTGAGAGGAAAGCCACCGCCCCACTTAATTGTAGATGCGTTCTAGATACGATGGAAGGCCCGCTGGATGTCCTTCCAAGAATAAATTAAAGCGATTGGACGTCCGTGTGGGCAACTTGTTGGGTGTTCGGTCCTTGCAAGTTCCAACAATAGCCATTCCATACGAACGGGGTCAAGAGGGGTGTTGATCTTGATGGCGGAATGGCAGGCGATGGAAGCTGCGATGCGCCGGCGGAGGGCGGTAAGGTCTTCATTCTGGTTGGCTTCCGCGGAGGGTTCGGCGGACTGCTCGATGACCTCGGCGAGCATTCGCTCGAGGGCGGGGCCTTCCAGGCCGACGGGCGCAGCTTTCACGGCAAGAGTTTGCGGGCCAAAAGGTTCTACCTCAAAGCCGTTGCGTTCGAGCTCCTCGGCGATTTGGGCGAAGACGACCATTTGCGAGGGTTTTAACTCAACCAGCAGGGGCATAAGGAGGCGCTGGCGCTGCACCCGCTCCACCTGGCGGTCGCGGAGAATTTTTTCAAACAGGACGCGTTCGTGGGCGACGTGCTGGTCAATGATCCAGAGGCCGTCGTCCCCGGCGGCAAGGATGAACGACTCGCGGAGCTGACCGAGGGGGCGCAGGGAGCCGAGGTGGTTGAGGTTGGCGGCGGCCTGTTCGGCTTCCACGCGGGCGGTGGCGAGCGCGGGGTCGGGTTCCTGGGTGTAAGCTGAGCCGTTGCCGTAGTTTGGGCTGCAACCCTGAGGAGGCAGCGGGCCTCCGGACTGGAGCAGAGCGGCGGCCGCCTCGGCCCAGTGGGGTTGGTCGGGCTGGGCGGCGTCAAACGGCAGGCGGCCGGGAACCTCAGGCAGCGGCCGGGGGGTGAGTTGAAAAGGCTCGGCCTGGGCGTAGGCGGCGGGATAGGCGGCTGGCTCGGAGTCGGGCGGATAGAGCGTTTCCTCATCCGGGGAGCCGGGAAGATGAGAGGCTGCCGCTGGCATGAGCGAGGGGCTGGCTGCGGGGGAGTTATCCAGCGCGGCAAGAAAGCCAGCGGCGGGGCGGGCTTTGACCAGGGCGGTGCGTAGGCTGTCGCGGACGAAGTCGTGAATAAGGCTCTGCTGGCGGAAGCGGACCTCGGTCTTGGCGGGATGGACGTTGACGTCCACCTCTTCGGGCGGCATTTCCAGGAAGAGCAGGACGACGGGAAAGCTGGTGGGGGGCAGGATGTTGCGGTAGGCCTCGGTGATGGCGTGCAGCAGCAGCCGGTCGCGGATGAGGCGCTTGTTAACGAAGATGTAGATGGAATTTCGGTTGAGCTTTTGCAGCTCGGGCTTGGAGTAAAAGCCGCTGAGGCGCAGGGCGCCGGGATCGCGTGGGGGCTGGTCGGGATCTTTTTTCCACGGGGGCGGCTCGGGCAGGCCGGCGCGCTGGAGTGGGGTTTCCGCGGCGACGGGAAGGAGCTGGGCGAGGGTGTCCTTGCCGAAGATCTGGTAAATGCGCTCGGCGGTGCGGGCGACGGGCGGGGCGAGGACGAGGGTGTGCGAGGCGGAGACCAGCTCGAAGTGTTTGTCCGGATGGACGAGGGCGTAATGGGTGACGAGGGCGGTGACGTGGGAGAGCTCAGTGGACTCGGCGCGGAGAAATTTGCGGCGGGCGGGCGTGTTGAAGAAGAGATCTGCGACGGCGAGGGTGGTGCCGTGGGGCAGGGCGGCGTCGTCGACGTGGTGGATTCTTCCGCCGGCGATTTCCATGCGCGTGCCAGCGTCTGCGGGTTCGCCGGTGGCGGTTTCCAGGGTGACGCGGGCAACGGAGGCGATGGAGGGCAGAGCTTCTCCGCGGAAGCCGAGAGTGGCGATGGAGAGCAGGTCGTCCGCGGTGCGGAGCTTGCTGGTGGCGTGGCGCTCAAAGGCCAGCAGCGCGTCGTCGCGGGACATGCCCTGGCCATCGTCGGTAACGCGGATGAGCTTGCGGCCGCCGGCTTCGACTTCCACGCGGATGCGCATGGCGCCGGCGTCGAGGGCGTTCTCCAGCAGTTCCTTGACCACCGAGGCGGGGCGGTCCACGACCTCACCGGCGGCGATCTGGTTGGCGACGTGATCTGGCAGTACGCGGATGCGGCCCATCTGGGACTAGGGTAGCGCAGCGAGCATAGGCCAGGGAACGGTGAACAGGAATCGGCCGAACCGCGAACCGATGCGCCGCGGCGGACCTGTGGACCCTCAGAGGGTTGAGCCCGCATGCGATGAAACGTGGCTGTCACTGAACATTCATCGCCCGTTTGCTCTCCTGTAAAGCAAAGGACAGACGGTAGGGATGACGGCGGCGGCGCAGGTCGGCGAAGAGCGCCACTGTTCCGCGCTTTGCAGAGGGAGAAGGCTTCCTCACGAAAGAAATCCGTCCTGCAAGCGCCGGATTCCTTTTCTCAATGCAGCGTGGGCCTGTGCCCACACAGACGCTCATTCCGTACTCGAAAACTCATTTGGAGGTTTGCTGCATGGTACGCACGTGGTTGATCTGCATCAGTATGGCGTTGTTGGGGAGCACTCTGACGTTTGCCGCAGGTACCCAGGTCCAGGGGAAGGTGGTAGACGCTTCGGGCGCTGGAATTCCTAACGCGGCCGTTTCCTTAACGGATTTGACAACGAACACGATAGTTCACGCGACGACGAACGCGGAAGGGAAGTTTGACTTCAGGAATGTGTCTTCCGACCCGCAGATGGTCACGATCGAAAAGTCGGGGTTCGAGTCCTTCACGCAACGAGTTTCGGCGGGCAAGCAGCGCATCATCACAGCTACCCTGCAGGTGGCGGCATTGAATGAGAGTGTTGTGGTGCGTGGGACGGTTGACCCCGAGGCCAAGCCCATGCCCACCCGCGAGGACGTGATGCTTATGCCGGAAACGGTCCGCGTGCTGGACCGCAAGCAGTTGGACGCGGCAGGCCCGCTGGCGGGCGGCGCACAGATGCTGCAATCCACTCCGGGCACAAATGTCGTCGGCTATGGGGAGACGGGCGCGACGAAATATACGGTCATCCTCAACGGAATCCAGCAAGGCTGGGCGGGCGAGGCGACGAGCTTCACCGCGCCGGGATCGCTGGGCATCACGTATGACGGCATTCCGGTCGCCGACCCGGCAACTGGCTTGTGGCAATCGGCCACCATGCCGCAGAACCTCATGATTCAGGATGTGCAGGTGACCTACGGTCCCGGCCAGGCGGCGGACCGCTGGTACACCGACGTCGGCGGCCGAGTGGAGTTCACTCCTATTCAGCCGACTGTGGATCACCACCTGAGCGTCGCTCTCACCGGTGGCCCCTGGGGTCAGCAAAACTTTGCATTCGTGGGCAACACGGGCAAGTTCAAAGGATGGTCCACGGTGCTTGGCGGCGGGCTGGGACGCGGCGACGATTTCCGGGTTGCCCCGGACGGCTTTGGCAACCCTACCAAGAACGGGTCGGTCTTCGGAAAGACCGTCAAAACATTTTCGGCAGGAAGTTTTGCCTTCGGCGTTCTTTACGCGAAGGGCGGAGGCTATCGCCCCACGGTGATTCCCACCACGGACGTGCAGCTTCTTGAACCGGACGGTACGAATTTCAGCCAGGCGACCTGCGGTTTCTATTGCGCTCTACCGTACGCCGCCTACAACAAGTACGACACAAACGAAATGTTCATGGGCTATGCGCGCCAAAGAATGTTTTTGAGCCATGCGAGCACGCTTGAGAATTCGGCCTGGTATATCCACATCCGCCGCTTTCACCGGCGCAACCAGGACGCTCTTTCCGAGGGCTCGCAGGTGGACGAGTGGAACAATCCGCACAGCAACATGTTTGGCGACCAGATCGGGTTTTCCCAGGTGTTGCCTTACAACACGGTCAAGCTCGGCGGCTACCTGATTCACGAGGTCTATAACTCGCACAACCTGTTCTACAATCCCGCTGATGGCGGCAACGGCGCCAAGCAGATCGTCGGTATCGGGTCGAAGTTCCGCTCGGGTTACTTCCAGCAGGACAATGTGACGTTTTTCGCCCAGGATGATTTCCACCCCATTCCGCGCATTCACATCATTCCCAGTCTGCGCGTCGATGGATTCTCGACCAGCTATAGCGACCAGGCGCAGCGCGACTTCACCTTCGCTCCTGGCGTGGTCTCCAGCTCACATTGCGCGCTTTACCCCCAGGTCCCAGGGGAAGATCCCTATGCCAATGTTTTCGGGTCGCCGAATGCAAAAGACCAGGGGTCTCTCTGCGGAGCGCATGAGAGCCGCTCGGCTGTTGAGCCCGGCATCGACGCTTCCGTGATGCCGTATGACTGGCTCACGATCTATGGCGGTTATGACACAACCTACCGCTCTCCCGCGCTCGGCGGCGGCGGCGGGATGTTCCAGAGCGTAAACCCAACGTTCTACACACTGGCAAAAGGCGTATACGCGCAATTCGGCGGCAAGGTGCATTTCACCCACGCGCCGGGGCTCCGAAACTTCATCGCCGGGGTGAATTACTTCCACAACAATTACACCAACCAGGAGATCGACTTTGAAACAGCCACCGGCGTGGAAGAGACCGGCGGCGGTGACTCCACCTACCACGGCGTAGACGCCTTCTTTGACGCCGACCCGCGCAGCAACGTGCACTTCTTCTTTAATTTCGCTGGTGAAGCTACGAATTTTACAAGGTACATCCAAGGCGGCCCGAGCCTGGCCGAGTGCACTGCGCAACAACTCACCTGCGTTTCCTACAGCAACATCCCTGTATCCTATGTTCCGAATGTGACCCTGAATACGGGCGTCTACTACGGAATCCAGTACCACAACCACACCATCGTCGAGCCGCGCTTCTGGGTAGAGTCGACTGGCAAGCAATACATCTGGTCGAACAACGGGATCTTGAACAGCGGGATCGCCGGCCCGACCAATACAACCATGCCCTCGTTCACGACGGCAAACCTTGCGCTCAATGCCCCCATCACCCTCGAAAGGCAGTCGTTCAACCTACGGGTCGATATGATGAACATCGGCAATTCGAAGTACAACGAATATGAGTACATCTCAAGCGGTGGTTATTTTGCCGCGCTGAACCCGAACGCGAACGGCTACATCAACGCCTATCCCGGAGCCCCGCGCACGATCTACGGAACGGTCACCTATCAGTTCTGATTGTGCTGATTATTGGCCAGAGCGGCGCGTTTTGGCCGCTCTCGGCTTCAACCGTTGAGCGCTGCCGAAGGGGTGGGCACCACGAGAGGGTTGGCTGGCGTAGTCATCCGCCAAAAAACAGAAATGCCGCCCAAACAGGCGGCATTTTTGTTGCAAGTCGTAATGGCGGCCCTAGATGCCCATGCCAAACTCACTGGCTTGGCGCTCGCCGGCGTTTGCGTAAAAGTCGTACGGGGTGCGGTGGTTGAATTTGTATCGATTGCGAAGCTCGCGCCCGATGACGATGCCCAGGGTGGCGACAGCCATGCCGACCGAAAACCAGCCGAGAACCCGGAGCGTGGGACTCGAGTCGGTGTCGTCGGCGGGAATGAGGGCTTCAGGTTCAGTGGACATGGACGATGGAGCCTCCTGCCAGAATGATAGCGTACTTTCGGTTGGACGGAATTGGCTCGCGCGAAGTGAGTCTACAACTTTTGTTTACTGCGGGGATGCGGCGGCGGAACTGATGCGGACCAGCCAGGAGGCCTTTTCTTCCGGGGGCAGAAAGCTGGCGCGGATGGAGTTGGCGGCAAGCAGGCCAAGATCTGTGCGGGAGAATCCCTGCACGGTGTGAGCCAGCCGGTACTCGTTGAGCAGGTCGGAGCCGAAGAAGGCGGGATCGTCAGAGTTGAGAGTGACGAGCAGGCCCTGGTCAAAATAGGTCCGCAGCGGATGCTCGGCAAAGGAGGGGCAAACGCCGGTGCGGACGTTGGAGGTGGGGTTGAGTTCGAGGCCAGCGCTCCGCGTTTTCAGCACCTCCAGCAGATCGGGGTCGTCGATAGCGGAGAGGACGTGGCCGAGGCGCTCGGATCCGATGTTGAGCGCGTCCCAGATGGCCTCAGGGCCGGTGGTTTCGCCGGCGTGGTTGGTGAGGCGTAGGCCGGCGTCGCGGGCCTTGGCGTAAAGGTGGCGGAAGGGCTCCGAGCCTGCGCGGCGCTCGTCGCCGCCGAGGCCGATGCCGATGATGGAGGGGTACTGCGGGCGGAGTTCGGCGGCCTTGCGGAAGACGCGCGCGGCCTCATCGACGGTGAAGTGGCGGACGGCGTCGAAGATCCAGTAGAGGGAGAAGCCGAGCTCGCTGAGGCCGCGGAGGCGGGCGCGCTCCAGGCCCTCAAAGATGGGCTCGAAGGCCAGCGGGTCGTGGTTGCGCCAGAGGTAAATGACGCCGACGGAGATGTAAACCTCGGCGTGGACGACGCCCTGAGCGTGGAGCTGCTGAATCATGCGCCAGGCGGCGAGTTCGTAGTCCTCCGGGGTGATGAGGCGCTGGGTGACGGCCTTGAAGGCGTCGAGGAAGCCGGTGAAGTCAGTGAAGTGGTAGAGGGCTTCGGCTTCGGCCCGGGTGAGCGGATGGCGGTCGTGGCGCTGGCTCAGCTCGACGAGGGTGGAGGGCAGGATGGTGCCTTCGAGGTGCAGATGCAGCTCAGCCTTGGGGAGGCGGCGGATGAAGGTGGCGATATCGGTCACAGATTCAGTGTACGAAGGGAAGCAGGAATGGCAAAAGCGGGGCGTGCGGGGACAGGGCGGCGAGGGCGTACTTACTCGATGCGGTCCCGTTTTTCAAGGTTATGTTTGCCGCACAGAATTTGGATATTTGCGGGTTCCTTTGAGGAACCGCCTTTTGAGTAGGGAATGATGTGGTCGAAGTGTAGACCAGCTGCGACGCCGCACTTACGACATTTGCCTTCGTCGCGTTTCCACACTTCCAGTTTGACCCAACTAGGAATGATTCGGTCATCTTCCTCATCGGAAGGTGTCGACGGATTTGCCGTGCCAGGATCGTCGGAGTGAATCAACTGGAGTTTGAACTTGAAGACTCTCCGGCCGGTAGAGTAGTCGGACGAGCAATCGATCAAGTCAAAGAGGCCGTTGTAGACCCATATTCCGTCGCGAATCTTCTCATAGACTCTGACTTTCTCGGGCGCGGCGCCGAGCTCCTTGTATTGGCGGACCACTGCGGCGAAGAAACCGTTCTGGGTTGGAGAACCGCCGGGATTGAATTCGGGTTGGTCCACTTGTTTGGGATAAGGAATTTCGGCGCATTTGGAACAGTCGTGACCTTCGTAAATGAGCGTGCCTGCCGTGTCATCCACTTGGTCGTCATATGGAGCGCCTAGGCGTCTGCTCATCAAGAAAATGGACTGTCCTCTTAGCCGAAAATTCATGCCTCGCTGGAGATTGACTCCAACGGCGTTGCACATCTCGATGTAAGAGATGACATCGCCTTGGCTGAAAGGATTCTGCATTGACCGCGATTATACGGGGAGGCTATAGCGAGTAAAAGTCACTCTGATCTATCTGGTTCGGCAAGGCGGGTGCCCCATCAAGGTCTCGATTTTGAGACCTTGGATTGCGTAGACCTTGCCAATCCCCAGCGGTGCATAGGGACTCGACGCGTTGATACCGGAGGAGGACCTTCGTCCTGCCAATATCCTACATCCCAGGTCCCAGAAGCGGGATCTGGGTCACCCCCAGATTCCTTATCCCTAAGACATGGGCCAACCGCCGGGCGATCGTGAATCGTGCTTTCGGCAGCAGGTCTATCGCATGCCGGCGAATTCGGAGCGGTGGCGGCTATAGAAGAAGTAGATAACGAGGCCGATGAGCAGCCATAGGAAGAAGGCCATCCAGGTCATGATTTCAAGGCCCATCATGAGTACGACGCAGAAGATGATGCTGAGGACGGGGAAGACGGGTCCGAGCGGTGCGCGGAAGCCGCGGTGCCGGTCTGGCTCGCGGAAGCGGAGGATGAGGACGGCGATGGCGACGAGGACGAAGGCGAAGAGGGTGCCGATGTTGGAGAGGTTGGCGACGGTGCCGATGTCGAGCAGGCCGGCGGGGAGGCCGACGACGAAGCCCGCGACCCAGGTGGCGGTGGAGGGCGTGCGGAAGCGGGGATGAATGTGGCTGAAAGCGTCGGGGAGGAGGCGGTCGCGGGACATGGCGAACCAGACGCGGGCCTGGCCAAGCTGGAAGACGAGGATGGAGGAAATCATGCCCAGCATGGCGCCGATGAGCACGAAGAGGTGGACGAGATGGAGGCGGTGACCGCCGGGCGTCATGGAGAGGCGCTTGAGGGCGTTGACGACGGGGGCTGCGTCGCCCATGAGGGATTTCCAGGGCACGATGCCGCTGAGGACGATGGCGACGCCGCTATAGAGGATGGTGCAGGCGATGAGTGTGGCGAGGATGCCGAAGGGTAGGTCGCGCTGGGGGTTGCGGCATTCTTCAGCCGCGGTGGAGACGGAGTCAAAGCCGATGTAAGTGAAAAAGATGATGGAGCCGCCGGTGAGCACGCCGGTCCAGCCGTTGGGCATGAAGGGGTGCCAGTAATGGGGCTTGATGAAGCTGGCGGCGGCGAAGATGAAGACCAGGATGGCGGAGATTTTGACCAGGACGAGGATGTTGTTGGCGCGGGCCGACTCGCGGATGCCGCGGACCAGGATGACGGTGAGGAGCATGACGATGAGGAAGGCGGGAATGTTGAAGCCGAAGTGCCATCCGGGCGGGTAAAGGTCGTGGCCGGCGAAGTCCTGCAGGCCGGTGGGCAGGTAGGCGGGTGAGATCCACTTGAGCGCCGGATGGATGCCGAACCAGTCGAGGAAGTCGACGGTGTGGGCGGCAAAGCCGACGCTGACGCTCATGTTGGAGAAGGCGTACTCGAGGATAAGGTCCCAACCGATGATCCAGGCGACGAGCTCGCCGAGGGTGGCGTAGGTGTAAGTGTAAGCCGAGCCGGCAATGGGAATCATGGAGGCCAGTTCGGCATAACAGAGGCCGGTGAAGACGCAGACGATGGCGACGAGAACGAGCGAGAGGGCGAGTGCGGGCCCTGCGCCAGGACGGCCGGCCATGGCGGTGTGGTAGATGAGGAAATGGATGAGAGGGGTGTTGCGAATCTCCGGCAAGTCGAAGGTTTGCCCGGCCATGGCAGTGCCGATGACGGTGAAGATGCCCGAGCCGATGACGGCTCCGATGCCGAGGGCGGTGAGCGACCAGGGGCCGAGGGTTTTCTTGAGGGCGTGCTCGGGCTCTTCCGATTCGCGGATCAGCTTGTCAATGGATTTGCGGGCGAACAGTTGGCTGGGCAGGGTGGTTCTCCTGTTGCTGCGGTATCGGAAGGCGGGCTCGGGAAAACAGAGAGCCTTCGCCGCAGTGTACAGGATGAGGGAGTCTGGAGGGGAAGCCCCCGCAGGAGTGCGCGGGGAAGAATGGGCGGGCCGGAAGCGTGCCGCAGAACCGGTGCGGGAAGCGCGGCAGGAGCGGGAAGAACGAACTGCGGGCCAGCCTTGGCGGCCGGCCCGAGGGACTGCGAAACTGCCTTTCGGCAGCCGTCTAGCGCTTGGAGACTCCGCGAACCAACTTCTTCATCTTCTTCTTGTTGGAGCCGCGGGGAGTTGTCCGTTTGGCCTTGGGGGCGGCCTTTTTGCGGGCCACGCGCTTCACTCTTTTCCGTTCCTGACGGTCTTCGATTTTGGTGGTATCTGCCACTGCTATCCTCTGTCGCTTGAATCTGTTCTACCCGGCCCGACCAGCGGGACGGCGTGAATCCTTATGGTAACAGGGATGGGCCCGGTAAGAAAGGTAGGCGCTGGGCGGCCGAATTCTCGGAGGTTTTACCGGAATGCGACGTACAATGGATACAGAGACCTATCTGGTACCGATCCAGCCTGCTCGGCCTTGGCCGCCGTACCGCTTTCGACGAGCTCCGTACCTCACGCAACAATCACAAGCCGAAGGGAACGCTCGATTTTGGGCGAATGGCCCATGGGTCCCTGCCGGCCGGAGTACGCATGCGTTCGGATCAAATACACCAGGCCCTGGCACAGGGTATGAACCGCTTTGAAGTCTGCCAACTGGTATCCAAGGGCGTGAAAGCGACCCACAAGACCGGTTCGCGCTTTGAGGACTCCATCAACGATGTGTTGCAATACCTGGGCACCCACGATATGCCGACCGAGGGACTGCGCCCACTCGGTTCGAAGGCTAACACCGCGCTGAAGCCGGCGGCCTGAGGGCAGCGGCAGCGGCAAAACGCAGAAAAGGGACGGCTGTTTTGCCGTCCCTTTTGCTTTTTGCTGCGGAACCTGTGCCAGGGTTAGATGGCCTGAACGTTCTCAGCCTGCCAGCCTTTGGGACCCTTGGTCACGTTGAACTGGACGCGCTGGCCCTCCTGCAGTGAACGGAAGCCGTTCGACTGAATGGCGGTGTGATGGACGAAGACGTCCTCGCCGTTTTCACGGCTCAAAAATCCAAATCCCTTGGCGTCGTTGAACCACTTGACTGTGCCTGTTTCCATGATGTTGCTCCTAGTGTTACTGATTTACCGCGAACGCAATGTGGAAGTGTTTGCGTGTAGAGCGGTAACTCGGAACAGGCAAGGACTTCTTATCGAATTCTACGATCTGGAACGAGTGTAGCACGGATTTGGTTGGATTTCGTACCTTATTGGAGCAATT
>DATKTQ010000042.1:0-3628 GCA_035531055.1 Occallatibacter sp. | reverse complement strand
GTGCTGTTGCTCTTCTGCACGACGCTCCAGAGCAACATGAGGCAAACGAGGATAAAGACCCAGAACATGATCGTCTTGACGGTCGAATTCACCAGAATTCCTCTTTTCCCGGCGGGGAAGAAACCGCACATGCGGGCTTCGTTCCGCCTCCATCCAATTCCTTAGACGCCCCAGCCTGCCGTGAAGTTACAGAAAGTAGGGCTTCCCTGCACGGAGAAAGCAACCTCTCCGCCGGAATGGACGGTACCACTGATTCTAACCCGAACCCGGGAAAAACACCCGCGAAAGGCAAGGCGGTTTTATCCGTTGGGCATGTGCGAAGTTGGTACGCAATCGGGGCGTGACTGGATTTTTCCGGTTCAGGGCAAAGCCAGGGTGGAAGACGCGGGTTCCAGGGGAGCGGCGGTGACGCGGAGGCCGGGCAGGGGCTCAACCTCCACGCCGCGCATCCAGAGAATGCGGCCGTCGATTTCAAGGACCGGCCAGAGGGTGCGATCGTGCCCGGTAACCCTCAGACGCTCTAGCACTTCCTTTACTTTTCGCGGGCCGGAGGAGTGGCGCAGGCGGACGCGGTCCCCGGGCTTCCAGGGGCGCAGGATGGCCTGCGACGGAGCGCCGGTGGCGGGTGGCGCGGGGGGTTCGGAGGCGGGATCGAGGTCGACGCGGAGCGCGAGAGAGAAGGCCGTGGCGGCGACCTGGCCGGGGATGGGGACTACATACTTCGTAACCTGCGGGGAGGCGGATTCCTGCGCGGAAGCGGGCTCGGCAGAGAGGCGAAGTTCGCGGTGGGTGCGCTCGGCGGAGAGGCCGTGGGCGAGTTGGCGCTTTTGTCCGGCGCGGCCGGAGAGGGCGAGGGTGCGGAGCGATTCGGTTGCGGGGAAGTCTGGCGCGGCACCGAGCTGGGCAGCGGCGTGGCGCAGGAGGCGGCGCTGGAGGGCGGGCGAAAGCGCGGCGAGGCGGGTGACGTCGATGGCGAGGCCGGATTCGAGGCCGGGTGCGGCGGCGCGGCCCCCGCCGCGGACGGGTCGGCCGGGCAG
Source organism: Occallatibacter sp. (assembly GCA_035531055.1). Lineage (GTDB taxonomy): Bacteria > Acidobacteriota > Terriglobia > Terriglobales > Acidobacteriaceae > Telmatobacter. The sequence goes on along the minus strand of DATKTQ010000042.1, from coordinate 2,591 downwards.
GAGGAGTTGGGGAGCGAGCCGGGCGAGTTCGGACTGCCACCAGGCTTCCTCGTCGCGGGCAAGTTGGGCCATTTGCGCGAGGTGCTCGCGGAGGCGCGGGTTCCAGGCTTCAAGCAGGGGAAGCAACTCATGCCGGATGCGGTTGCGGGTGAAAGCGGTGTCGGCGTTGGAGGAGTCTGTGCGCCAGGGCTGACCGAGGGCGCGGAGGAACTCCTCGATTTGCGCGCGGGTGGTGGCGAGAAGCGGGCGCAGGATGACGCCGCCCTCCGGGCTTTCAAGTTTTGGATGGATGGCCGAGAGGCCCTCGGTCCAGGCGCCGCGAAGGAATTTGGCGAGGACGGTTTCGGCCTGGTCGTCGAGGGTGTGGGCGGTGGCGACGGCGTCGAGCGGAGTTTTGGAGAGGAGTTGCTGAAACCACGCGTAGCGGAGGCGGCGGGCGGCTTCTTCAATGGATTCGGCTGGCTTGGAACGGGCGGGATCAGACAGGTTCGGAGCGGGTTTGGCTTCGGCGGCGGTATCCACGCGGGATTCATGAAATGGAATATCGAGCTGGGCGGCAAGGGTGCGACAGAAGGCGAGGTCGGCGTCGGCCTCGGCTCCGCGAAGGCCGTGGTGCAGATGGGCGGCGTGGAGAACGAGGCCCAGTTCCCTTGCCTGCTGATGGAGCGCACAGAGGAGCGCGACGGAGTCTGCCCCGCCGGAAAGGCCGACGGCGAGGCGCAGGCCGGGGCGGAGGAGGGTGACATCGATGGGTAGTGAAGCGCTCACCAGAGGATGATACGGCGTTTGCGTGCGGCGGCGGCGTGCTCCCGCAGGATGGCGGCGTTGTATACTCGGCGAGTTATGAAGGTCTATGTGATTCTTCCGGCGGCGGGGCTGGGCACCCGGATGGCCGGGCCGCAGCCGAAGCAGTTTTTAGCCTTGAACGGCGAACCGATTCTGATCCACTCGCTGCGCGCCTTTGCGGCGGTGGAGCGCGTGGCGCGGATTTATGTGGCGGTGCGCAAGCCGGAAGTGGAGCGCGTGGAAGCGCAGGTGGCCGAGTACGGGTTTGCCGACCGGGTGACGGTGGTGGAAGGCGGCGACACGCGGCAAGAGAGTGTGGCGCATGCGCTGGCGGCGGTTCCGGCCGAGGCGGACGACGTGGTGCTGGTGCATGACGCAGTGCGACCGCTGATTGACGCGGCGACGATTGAGCGCACAATTGAGGCAGTGGAGCAGAACGGTGCGGCGATTGTGGGCCTGCCGGCGGTGGACACCATCAAGCATGTGGAGCGGACGGCGCACGGAGCACTGGTGACGGCGACAATTCCGCGGGAGTTTGTGGTGCTGGCGCAGACGCCGCAGGGGTTCCGGTTCGGGCTGCTGAAGAAGGCTCTGGCGGAGGCGACGGCGGATGGATTTGTGGGCACGGACGAGGCCAGCGTGGTGGAACGCGCGGGGCTGCCGGTGGCGGTGGTGCCGGGCTCTCAGGTTAATCTGAAGATTACCCAGCCGGGCGACCTGGAGCTGGCCGAGTTCTACCTTCGCCAGCTGGCCAAGTGAACTGGACGGCGAGCGGGAAGCCGGCAATTCTGTCCGGGATGAGCGGCAAGAGAAGACAGGCACGGTGAGTATGGAGACACGAATCGGATTTGGCTGGGACTCGCACGCGTTCAAACCGGGCGTGCCGCTGCGGATTGGCGGGCTGACGCTGGAGCATCCGGAGGGGCTGGCCGGACACTCGGACGGTGACGTGCTGCTGCATGCCATTACCGATGCGCTGCTGGGAGCGGTGGCGGCGGGCGATATCGGCAGCTTTTTTCCGCCGGGAGATCCGCGCTGGAAGGATGCGGATTCGGCGATCTTCCTGAACCTGGCGATGGAAGAGCTGCAGCACGCGGGCTACCGGATTGTGAATATTGACGCGACGCTGGTGCTGGCCGCGCCGAAGATTTCTCCAATTGCCGGGGCGATGCGTGCGCGTGTGGCCGACCTGCTGTGCATTGAGATGGACCGGGTGAGCATCAAGGCCAAGACGCCGGAAGGGCTGGGGCTGGACCACGTGGCGCAATGCCACGCGGTGGCGCTGGTGGAGCGAGTCGTGGATCGCGATGATCTGAAGACGATGAGCGCCGTGATTGAGAGCCAGAAGCAGCTGGAAGACGTGGTGGAAGACCTGCTGACCAGCGTGCATGGCGTGCCAAAAAAGCGGACGATTACGCCGGTGTACGACACGGAAGACATCACGTAAGCGCGAAACGGGAACCGGCAGGGCATGCCCGCTCTTTTCCGATTGCAGTTTGCGGCGATTGGCAGTACGTTTGCGGGGAACCTCCATCTCACATACGGAGCACCCGCATGCACTTTGCGCTTTTTCTGCTGCAGAACCAGCCAAGCCCGGAACAGCTTCAGCGCATCCATGAGGCGCGTCACATGCTGGCGGTGGCCGCGCCGATTCTGGGTCTCCTTGCTCTGGCCGGCCTGACGATTGTGATTGTGCCGTTCTGGTTTATCTGCAAGAAGGCGGGGCTTTCGCCGTGGCTTTCTCTGCTGAACCTGATGCCGCTGGGCACGCTGATCCTGCTGTATGTGCTGGCGTTTGCCGAGTG
>DATKTQ010000041.1:0-3005 GCA_035531055.1 Occallatibacter sp. | reverse complement strand
TGTCTGAACGCAGGTGTTCCGGCACGCCCTTGCGCACCATAACGTCGGCCAAGGCTTCGATCACCTTGGCCGATGTCCAACGCCGTTCGGCGCGGATCAGCAGGCACTCGCGCGAGTATTCGTCGATCAGATTCAACTGTTATCGGTATTCTAAAAATCCCCAGAATCGGCGTTTGAAAATTCCCCAGTTAGGGCCGAATGGCGGCATCCTGACCCGAGGAGGGTCAGGATGCTGCGACTGGAGGATTTCATGGAGATACAGGAGCTGCATCACGACGGCTGGAGCGTGACGGAGATCGCCCGGCATCTGGACATCGACCGGAAGACGGTGCGGAAGTACCTGAGGCAAGCGCCGCGGGAGTACGAACGGCAGGCGAAGAGTTGGAAGGCCGATCCCTGGCGGGCCTATCTGCGAGAGCGCTGGGAACAGGGTGTGCACAACGCCAGCCGTTTGTTCCTGGAGATCCGGAAGCGCGGATACGATGGCTGCCTGACGCAAGTGAAGAAGATCGTGGGTCCGTGGCGGAGCGAAGGCCGGGAGCGGGCGTTTGTGCGTTTCGAGACCGCGCCGGGCGAACAGGCGCAGATGGACTGGGCCATTTCGGAAACTGGGGCGGCAAGCGGCTGTACGGATTTGCGCTGACGCTGGGCTGGTCGCGGATGCAGTACGTGGAGTTCACGCAACGGCAGGACGTGGAGACGCTGCTCAACTGCATGGTGCATGCTTTCCATTATTTCAGCGGCGTGACGGCGACGGTGCTGACTGACAACATGAAGACGGTGGTTCTGGACCGCATCGATGGCCAGCCCCGTTTTCATCCGAGGATGCTGGACTTCGCCAGCTATTATGGCTTCCTGCCGCGGGTCTGCCATCCGTATCGACCTCAGACCAAGGGCAAGATCGAGTCGACGATCCGCTATATCAAGTCGAGCTTCTGGCCCGGTCTGGGGTTCGGCACGCTGGCGGAACTGAACCGGCAAGCGCTGGTCTGGTGCGGAGAGGTCAACCGGCGCGTGCATGGCACTACGCGAGAGGTGCCACTGGAACGGCTGGCGCGGGAAGGCCTTACGCCATTGAACGGACAGCCGGACTACGACACCAGCTATGTCAGCCATCGCCAGGTGGCGAAGGACTGCCTGGTGAGTTATCGCGGCAATCGCTATTCGGCGCCGCACCTCTACGCGGGCAAGAGCGTGGTGGTGCGTGAACCGCTGGATTTAAGCATGGTCCGCATCTTCCATCAGCGGGACTTGATCGCCGAGCACAAGACAGCCACAGGCAAGGGCGGGATGATCGTCGATCCGGCGCATTATGCCAGGCTGCCGCGCAGAGAACGCATCTTGACCTTGACCGCGCCGGCTGCCATCGCCGAACTGACGCCCGGCCCCGGCGTGGGTCTGCATCATCCGGTGCCGGTGGTGGAACTGCGCTCGCTGGCGATCTACGAGGAGGTGGCCCATGTCGCTGCAGTCTGAACGCCTGCTCTCGCACATGCTGCGGCTGCGCCTCACCCATCTGCCCAACTGCTACGAGGCCATCGCCGAAGAAGCTTCCGCCAAGGATCTCCCCTATCTGGACTTCCTGGAGCAGGCGCTGGAAGCCGAGAGCGCGGCCAAGCACAGCCGCAACGTGCGGCTGAAGACGCAGTGGGCGCATTTTCCCTACAACAAGGGGCTGGACCAGTTCGACTTTGACTTCCAGCCCTCGGTGGATGAACGCAAGCTGCGCGAGCTGGCCAGTCTGGCCTTCCTCGAACGCAAGGAAAATGTGCTCCTGCTCGGACCGCCCGGCGTGGGTAAGACGCATCTGGCGATTGCGCTGGGTACCGAAGCCATAGTGGCCGCAAACACCGTCTACTTCGTCACCATCCAGGACCTGGTGGCCCAGTTCCAGCGCGCCCGCGAGGAGAACAAGCTGAAAGAACGGATGACGCTGCTGGTCAAGCCCAAACTGCTCATCCTGGATGAAATGGGCTATCTGTCGCTCGATCCGTTCGCCGCCACCTACCTGTTCCAGCTGGTCAGCCAACGGTACGAGAAGGGCTCGATCATCCTCACCTCCAACAAAAGCTATGGCGACTGGGGATCGATCTTCGCCGACAACGTGATCGCCTCGGCCATCCTCGACCGGCTGCTGCACCACTCCACCACCATCAACATCAAAGGCGAGAGCTACCGGCTCAAAGACAAGAAAAAGGCCGGGGTCATCGCCGCCAAAACCGCCAGCAAGGAAGGAGCCTAGCACCGCCCCAGGATCGCCTTCCGGGAGTATGCAGCTCCGGGCTTCGCCCTCCGCCGCACACTCCCAACCCGATCTTCAACCTTAAACCGCCCATGCTGGGGAATTTTCAAACGCCCAAAACTGGGGATTTTTCAGTTGACGATGACAGACAAACGGAAGGCCCTCTATTATCAAGCGCAGCAGATTATCGAAGATGACGCGCCGCAGGTGTTGTTGTATGTAACACGGGACGTCGCCGCAGAACACGTCGGCTCCGTGCCGGAAACCGTACGCCTGTTACCTGGCGGCCAGATTGTACTCGACGGCCAGTGAAATTTCGCCATCACGATTACCGCGGAAGGGATGAAAGAGTGCAGCAATGAGATGGTACTGGATGCGCAAGATTCTGGCACTGCCGGTGATCCTGCTCATCGCTTCGTTTCTCATCTTCGCCGCTGTGCGCCTGCTGCCAGGCGATCCCGCTCGCCTCATGGCCGGTATGCAGGCCGATCAGCAGTCGGTCAACGAGGCGCGCGTGCGACTTGGTCTGGAGAAACCGTTTGCCGTCCAATACCTGCTATTTTTGCGCGCCGCCGTGCATGGCGACCTGGGCATCTCGACCCGCTCGCATAAGCCGGTCTCAGAAGAAATCTCGCAACGCTTCCCCTACACTCTCGCCCTTACTTCGGTCAGCTATGCCCTCGCCATCGTAATCGGGTTGATCGCAGGTTTGGTCGCGGCGCTCTATGCCGGCCGCGCTGTCGATCACGCTGTAATCGCCAAC
>DATKTQ010000040.1:0-10580 GCA_035531055.1 Occallatibacter sp. | reverse complement strand
GTCCGTTTCCAGGCCGCCTTTGAGTCTGGCTTTGAGCGCTTCCGCCGCTTTTACCTCGGCGTGCTCACGCTCGCCGTGGACCACGCGCCTGTCTTCCTCATCCTCTTCTTCGCCTTCACGGTCCTCTCCGTCGCCGGCCTGCTGCCCTCCCTCGGCCAGGACTTCTTCCCCAACGTCGACTCCGGCCAGTTCAAGATTCACGTCCGCGCCCACACCGGAACCCGCATTGAGGAGACCGCCGCCCTCTGCGACCACATTGACGCCACCATCCGCAGCCAGATTCCCAAAGACGAGCTCGTCACCATCCTCGACAACATTGGCGTCCCCTACTCCGGCCTCAATCTCTCCTACTCCACCTCGGCCCCCATCGGACCCTCCGACGCCGACATCCAGGTGCAGCTCGCGCCCCATCACCACCCCACCAAGGACTACGTCAACCGCCTTCGCACCATCCTCGCCCGCCAATACCCCGGTGTCACTTTTTATGCGCTCCCCGTCGACATCGTCACCCAGATTCTCAACTTCGGCCTCTCGGCGCCCATTGACATCCAGATCATCGGGCACAATCTCTACGCCGACCGCAACCTCGCCGAGAAAATGCTCAACCAGGTCCGCTACGTCCCCGGCGCCGTCGACGCCCACATTCAGCAGCCCTTCAATTACCCCAACCTCACCGTCAACGTGGACCGCACCCGCGCCGCCACCATCGGCCTTACCCAGGACAACGTTGCCCAGAACCTCCTGGTCGCACTCAGCGGCAGCTTCCAGACCAGTCCCGGCTTTTATCTCGACCCGCGCACCGGCGTCACCTACAACGTCGCCGTCATGTCGCCGCAATACCGCGTCGACTCGCTGGCCGCACTCAAGAGCCTGCCCGTCACCGGCACTGGCCCCGCCCCGCCGGCTTCCGGCTCCGCGCCCACCGGTGCTCCCGGCGCGCAGACCCCCATCCAGGTCCTCGGAAACCTCGCCACCATCGTCCCCGGCACCGAGCTCGGCACCGTCAGCCATTACGACATTCAGCCCGTCATCGACATCTTCACCAACGTCTCCGGAACAGACCTCGGCTCCGTCACCCGCGCCATGCAGCGCATCGTCGCCGAGCACCAGAAGGACCTGCCCCGTGGCTCCCACTTCGTCCTTCGCGGCCAGAGCGAGACCATGAACCGCTCCTATCGCGGCCTGCTCGCCGGCCTCGCCTTCTCCATCCTGCTGGTCTACCTGCTCATCGTGGTCAACTTCCAGTCCTGGCTGGATCCGTTCCTCATCATCTCCGCCCTGCCCGCCGCCCTTGCCGGCATCGTCTGGTTCCTCTTCCTCACCGGAACCCGCCTCAGCGTGCCCGCGCTCACCGGCGCCATCATGTGCATGGGCGTGGCCACCGCCAATTCCATCCTCATCGTCAGCTTTGCCCGCGAGCAGATGGATGCCCTCGTCGGCGACGCCCGTCAGGCCGCCCTCAACGCTGGCTTCGTCCGCCTCCGTCCCGTGCTGATGACCGCCCTCGCCATGATCATCGGCATGGTCCCCATGGCTCTGGGACTGGGCGACGGCGGCGAGCAGAACGCCCCGCTCGGCCGCGCCGTCATCGGCGGACTCCTGCTGGCCACCTTCGCTACTCTCTTCTTTGTGCCCGCGTTCTTCTCCGTGGTTCACGGCTGGCTGGAGCGCCGCCGCGCCACGCATCTCCACACCGCCGGCACGCCCGCTTTGGACGAATTCGACTAGGCCCCAACCGCCTCTGAAACGCTTTGGAGCAGCAACCATGACCGACTCACCCAACCCAAACCAGCCTCCCACCGGCGCCAGCCCTGCCCACCACCACGACTCCGCGCCCGAGGCCGCGCCCGTCTCGCCCCGCAAGGCCCTCGCCGGGATCCTTCTGGTCCTGCTCGTCTTTGGCGTCCTCGCCGCAGTCGGCATCCTCAGCCGCATCCACGGCAACCGCGTCCTCGCGCAGACCACCCGCCGCGACGCTCCGCCAACCGTCATCGCCCTGCCGCCCCAGCCCGGCGCGCCCATGGACAACTTCATCCTCCCCGGCAACGTGACTGCCTACACGGACTCGCCCATCTACGCCCGCGCCTCCGGCTACCTCACCCGCTGGTACTTCGACATTGGCGCCCACGTCCGCAAAGGCGACCTCCTCGCCCGCATCGCCAGCCCGGAAGTGGACCAGCAGCTTGCCCAGGCGCAGGCGGAACTGGCCACCGCCCAGGCCCAGGCCAACAACGCCCGCATCCAGGCCCAGCGCTACTCAATCCTCGTGAAGTCGCACGCTGTCTCCACGCAGGACACGGACACCTACGTCAACCAGGCCGCCGCCACCGCCGCCGCCGTCCGCTCCGCGCAGGCCAACGTGCAACGCCTCCGCGAGCTGCAATCCTTTGAGCAGATCTACGCACCGTTTGACGGCGTCGTCACCGCCCGCAACGTGGACACCGGCCAGCTCATTGACGCCGGCGCCAACAAAGAGCTCTTCCACCTGCAGGCCGTCCGCACCCTCCGCGTCTACGCCAACGTGCCCCAGCTTTACGCCGACTCCGCCAAGCGCGGCCTCAAGCTGAACCTCACCTTCCCCGAGCACCCCGGCAAGACCTTCCAGGGCACCCTCGTCCGCACCGCCAACGCCATGGACCCCGCCAGCCGCACCCTCCTGGTCGAAATCGACGTAGACAATCGCAGCGGCTCGCTCCTGCCCGGCTCTCTGGCCCAGGTCCACTTCAAGGCACCCGCCGCCCAGGCCGCCTTCATCGTGCCCGTCGCCGCCCTCATCTTCCGCCGCCAGGGCATGCAACTGGCCACCCTCGGCCCCGGCAACCGGGCCCATCTCATCCCCGTCATCATCGGCCAGGACGACGGTGCCACCGTACAGATCGTCAGCGGCCTCCACGCCGCCGACAAGGTCATCCAGGACCCGCCCGACTCCCTCATCGAGGGCGAACTCGTCTCCCCCGAATCCCCCAGCCAGACCGCCGAGGGAGGCAACTAGCCATGCCCGCCCCCCAGCCCGAGCGCCGCACCGCGCTTTCCGCCGCATCTCCGGCCGCACTTCCGGCCGCGGCCCTCGCTGCGCTGCTGCTGCTCACCGGCTGCAAGCCCGTCGGGCCCAACTACACCCGGCCCGCCGTCACCGCGCCCCCGACTTACAGTGAAACGGGAGCTTCCGCCGTTGTCGTGCCGCCGCCCAACCCCAACGGCGGCGCCTGGCAGCCCGCTTCGCCCTCGGACGGTATGCTCCGCGGCGACTGGTGGCAGGTCTACCACGACCCCGAACTCAACCGCCTCGAAGCCCTGGTCACGCCCAACAACCAGTCCCTCCGCTCCGCCGTTGAGTCCTATCTCGCCGCCCGCGACCAGGTGGCCGCCGCTCGCGCCGGCTTTTACCCCACGCTTTCCGCCGGCGTCTCCGCCGGGCACAGCAAGCTCTCCGCCCATCGCCCGCTCAGCAGCGCCACCTCCGGCTCCACCAACTTCAACGACCTCCTCCTCGCCGGACAGGCCGCATGGGAGCCCGATTTCTGGGGCCGCATCCGCCGCACCGTCGAGGCTGCCAACGCCGCCTCCCAGGCCAGCGCCGCAGACGCCGCCATCGTCGACCTCAGCCTCCACGCGGAGCTCGCGCAGGACTACTTCGAGCTGCGCGGCCTCGATTCCCAGGCCAGCCTGCTCCAATCCACCGTCACCGATTACCAGCACCAGCTCAACCTGACGGAAAAGCTCCTCGCCAACGGCATCGGCACTGAAGTCGACGTGGCCCAGGCCCGCACCCAGCTCCAGACCCTCCGCGCCCAGCTCATTGACGTCTCCCAGGCGCGCGCCCAGTTTCGTCACGCCATCGCCACCCTCATCAACCAACCCGCCGGCCGCCTCACGCTTGCGCCCGCGCCGCTACGCCAGCCCCTGCCCTCCATCCCCATCGGCGTTCCATCGCAGCTCATCCAGCGCCGGCCAGACGTGGCCGCTGCCGAGCGCCGTGTCGCCGAGGCCAACGCCCAGATCGGCATCGCCATCAGCGCCTTTTATCCCACCATCTCCATCGGCGGCGACGGCGGATTCGAAAGCACCCACGGCGGCACCTGGATTCAGGGTCCCAGCGCGCTCTGGTCGCTCGGCGCGCAAGCCACCCAGTTGCTCTTCGACGCCGGCCGCCGCCGCGCCCTCACCAGCCAGGCCCGCCATCTCTATGAGGCCCAGTCCGCCGGCTACAAAGCCACCGTCCTCGCCGCCTTCAATGAGGTGGAAGACCGCCTCTCCGACCTCCGCATCCTTCAGCAGGAGTCCCAGGCCGAGCGCCTCGCTGTCGCCGACGCCCAGCGCTCCCTCGACCTCTCCCACCAGCGCTACCAGGGCGGCGTCACCAGTTATCTTGAGGTCCTCACCGCGGAGGACACCCTGCTGCAGAACCAGCGCACGCTCACCGACCTGCAAACTCGCCAGTTCGCGGCCAGCGTGCAACTCATCCGCGCCCTCGGCGGCGGCTGGGACACGACCCAACTGCCCAAATAACCCCGCCCCCACCGCCGCGATTCCACCGCTCTGCAAAGGTCATAGGTCGCCACGCCGGCGCCAGGCAGTCTTGTATTTCTTTGCCGCCAGATCCATACGGTTGTGTCCTTTATGGGAGGGCTCGATGATACTTCGCCAGTGAATGCAAATGACTCGATTGGACTAGCTCTTACAACTTTTGGTGCGTTGCTGATCTCAAAAACGGCCGATAAACTTCGACTCAATCGGGTTTGACCCAATCTCCCTTCAAGAGGACTTCCCAATGCTTGAAATGAAGACCCCGGATTACTATGAGTTCTTGCAAATCAGCGCTAACGCTGATTCAGACACAATCCATCGCGTGTATCGATTCCTGGCTGCCCGTTTTCACCCAGACAACACGGAATCGGGCGATCCGGAGAAGTTCTTCCTGTTGAAGTCCGCTTACGACGTACTGTCTGACCCACAGCGCCGCGCCGAATACGATGCATCCTGGGAACGGCAGGTGCCAGAGCAGCCCCCGCTATCCACTACCATTGATTTCATGGATCAGATGGAAGGTGAGATGAACCGGCGGTTGGCGCTGCTGACCGTCCTGTATCATCGCCGCCGCACATGCCCCTACGCCCCCGAAGTTTCCCTTTCTGAGATCGAAACGAGGATGGGATTTCCCCGCGAATATCTCGATTTCACAACGTGGTATCTGGTCAGGAAGGAATACATCACCCGGGCCGACAACTCAGACTTCACCCTGACTGCTCATGGCGTAGACTTTGTGGAAGAAAATCGCGGGAGTCTTCCCATCCTGAACAAGCTCTTGACAAGCGGCACCGAGGCCGCCACCGGAGTGTCGGCGTGGAAAGAAGAGACGTTGGATCTTCCCGGCGTTCCGGGCGTCGTTCCTCCCGAAGTGGCTCACACACCAGAGCGGCGCTTGAACACGAAGGACCGCCGGAAACGCTCAAGAGACCAGCGCTCAATACCCACAGAGCGCCGCACCGTCGACGAACTGGCTGCATAATTGCCTCGATGAAGAGGCATGCGAAGGGGCGGAATCCCTGAAATGCCGGGTGCCTCATAGCCTGTCATGAACGAAGCCGAAGGGTCTCTGCGGTTGCCTTTCCTAACCTCCCCATTGCCGGTCACTCACCCACAACCTTGCTTTGTATCAGGGCACGGCTTTAGCCGTGCCGCAACGCTATGCAAAATGGTGTGGGCTTTAGCCCCTGAGGGCGGCTTTGGTGCATTCTTCCCATGGCCGGTTATGCGCCCGGAGGACTTCATTGGGAAGGTCTTAACCACTCCTCGCCCCGTGAGCGGATGTGTCTGCTTAAAGTTCGCCTTACGATGCTTGGAGCGAACCGAGCCTCGGTTTCGAGAATGCAAGACAGGAAAGCGTAACGGGATTCAGAAGTGGAACGAGCATTAGGATTGAGAGAGCCGATTGTACCCCCACCCTCCTGAAAATGATCTGGAACGGCACGGCCACGATAGCCGCCGACGCTCAGCACTCCCTCGACCTCTCCAACCAGCGCACCCTCACCGACCTGCAAACTCACCAGTTCGCAGCCAGCGTGCAACTCATCCGCGCCCTCGGCTGCGGCTGGGACGTCACCCAGCTACCCAAATAGCGCGACTACACCGCAGCGCGCATGCTGTGCTTGTATTCTCTCGCCGCCCGTTCCATACTGGTGCGTCCGTTATGGGGGTGCACGATGCCTCGTCAATGGCCGCTTCTTCTCGTTCTCATCGCAGCTCTGTTCCTCCCTTCCAGCGCTCAAAATCCTCAAGCCGTCACCGTGCGCATACGTGCCGCGCTGTTCGACCATGACCTGAACCTCAAGCCGGTGCCGAGACTCCAGGTCAGCCTCCGTTCGCTCGACACCCCGAATGCCCCTCCGATAGAACTCCGCACATCGCTGGAAGGTACGGCGGAGGTGAGCCTGGCTCCCGGCAAGTATCAGATCACCACTACTGCAAACGCCGAGCTGTTCGGCAAGAGCTATCGATGGGACTTCCCCGTCACGGTCTCTGCCGCCAACCAGTTGGTCGAGTTGAGCAATGACAACGCGACCACCACCGACGCCCCTTCCCGCAAAGCGCACGTCGACGAACTCATCGAGCAATTCCAGCGTGTGCGCGGAGCAGCCGCAATGGTGACCACGGAAAGCTCCGCCCACGACGGTGTCCTGATGGACGAAGCGGGCTTGGTCCTCACCACCTACATCCCCCCCAGCAAACGGGAGTGGATTGCCGTATCGTTCGATGAAAAACGCTCCCTTCCGGCGCATGTCGTTGCCGACGACGAGAAGAATGATGCCAGTGTCCTTCACATCAACATGGATAAGGTGAAGGACATTCAGGCTCCTCTCACATCCTTCGACCCCGGCGCACTTGTCGAGGGCGAGCGTGTCTTTAGCCTGAACAACGACCCGAAAACCGGCAAGAGCATCCGCACCGGCGTGGTCAGCAAGGCAGACGAGAAGGCAATCATCACGGACGTTCAGTTCACTGACGTGGGAAGTCCTCTGTTCAACTCCAGTGGAACGCTGGTGGGATTCAGCCGCGTTCAGAATCGCGCATTCACGGTGGTTCCGCTCGACGCCGTGCGCGAAATGATCCGCACCGCGCGCGAAAGCTTAAAGGACAGCGCCACCCTGCCTCCGCCGCGACTGCTGCCCGTCTCGCCGGGCAAGTTCCCGGCACAGGTGCTCATCGAGCGCCACGACCCAAAGTACGAGAGGGAGCTTTACGACTTCAAAGTGGGCGACTTCAACGTCTACATGGGCACGCCGGTTTCCGCGTATCAATGGGACAAGATTCGCTACGAGGAGCAGCTCAAGGCCCGCATGAAACGGGCCGCCAAGGGCTCCCAGCCCGACGACATCAAGGAACCCGACTACGAATGCGAGTCCATCCTCATTGTTCAAGCCAGACCCGATTACAAGTTCCCCTTTTGGGCAAACATGGCGCGCACAAACCGCCAGCCAGTCGTCATCCGTCCAAAAACCAGCTTCCACCACATGCGGCTGCTCTGCGACGATCACGAAGTCGAGCCAATTCGCCCTCTGCGCTTCACCATTCGAGCCCCTGAGAACGCAGGCTTCGTCCTCGACCAGGACAGCATGATGGGCAAGTACGATTACACGCCGGACTCGCTGCCGCCCAGCTGCGGCACCGTGACACTCGAGATCTACTCAGCTGAACAGCCGACAACGCCCATTAAAAAAGTGATCGAGAATCCCTTGCGAGACAGGTTGTGGAAGGACTTTGAGCCCTTCCGGAGCATGCAGGCACGCGAACACCCCGCAGCACCGCAGCCAGACACAAAATAGGCCCCCATGATCTGAATTGGATGGGCGGCCCATTCACCCGCGCCCCGCTCCCGCCTCGGTTCGGCATGACGGTGCTGTGCATCGTCCTCTCCGTCTTTCCCATCGTCGATGTTCGGAACTCCCCATCCTTCACCGCAAAGATAGTCGTGCTCATCCTCGGCATCAACGCCGTGGGGATCTCGTACTTCGGGCGCCGGACACGGAATAGCCTAGGCCTCGCCGAACCCGAGCCCTCCGACTAAGCCCGTTTTCGTCCTCACCCGCGCCGTTCCGCGCGGGAAGAGCTATCCTCAAAGCGGCGGGCAGCGGCCATCCCGCAGGCCCCCGAACGAAGAGGTAAATGAGTCGCGCACGGGAGGATACAGGAATGAACAACTCCAGCAGATGTTTTGCTCTCGCTTCCTGTCTCGCGCTCGCGCTGCAGATTCCCGCGGTCCATGCACAAGCCGCCAGTCCGTCCGGCCCGGTGCTTACTGAGGTGGCGGACATTCCTCTGCCCGGTGCCGCCGTTCGATTCGACTACCAGAGCCTCGACCCCGCCAGCGGGCGGCTTTACATCGCCCACATGAACGCCGGCCAACTCGTCGTCTTTGACCTCGACCAAAGAAAAGTCATCGCCAACCTCGACGGCTTCAAAAGCGTGCACGGAGTCCTCGCCGTTCCCCGCATCCACCGGGTCTTCGCCTCCGTCACCGGGGACCACCAGGTCGCCGCAGTGGATACTCAGTCTCTGCGCATCGTCGCCACCGGCGGGCCCATCGACTATCCCGATGGCCTGGCCTACGCCCCCGCGCAGAACAAGCTTTTTGTGTCCGACGAGCACGGAGCCGTGGACGCTGTGCTCGACGGGTCCACCTGCCGGCTCATCACCCGCATTCCTCTGGGCGGCGGTGCGGGAAACACCGTCTATGACCCTGTCTCAGGACATATCCTTGTCGCCGTGCATCGCCTCAACCAGCTCGTCGCCATCGACCCCGCCACCAACGCGATCCTGGGCAGATATCCCCTGCCCGGAATTGAGAATCCCCACGGAATTGCGCTCGACACCGCCGACCATCTCGCCTTTGTCGCCGGCGAAGAGAATCACACCCTCGCCCTGGTGGACCTGCGCTCCATGAAGGTTCTCTCCACGCACGCGGTCGCCGACGACCCCGACGTGCTGGCATTCGATCCCGGCCTCCAGCGGCTCTACGTCGCCGCCGAATCCGGAACCGTCACCGTCTTTCAATATCAGAACCTAACCCTGCGCCTGCTCGGCTCTCTGCACATGCCGCACGCGCACTCCGTTGCCGTCGATCCCAGGACTCATCTCGTCTACCTCCCCCTGGAAAACGTGAACGGACATCCCCTGTTGCGAATCCTGCGCCCCAACGCCAGGTAATGCGCCCGGTACAAACGGCTCAATCCGCCCTTATAAATCCCTTACAACTCCCTTGCGCTGCGCATACGCCGCCGGTGCCATTCTGTTCTTGAAAGGCTAGTTCAGCTGTTGCGGCGGGCAACCGGCCGCCGACCGCACCGCACCAGCCCGCTTCCTTTCAGGAGCTGCATCATGTGGTTCGTCAGCATCTTTTTCCATATTCTTACAGGCATGTTTCTGGTGGGAATCGCCGGGTCGGCCGTAGTGGTCGTGCTCAGCTTCTTTGACGATTTCACCCAGCTCTTCCGCAACGAGACAGGCTCCGAGGATCTCACCGGGAGCACGGGCCCAGGCCACTCCGGCCCAGCAAACAACCCATCCGCCGGAATGGGTCGCGTTGCCGGTCATCCGGCTACCGGAGCAGTGCCGCAGGCCTGATCCACCGCGCCGTCTCCCGCCCTAGTGCTGGTACGCCGACGCCGGAACCTCGCTCAGCCGCACGCCCGGTCCTTCCCACAGCAGCCTGGGGCCGCTCGCGCTGGCAGAGTGCAGCCCTTCCAGGTGGAAGCGGTGCAGCCCCGCGCGCAGCCCAATCGACCCGTGATCGTAGCGCACAGCGTTCCCCGGCGACCCGCACACCTGCGAAAACGGCGGACCGGTCTTGGCCACCTGCACCCCGTCCACCACCAGCCGCGCACCGTCGCGCGCCATCAGGTGGAAGGTGTATCCGCCGTTTTCCGGCACCTTCAGCCGCCCGTCCCACGCCGCCGCATACCGCGTAAAGCCCTGCGAGTCCGCCGTCAGTCCTTCGGACTCGCCCTCAAGCACCGCGGTCACCTTCGTCAGGTCTGGCAGCTCCATCCACGCTCCCGGATAAATCTTCCACCCAAGCCCCGGCTTCGTCGGCCGGTCCACGTCCGCCGCCGCATTCCACCGCGCCACCACCACCAGCCCCTGCCCGGCCCAGTCCTGTCGTCCCTGGCCATCCCTGGCCTCCAGCAGCACCCGGAAGCGCCCCGCGCCCGTCGCCGCTCCATTCAGTTCCGTGCCCTCCGCATCCCGGTAGCGGTGCTTCACTCGCCGCCCGTGCGCCTGCTCGCCGTCGCCAAACAGCCAGGTAAAATGCGTGTGCGGCGAGGCCTTCGCCGTAAATGTCACAGTCACTCCCGGCCGGATCACCTGCGGACTCCACGTAAACGCTGCCCTCGGGCCGCTCGGACTTTGGAACTTCGGTGGATCGTCGTCCTGCCCGGTCGCCAACGGAACCTGTGCCGCACGCTTCACTTCCTCCTGCCCGTACTTCACGTTTGCAAACGTTACTCCGCTCACCTGGCCCGTAATCGTGGATTCCGCCAGCGGCGGCTGGTCCAGCGCCCAGATGTTCTTGAACGTAAAGT
>DATKTQ010000039.1:0-5594 GCA_035531055.1 Occallatibacter sp. | reverse complement strand
TCCACCATTTGCCCGCCGTCAGCTTGTCGCCTTTCGGCAAAGTATCCGCCCAACTCAACTCGGCATTCTCCAGCCATCGGCGTGGGAAGTGCTGGGCCTTCAGTTGCTCCACCGGAGTTCCATTCAGACTGACAAAGCGGCCAGCCACCACTGGAATCAGCGTAAGTTGCTCGGTGACTCCTGGCTGCCGCGCAAAGAACTGCCGAATCCCGGCAACCTCATCAGTTGTGACGTCAATCAGGAATACATTGGCCAGCTTGGGAGACACCGTATCCCGCAAGTCGTGTAGGACCGAGCCCTGCATCAGATACACCGCCAAAATCAGCATTACGCCGGTGCCCAGTGCCGCCAGAACCGCTGCCGACTGGTTGCCCGGCCGGTAGAGATTTGCCAGCCCATGCCGCAAGGCCGACGGCAACTGCAGTCGCACGCGATCGAGCGTGTACCGCAGGGCACGCAGCGCCACGGCCGCCAGCAGCAACAGCACCACCAGCGCAAGGAAGAACAACAGACCAAACCAGCCGCCGACCTGGACGGAATCCGACAAGGCCCAGGCGATGCCGCCCAGAGCCACAACCACCGCGGCTGCAAAGCCCAACTGCAGTCGCCGATTCCACCATTGCGCCAGCCACTCCCGCAGATTCCGCGGCCCCGGCTCCACCAGTCTGCGTAACACCAGCACGGGTCGAACGGCACGCACGTCCAGGAGCGGCGGCAGGCAGAACAGCAGTGTGGTCAGCAGCCCGGTTCCCAATCCGGCCAGCCCGGAGCGCCACGGAAAATGCAGCACCGTGTGCACCGGCAGCAACTTGCCGAACATCACCGGCAGCCCACCCATCACTGCCACGCCGGCCGCCACACCCAGCACACCTCCTGCAAGGCCCAGCCCCAACGTTTGCAGTAGAAAAATGCGCAGCAGATCCGCCGATCGCGCGCCCACCGCTTTTAGAATTGCCAGCATGTCCATGCGCAGCTCCAGGTGCGCATGCATCGCCATGGCCACGCCGATTGCGCCCAGCACCATGGCCACCAGGCAGATGAGGCTCAGGATGGCTGTCGCGTGATCCAGCCCATGGCTCAGTGCTGGATTTCCCTCTTGAAAATCCATCACTTGCGCATCCGGCAGCGCATCCTCCACCTGCTTGCGAATCGTTGCGTCCTGCAAGCTCGCAGGCAGCTTCATCAGCAGACGATGGCCGGCCCGGCTGCCCGGCGCCACAAGACCCGTCTCTGCCAGGGAGGCATTGGAGATCATGACGCGCGGTCCCAGCCCTGCCCCGGAAGACATGCGGTCCGGCTCCTGCTTCAGCACTGCGGTGATCGTGAAATTCCGCCCGCCCAGTCGCAGCGTCTGGCCCACGCTAGCATTCAACCGGATGAGAAACTCGTCTGCCACCACGGCGGAGTTGCCTGCCAGCGCCTGCCGCAAACTCATTCCAGGTTCCAGTTGCAACGCGCCGTAGTACGGATACTCCGCGGGATCTACCGCCTTGAGTGAAACCAGAAGCGGCACGGGATCCGGCGCCACCGATGCCATGGAAACCATCTCCGTCACCCACGTGGAACGCATCCCCGGCACTTCCTTCTCCAGCGCTGCGAGTTTCTGCAGTTCGGCAGCAGTCGGTTCGCGGAAGATGCGCGCGCTCAGGTCGCCGGCCATCAGCGACCGCGACTCGAGCGTAAGCGTCCGGCGAAAGCTCTCACTGAATCCGCGCACACCCACCAGCGCCGCCACTCCCACTGCCACGGACAGCACAACGAAGGCGAATTTGCCGGGCGCAGATTTCAGATCGCGCCAGCCAATCGCCGCAGCGCGCTTCCAACTCAGCGGTCGCCTAGCCATGATTCTGTGACTCCACGCCGGCATTCACGGGCGCTTCCGCATCTGGCAGTGAATCTTCTACGACCATCCCATCCTTCAGCACAATGCGGCGATCCGCACGGCCGGCAATCTCCGGATCGTGGGTGACCATCACCAGCGTGGTTCCCGCGGCGCGGTTGCGATCGAGCAGTAGGTCCAGCACCAGCTTGCCGTTGGCAGAATCCAGATTGCCGGTCGGCTCATCGGCCATCACGATAGGCGGCTCCACTACAAAGGCCCGCGCCAGCGCAACGCGCTGCTGCTCGCCGCCGGAGAGCTGCACCGGATAATGCCCCATGCGCTCGCTCAGCCCCACCGCCTGCAGCAACTCCCGCGCTTTGGTGAGCCCGTTGCCCGCCATGTTCAGCTCAAAAGGCAGCAGCACATTTTCCAGAGCCGTGAGCGTCTGGATGAGCTGATACGACTGAAAGACAAAGCCGATTTTCTCGCCGCGGACCGAGGCCAGCTGGCCTTCTTCCAGATTGTGAATCGGCGTGCCGTCCAGCCAGATTTCGCCTTCGCTTGGCGTGTCCAAACCTGCCAACAGACCCAGCAACGTGCTTTTTCCGCTGCCGCTTGCTCCCACAACGGCAACAGACTGCCCTGCCGGAATTCGCAGCGAAATCCCTTTCAGAATCTCCACCCGCCGCGATCCGTTCTGGATCCACTTCTTCAAGTTCCGGACTTCAATCACCCGCTGTGCCTCCTCGCCGCCGTGTATCTTCTCGTTGCCTCGCGCAGATACACTGTTGCTGTGGACGTTCGCCGCGCGCTTCTCGTTTCACTCGTGCTGCTGTTGCCCTGCATTCCCGGTTTTGCCACGGAGAGGCCGGTGCTGGTCTGCTTTGGCGACAGCATCACGGCGGGTTACGGCCTTGGCCCCGGCCAGGCCTATCCAGACGCCCTGCAGCGAGATCTGGACAAACGTGGCTTCCGCTACAACGTGGTAAACATGGGCACCAGCGGCGCCACCACCAAGGACGCCGTGGAACGTCTCCCTTCCGTGCTCCGGCTTCATCCTGCCGTGGTCATCGTTGAGTTCGGCGGAAACGACGGCCTTCGCGGACTGCCACTCACCGCGACCCGCGGCAATCTGGACCAGGTGCTTTCCGCGCTGCTGAAGGCGCACATTCGTGTGCTGCTGGGTGGCATTACCCTGCCGCCCAACTACGGTCCCGACTACATTCACGCATTCGACCAGGTGTTCCATCAGGTCGCCGCTCGGTATCGTGTCGCGTTTGTGCCCATGATTTACAAGGACCTCATCCATGTGCCTGGCAGCATCCAGCCGGACGGCATCCACCCCACCGCGAAAGGCTCGGAAATCCTGGCCCATACCCTGCTGCCCGCGCTCGAGCCGCTGCTTCGTGCCCGCTGAGTTGTCGGCCCTGTCCAGTTGTCCCATGCGGTGCTAACCCATCACCACCACGGGCTGAAACAACGTGCCAGCCACGCGCGCGGCAATGCCCACCAGTTCCCTTTGCCCGGCAAATACCTTCACCATCGGCGCCTGCGAAAACTCTGCCAGATTGGCTTGCGCGCCGTTGCGTAGCCGACCCAGCGCGGTGGCGTCGCCGCTGACCGAGGGCATCTGTGGCAGCAAGTTGCGCGGGTGCACGCAAAGCGCCTCCAGAGCCTCCAGGTTGCCCGCCAGCGGCTCCAGTTCCTCCAGCGTATGTGCCTCGGCCAGGGTAAAGACGCCTGCCTGCGTCCGCCGCAGGCTGCTCAAGTGCGCGCCGCAGCCAAGGTCGCGGCCTAGCTCGTGTGCAACCGAACGCACGTAACCGCCTGCACTGACCTGCAGGGCAAAGTGTGCCTCCGCACCCTCCAACTGCAGAACGGTAAAGGACGCAATGCGAATGCGCGCCGGCTTCAGTTCCACCGGCTTGCCGGCACGCGCCAACTTGTACGCCGGAACACCGGCAATCTTTTTTGCGGAGAAGGGCGGCGGCATCTGCTCCATCTCGCCGTGAAACCGGCTCGCCGCCTCGCGGATTGCGTCCAGGGTAAGCTTGGGCTCCACCTGCGGATCCACGGGCTCGCCCTCCGCATCGTAGGTATCCGTGGCAAAGCCGAACCGGATGGTGCCGGTATAGCTCTTTTCCGCGGCGGAAAAGTACTGCGCCAGACGCGTAAATTTTCCCATCAACAGCGGCAACACGCCGGTCGCCATGGGATCGAGCGTGCCCAAATGCCCAATCGAGCGCTCACCTGTAATCTTGCGCAGCCGATTGACCACGTCATGGCTGGTTCTGCCGGCCGGCTTGTCGATCACCAGGAGTCCGTTCACTCTCCTACTCTAGTTGACCGGTGCCCTCCAGGTCACAGGGCGCCTGTACCGGGCTGGCGCACCAGGGAGAGAAATTCCGCGCGCGTTTCCTTCTGCCGGAAGCAGCCCACCATGGCCGAAGTCACCGTGGACGAGTGCTGCTTCTCAATTCCACGCATCATCATGCACAGGTGGCGCGCCTCAATCACCACGCCCACGCCCTGCGGCTCAATGGCCTGCTGGATGGCGTCGGCAATCTGCCGCGTAAGCCGTTCCTGCACCTGCAGCCGGCGGGCAAACACCTCCACCAGCCGCGGAATCTTGCTGAGCCCAATCACCTTGCCTTTGGGAATATAGGCCACATGCACCTTCCCGAAGAAGGGCAGCATGTGGTGCTCGCAAAGCGAGAACATCTCAATGTCCTTGACGATCACCATCTCGTCATAGTCCACATCAAACATCGCTCCGCGCAGAATCCGCGTGGGATCCTCGTCATAACCTTTGGTAAGAAAGGTCATCGATTTCTCCACGCGGCTCGGCGTAGACAGCAGTCCATCGCGCGTCGGGTCCTCGCCCAACCTGCTCAAAATCTCGCGATACATCTCCTGCGTGCTGTAATCGGCCAAACCTTCTCCCCGGTCCACACTACGAACGGGCTTGCTTACCACAATCGGCTGCGCCATCCCTTTCATCCTCCCGCCCGTCGGAACCGGGCGCGTCATCTTCACTACCAGTCTCTCGGCCGCTCGCTTTGCGGCCCGTTTCAGTCTGCGCCGTAATACTGGAAGAAGTTATTCTCCGTCTCTTCCACGCGCACATACTTCAGTTCCCCTGCCGGCAGTGCATCCTGCAACAATCCAAACACCGCCCTGCTGAAATTCTCCGTCGTCGGCACCGTGCTTTGGAACAGCGAATCCAGGTTCAAGTTGCGGTGATCAAACCGTTCCAGCACCTTTTGCCGTACTGTCGAATCCAGATCCACCAGATCGATGACCATGCCTGTCTCTGCCGCCACCGGCCCGCCAATCAGCACTTCCACCACGTAATTGTGCCCGTGCCCATGCGGGTTGTTGCACTTGCCATAGGACTCCCGGTTCTGCTCGTCGGTGAGCGAGTCGGCATGCAGACGGTGGCTTGCGCTCAGCATGTAGCGGCGTCCAAAGTAAGCGCGGGAGCTCATTGTTCCCCCAGATACTCGGCAAAAATCTCCGGTGTCTCATATACCCGAATGCGCTTCAATCGTGCTCCCGGAGCCGCACCCAGCGCGGTCTCCATCCGGTTCCATGCGGCAATCGCAATGTTCTCCGTAGTCGGAATCGTACTGGCGAACTCCGGCACTTCCAGGTTCAGGTGGCGATGGTCATAGGCCGAAAGCACCTCCCGCTCCAGCACGTCTTTCAGCCACTTCAAATCCACCACAAAGCCCGTCACAGGGTCCGGCTCACCGGCCACCGTCACTTCCAG
>DATKTQ010000038.1:0-3520 GCA_035531055.1 Occallatibacter sp. | reverse complement strand
CTTTCCCGGAGCGCTCGGCCCTTCCACGGCAAAGGTCACCACCTTCGTCACGCCGTGCATCGTCAGCTCGCCCGTCACGTCCAGCTCGCCCGCGCCCGTCGGCGCCACCTTCAGTGACTTGAACGTCAGCGTCGGATTCTTTTCCGCGTCAAAAAAGTCCGCGCTCTTCAGGTGCGCGTCCCTCTGCTCGTCGCCCGTCGTCAGCGTGGCCAGCGGAATCGTCGCCTCCACCGTTGAAGCGCCTCCGTCGGCCTCGTTCAGGCTGAGCGTGCCGGTAATGCCGCTGAACTTGCCGCGGACGTTGGAAATCATCATGTGTTTCACCTTGAACTCGGCGGCCGAGTGGGCCGGGTCAATGCTCCATGTGCTCGTTGCCGAGGTTGCTGCTGAGGTTGCCGGGGTGGTTGTCATGTCTTGTGTGTCTCCTTTCACTTTAATTCGATGCGCCACTTTGATATTCGTTGCAACAACTATTTTTGGGTCGACCCAAAATCCCCCTGTCTTCCTGAGCGGAGCGCGCCCGGGGCCCCGCAGACCGTCCCGTCCATGGGGTAAGCGGAGCGAAGGACCTGCTTCTGTTTTCAGCAATTTCCAGTCAGCCGCTTCTCCCAAGACCTATTCGACCGATTCCAGGGAAACGTGTGTCCACGATTGATTTGGCCTGCTGGCGTCCGTTGACCGCTAACGAGTCCGATGGTCCGCCCGCCAGACCCAATTCCGATGCTCTAAAGATTATTTCGCCTCGATTTGTATGTATGCAACGACGACGGACAATGAAACCAATTTCTCCAGTTGACAGCGTACTGTCGAGTGTGGCAGTGTACTGCCATGAAAGCCCGCAAAACCACGCTGCGAGAAAAACAGGCCACGGCCACGCGCGACCACATCCTGGGCGCGGCCTTCGAACTGCTCGTGGAGCATCCCGACCGGCCCTTTTCGCATGAGGCCGTTGCAAAGGCGGCGGCCGTTGGAGCGCGCACGGTCTACCGCTACTTTCCGGCGCAGAGCGACCTCTATGAAGCCTTGTGGGTGCTGGTCCGCAAACACTCGGGGACTCTGTTCCCCGTCACGGAAGCCGAGATTGTGCCCAGCATCGGCGCACTGTATCGCGCCTTCGATGCGAACGAAAAACTGATTCGCGCGGTGATGGAGTCATCCGCCGGCGCGCGCGTCAGGGCACGCGGAGCCGTCGAAGGCCGGACGAGTTTCGACAAAAGCCTGAGAGACACGACGCAGAGCCTGAGTGCTGCGGAACGGCGGCAGGTGCGGGCGGTCTTCAACGGCCTTCATTCCGCGCCGTTCTGGCAGATGCTGCACGACCGCGGTGGGCTGTCGGATGCGGAGGCGATCTCCGCAGCCAGTTGGGCAGCCCAGGCGCTGCTCGCGACGCTCCGCCGCGAACAAGACGGGGCACGAATTTCCCCCGATGACAAAAAGAGAAAAGGAGATCGAAGCAAATGACGAATACCGAATTGAGACGGAAGGCGCTCGTACTGGGTCCGCAAGACTACCGCTCGCGCGAACCCCTGGATGTGTTGGGCGAACCGGGCCTGGTGAAGCTCGCAGGCGCCGACACGGAGAACGCAGCGGCCGTGGTGCACTTGACGGTGCCCAAGCTGGGCGGCCCGCCGCTGCATCGCCACTCGCGGGAGGATGAGTGGTTCTACGTGCTCGACGGCGAACTCACCTGGGAGGTGGACGGGCAGCGCTTCACCGGAGGCGCAGGCGCTTCGGCGTTCGCTCCCCGAGGCACGGCGCACGCTTACCAGAACTTCCACGGCGAAGCAGCGCACCTCCTCGTGATGGTGACTCCGGCAGGCCTGGACAAGTTCTTCGAAGACGTGACAGTGATGAACAAGGGATTGAGCCAGCCGGATTTCGCGCGAGTAGAGCAATTGATGCAGAGCTACGGAATGGAACTGCTGGGCCCGCCGCTCTCGTAATGCATTGGGACGCTGCGCGGCCCCGCTCCGTGAGCGAGATCGCGCAGTAGTTGTGTGGTGCTCTTTGGAACCTTTTCATCTCCCACCGGGTGTCTCAGTCCCTGCGCCGCTCCATCCCTGTCAACCCCTCGATCCACACTCAGCTCCCAACCCCCTCATTCCGCTCGCCAAAAACTCCGTGCCGTTTTGCAGAATATTTGCCCCTCCCCTCGCATACTGGAAGTGGTAATAGTGTCCCTGGAATTCCCGTCACACTTCCAACGACACGAATCGGCTAGAAGCTAAGAGCTAGCAGCTAGGAACTGGCCCAAGGGGCCAGACCCCCTCCCCCCATATTGAAAATTTGCAGTTTTCCACAGCAGCTTTGCCGAAAATTACGCAGCGCGCTTTGCCGCGTCTTCGCCCTGCAGAGCAACGGACTCGCCGACCTGCCAACTTGCCAACTTGCTGACTTGCTGACACGCTGACCCGCTAACTCGCTACCAGATCCGCACCAGTTCCTCCGGCGTCAGACACATCGTCTTCCCCTTCAGTCGCTCGCCAGCAGCCGCAGATAGAACGCGTTGTTGCCCGTGCGCAGATCCTTGCCGTAGGAGAACGCCACCACCGTGCCGAAAATCCGCATCCCGGCCTGTGCCCCTGTGTCCACCAGCCATGCGCGCGAACCCAGGCCGGCAGCAGGATCCGTAATGTGGCCGGTGTCCACAAACGGGCCCAGCGTAAAGGTGGTCAAGCCGTTCGTGTAGAGAATTTTGTCCGTCTGCCAGGAAGCAAGAAGGTAGTTCCGGCCCAGCGGCGCGCTGCCCTTGCGGCCGTCGCGGGTGCCAATGTGCGCGCGCATCGGCAAGTCGTTGTCGCGCTCCAGGCCCAGCTGGAACAGCTCGTCGAAGGGCGGCTGGCCAAAGGTTCTTCCGGCGCGAATCCACCCGGTCGTTTCGTAGTCGCGGCCCGTCGCGCGGGGGAACCAGTGACTCTCAAGCGATGCCTGCAGCTTTTCAAACGCCTGCGGATGCGGGGACCACAGCCGCGCCGCCTGCGAGGACGCGTCGGCCGCGAGTGTGAAACGGCGCTCCGGCACGCGCAGCAGCGAGCTGCGGATCTGCGCCGTCTGCTTCAGCTCAAACCCCGCAGCCAACAGGCCCGGAGTGAAGACTGCGCCGGGCGTCACGCTGCGGTAATCGCGATGCGAGAGCTCGCCCCCCGCCGACCACTGCAGCCGGTCGCGGGCAGAGGAGAGAAGCTGGAACGCGCCCACCTCGCGGCGCAGATTCAGGCTGGCCAGCACCGGCGCAGGGCCGGTAAACGAGCGGCGAATCTCCCAGTTCTCGTTGCGCAGATCCAGCGTAAAGGCAAAGCGATGCACGGCGCTGCCCTGCAAGGGACCGGAAAGCCGGACGTAGGCGCGCCGCTTTTGCGCGTCCCAGCGCAACAGGGCCTGGACGTTCACCGCCCGCCCGCCGGCGTTGTCATACTCCGGCTCAATGGATTGGAAGGGAAGGCCACGGAGAAGCAGAAAAAGTGTTTCCAGCTTTCCATCGCCAAAGCCATTGCTCTCCTGCGCGCGAAACACCATGTCA
>DATKTQ010000037.1:0-2077 GCA_035531055.1 Occallatibacter sp. | reverse complement strand
CGCCATGCTCCATGATACCCGATCCGGTCCATTTCCATGAGCACCCTTGCAAAGTCGCGTCCCCCGTCGGAACTGAGCAGTCCGGGAACATTCTCGAATAGGCAGTAAGCAGGCTTGATTTCATTGATTATCCTCGTCGCTTCGTAGAACAAACCGGAACGCCCTCCGGCAAGGCCGGCCCGCTTGCCCGCAACGGACAAGTCTTGGCATGGAAACCCAAACGTCACCACGTCACACGGCGGCAGGTTGTGCGCCCCCGCCGTGCAGACATCATCCAGCGCAACCGCATCGGGCCACTTCGCAGACAGTAGTTTCAAGCAGTTGTCGTCCTTCTCGACGTGGGCGACGATCTGAAACCCAACCCTTTGAAAGCCGAGGTCAAAGCCACCGATCCCGGCGAAAAGAGAGACTACAGAATGGCCAACAATCGGCTGCATGTTACGTGCCCTCCGCTTCGCTACGGTCACGAACATGAGCCGTAGCGTTGGGCGTCTTGACGTGGATGCGCCACGCCAGCGCGATCCGCTCCCGCTCATACGGCATCGGGCCGTCATAGCTTTCATCCAGCGCGAGGATGATTGACCCGCGCCCGTCGTTGCTGCGGAGAAAGCGGCCATCCCACGCCCACGGGCCACACGGAGATGGCTCCGCCTTCCCGTTAGGCCACTGAATCCGATAACCCACAAACGGCAGTGCATGATGAATGCCAAACCACAACACCATCTCGCCGAAGTCAACGAATCCATCGCGCTTGGCAAAATCGTTTTGGCATCCGACCGTCCATCCCGGAACGGAAACACCGTCGCGATCTATCACGACGCGATCTACTCGCGTGCAGATGGTCTCGAGCAGCACCTCCTGCTTGCTCCGGTACGGCTTGCCGGTCCACCGCCGCAGGCTCAACACATCTCCCGGCTTGCACCGCGCCGTCTTGCGGATCGTCTGGCACTTGCTGCCGTCGCGCACCTTGCCTGCGAATCGGTCCTGAAACAGTATTACCCTCACGGCTGACCTCCAATCATCATCACGTCCGCTCCTTTCGCTGTTCGTTGTGCCTCGTGCCCGTTGTCTGCCGCTCGGTCATAGGTCGAGCCTCCCCAAGAAGAGCATCAGCTGTGCGTCACGTTTCGCCAGCGCGTGTTTGCACCGTGCTACTGCGATCTCGAACGATTCGGGGTCGCGCTCTATGCCGATGAAGCGGAACCCTTCGGCGATTGCGGCCTTGCCCGTGGAGCCGCTGCCCATGAACGGGTCGAGGACTGTGCCGTTGGTGGGCGTCACGAGGCGCACAAGGTAGCGCATCAGGGCGGTGGGCTTGACGGTGGGGTGGTGGTTGCGTTGTTGGGTTGTCCTGTCGTAGCGCACTCCGTTAGCCGCTGCCGCCGTCTTGCTTCCGTTTTCAACCATGTAGCTATCGCGCAGCGGCATCGCCTCGCACCCCTCATCCCGATCCGCCTTGCTCGCCTTGGCGCAGTAGAAGAAGCGGGCGGCGGAACCGGAGTCTACATAGCCACCAGACGCATCGAACCCTTCATCTCCCTTGCCGTAGCAATTATGGGTTCCGTCAGAATTAAACCCGCCCTGTCCGCTCCCGTGCCTACCAGACTTCCCCGTCTCAGGAAACAACCCCACCACCTCCGCGCTCCCGTCATGGATCAGGTTCGCGGGCCAGCGGCCGAGTGCCTGACCTGCTGTCTGTCCCGGCTCCTGCGCCGCGCTCCACCGCGTATCCCACCCGTTCTCTGTGGGCTTGCGACCATGCAGAGAGAGCGCGTCATCTGTCCCCACCCTGCACCCGGCGATGTTCAACGCCCCCGTGCCATGCGCCAGCACATTCGCAGCGACGGTGCCTTCGAGCGGCTTGCGGGCGACGGTGATCGGCTCAAGCGCGGGCTTCAACGCCGTGCCCCAGCCTTCCCACTGCTTGGCAGCTTCAGTGGCCGGGGCGGTGATGACACCCATCTCGCCCGTGAATCCCTGAACCTCAGCGTGAGCGATGTCACCCATTGCCCGCTTCGCTTTGTCACTGAATCCACTCGCGTACCGACCGTCGGTGCGCCTACCGACTACTTCCCGC
>DATKTQ010000036.1:0-2290 GCA_035531055.1 Occallatibacter sp. | reverse complement strand
GGCTTTCTCGCGCTCGCGAAGGCGCACGACGCGGGTCATGTCGATCTTGTAGACGGTGTGGACGTGGGGGCTGGTGCGGACGCTGTCGACCATGCGCTGGGCGATGATGGCGCGCATTTTGGTCATGGGGACGAGGTCGCCCGTGAGCGGTGGCGGTGCTG
The DNA here is from genome assembly GCA_035531055.1 of Occallatibacter sp. Taxonomy (GTDB): domain Bacteria; phylum Acidobacteriota; class Terriglobia; order Terriglobales; family Acidobacteriaceae; genus Telmatobacter. Next base: position 2,129 of record DATKTQ010000036.1, on the reverse strand, counting down.
ACGGCGCGGGCGGGGCGGTGCTTCCGGTGCCGCGCTGGCTGAGATAGCGGAGGGCATCGTCCTTGGTGATGCGGCCGGCGGAGCCGGTGCCGGCGATCTGGTTGAGGTCGAGGTTGTTCTCTTTGGCGATGCGCCGGACGAGAGGCGAAGAGCGGAGGGGACGGCCGCTGGAGCTTGAGGGCTGCTGCGGCTGGGCCGGCGGAGCCTCGGATGATTTGGCCTGCGGCGCGGGGGCGGCGGATGCTGGTGTTGCTGCGGGGGTTGCGGCGGACGGCGCCGGAGCAGAGCCGCCAATGACCGCAACGACTGTATTGATTTCGACTGTGGCGCCTTCAGGGACTTTGATTTCGGTGAGGATGCCGGCGACGGGCGAGGGGATCTCTGCGTCCACTTTGTCGGTGGAGATTTCAAAGAGGACCTCATCCTTCTCAACGCGGTCGCCCGCCTTCTTGAGCCATTTGGTGATGGTGCCCTCAACGATCGACTCGCCCATCTGGGGCATGACCACGTCGGTTGGCATGAATCCTTCTCTCCACAGTTCGGAATGCGTTAGTGGGCTGTTCCTGCCGGATTATAAATCGCGGCGGGGTTGATGGCGGCGGTCAGGCCGGAACGGGGCGGTCTTTCATGGGGCGACCGTTGGTGTGCATGAGACGTTCAACCTCAGGGGGAACCTGGAGGGGCGTGTCTTGTGCGGGAAAATCTGGCGATGCGCTTTTTGGGTCTTTCGTGGCGGTGGCCTGGGCGCGGAGGGTTGCGAGGCTTTCGACGGCGAGCATCTGCTGGGCGAGGACTTGGCCGAATTGGCGGGCGGCCTGATGGGCGAGGGCTTCGAGAGAGGGTAACTGGACGGAGTTGGCGGCGGCGCGGGCCTGAATTTCGTTTTTCAGGCTGGTGACGGGGCGGTCTGTGATGCCGCAGGGGTTGATGAGGGCGAAGTCGCTCAGGTTGGTGGTGAGGTTGAAGGCGAAGCCGTGGGAGGTGATGCCGCGTGAGACATGGATGCCGATGGCGGCGATCTTGCGCTCACCACGGGGTTCTGGCGGCGGCAGCGTTTTGGAGGAGTTTTCTGATTCGGGCAGTCCGCACCAGACGCCGGTGAGGCCGCAGATGCGGCCGGCAGGGACGGCAAAGACGGCGCAAAGGCGGATGAGAGCTTCTTCCATGAGGCGGACGAAGTCGACGGGGCCGAGGCGGCTGCCGCTTGGATTGCGGAGGGTGCGGAGGTCGAAGATGGGGTAGCCGATGAGCTGGCCGGGGCCGTGGTAGGTTACGTCGCCGCCGCGGTTGATGTGGTGGATAGTGACGCCGCGGGCGGCTAGGAGCTGGTCAGAGGCCAGGATGTTGGAGCGGTTGGCGTTGCGGCCGAGGGTGAGGACGGGGGGGTGCTCGAGGAGGAGCAGGATGTTGCCGATGCGGCCCTGGTAACGGAGGGCGACGAGTTCGTCCTGGAGGCGAAGGGCTTCGTCGTAGGGTACGCGGCCGAGATAGAGGTACTGGATCATGCCTGTTTTGATTGTAGAGCGGGTGGGAAGGCGGGCGCTGCGGGGATGCGGGTCGAGGGCTATTTCGCGGTACACTAGGGATTGGCAGGAGGACCGGGCGGTCGCTGCCGGAGGACGCGCAAGCGCACCCTCCGGGGGAGGAAAGTCCGAACTCCGCAGGGCAGTGTGCCGGATAACGTCCGGGACGTGAGCTTGAAGGCTCATGGACGGCCAGTGCCACAGAGAAGATACCGCCTCGGCTACCCCTCTTTGGAGGGCCACCCTGGAAACGCAATACCCGAGTTGGCCCGGCTTGCCGGGTACGCTTGTGGTTGCGTAAACTCCAGCGCCGGGGTAAGGGTGAAAAGGTGCGGTAAGTGCGCACCGCTCCGGCGGTAACGTCGGAGGCAGGGTAAACCCCACACGGAGCAAGACCAAATAGGGAGGGAAGCACCGCTAAAGAGCCAGGTGGTGCTGCGCATCGGCCCGATGCGGCAAGGCGGCTCGAGCTATTGCCGAAACCTCCGGGTAGGTCGCTGATGAACGTCCGCGGCGACGCGGCGTCTAGAGGAATGACCGCACACGACAGAATTCGGCTTATAGGTCCTTTTGCCGAAAATGCGAGCCCCGACTGGGAAGTTCCCG
>DATKTQ010000035.1:0-6632 GCA_035531055.1 Occallatibacter sp. | reverse complement strand
GCAGCGGCTGGACGTGAAAAAGATTGTGAAGGCGGCGGTGCCGGCGACGGTGGATGACGGAATTGAGCACGGGAGCCGACAGGCGTTTGTGGTGTTTGCGCTGCCGGGGGCGAAGGACCTGTTTGCGACGCCGGTGGGCATGATGGAAGGGAACCAGGAGGCGTATTACACGGACCTGCTGTTCTTCTACGACGACCCGCATACGATTTACGACTACTGGCCGAAGGATGTGTGGGCGGCGATTGACGCGCACCAGGTGAAGCCGGGGATGAGCGAGCTGGAGACGCGGATGGCGGTGGGGCAGAAGACGCATTCCGACGGCCAGACGGAGGGAGACCGCACGGTGACCTACGACATGAACGGCACAAAGTGGACAGTGACGTATGTGAAGAATCGGGCGACGGAGATCAAGCAGGGGTAGCAAGGCGTGGTGGAGTTCCGCTCAAGAGGACAAAGTTTAGAGGGTTGCCGCTTTCCTTCCGGGGCTGAAGCCCCTTGCATGGATTGGCTGGTTTCAGGGGCCTGAAGGCCCCTGCTCCCTCCGAAGATTGCGAGGGATCGTATTTTTCCGCTCCTATTTGGAAGGCTGAGTGATTGAAAAGCAACCGCAGATCTTTCGACTCCCTGCCTCTTCGCGTTGCTCAGAGTCCGGTCGCTCAAGAGGACAGCGGGCAGTGTGCTGTCAGCTTGCTGGCAGAGCAAAGCGAAGGAGGGCCGGCCCTTCGTGTTGCGCTTCGAGTTTTTGAAGGCTCAGAACGAAGTCGTCGATTGCGCTCGGCTCAATGAGCGCGAACATGTGGACCTCCTGTCGGGGAGCTCCAAACCACGGGGTGTTGCCATCGTTCGATAAGCGAATCTCTGCGATTGCGTGGCCTGCGGAATCGCGGCAGGAAAGAAGAAATTCCATGCCACCGCCAGCGAATGCAGGATCTATCGTGCCCAGACATAATTTGCGTTTGTCGGACGGGTGTGTGGGAAACCCAGTCAGTATTGTCGCTGCATCGGAAAGCCAGGAGTGATCTGCGTAGGCCTTTGCGGTTCCTGAGAAATCTCCGTTCGCAACCGTAACGGAAAGCTCAATAACATCAGAATCGCTCCATAAGAAGCTGATTTGCAGTCCGGGTTCCACGAGTGAGGCTCCTTGTGAGCGAGGTGAGTCAGCGCTGGAGGAGGTCGATGGGCTGGGTGAAGTCGGTGACGCGGATGTGTTTGGCGAGGGTGGGGTGCTGGCGCTCGAGGGCGAGGTACATTTCCCAGGCGACGCGGCGGTAAGAGAAGTGGCCGGCGGGTGCGGAGCGCAGCTCGGAGATGTACTGGGCCTCGGCGAAGTCCATTTTAAAAAGGCAACGGACGCGGGTGGCGAGGGGAAGCAGGTAGAGCGCGGAGTGAGGCGCGTCCGATGCTCCGGAGGCGGCGATGCGTGCGCCGGCGGAGTGGGCCTGCAGGACGGCGTCGTGGTAGCCGTCGAGTGCGCCGGCTTCGGCGAGGAGGTCGACGTCGGGGCCGAGGTCGCCGTTGGTGGGGGTTTCATAGCCGTGGAGGGCGGTGAAGTCCTGGCGGATCTGGGTGACGCGGCGGTGGCGGTGCATGTCGCGGAAGCCGCCGATGTCCATGAGGATGTCAAAGCGGAGGGCGGCGCCGGCGTGGAAGGTGCGGAGGGCTTCATCGTGGCGACCGCGATGGCGGAGGCCGATGTGGATGATCTCTGAGACCTGGGCCTCGGAGAGCTCGGCGACGAGGTCGCGGAGTTGGCGGTAGGGGTGGTGGCAGGCGGAGTAGAGGAGGGTGGCGGCGAGCTCGACTTCGAGGGATTCGGCGCGCTCGACGAGGTCCACGAGAGGAGCTTCCGCGATGGGGATTTGCGCGAGCAGTTCGGCGGCGGCCTGGGCGAGTTCGGAGTGGGTCTTGAGGAGGTAGGTGTTGGGCTCGGCGTATTTGACGAGGGTGGGCGCGGTGTGGACTTCGCGGGTGAGGAGGCTGGCGGCTTCCTCGGCGAGGCTTGCAGGGACGTTTGGCTGAGGGGCCGAAGTCGCGGCGTCTTCCGGCTGATTGGCGGGCGGGGTGAAGCCCATACCCTTTACGCTGGAGTCCGCATCCTCCAAGGGAGGCGATTTTTCGAGAGCGGAGAGCTTGTCGACGAAGGCCTGGCCGGCGCGGGCGTTGATGTTGAAGGCGGGTCCGGTGGCGGCGTCGCGGAGTTTCTGGCCGAGGTCGCGCACCTCAGCGAAAGGGCTGGAGAGGAGCCGGGAGACCTGGGTTTCGAGGGTGCGGGCGTTGACGATCTGGCCGAGGGAGGTGTTGGTGGCCAGGGGGAGCAGGTAACGGGCGACGTCAAATGCTCGGGCCTTGAGGGTGCGCTCGTAGGACTCGGGCTTCATGTCGTCGGGGCAGGGGACGCGGCGGCGGAGGGCTTCCAGGACGGCCGCAGTGGTGCGCTGGTAGACGACGAAGAGGTTTTCGATGGTCTGGGTGAAGAGCTGAGTGGAGGCCGCGTCGGTGTCGAAGTCGGGGAGGTACCAGCCGGATTTGAGGAAGTTCTGATAGCGAGTGGAGCGCTCCTGACCGTCCCAGCGCTGCTCATCGACGAGGACGATGGCGGCGAGGAGGCTGAGTCGCTCGACGGCGAAGGCGATGTGGGCCAGGTCTGCAATGGAGCGGTGGCCGTACTGGAAATAAAATGTATTGAGGAACTGCTCGGCGCGCTGGGCGCTGATTTCGGTGAGGGACTCGCGCATGGAGAGGGCGGAGCGGGAGTACTTTGCCATGGCGTAGGCGAGGACTTCAGGATCGGCGCCGTGGACGGCGAAGACCTCAGTCTGGTTCCGGGCGGCGGAGGTGTCGAAAGATTCACTGGACATGGGATTGGGCTCGCGACCAGAATACGGCATTGGGAAGACGATTGGCTGTGAATCCGAAGAATGGGTCGCGGCGTCTTAGAAGTGGAAATAGTGCAGGCAGGAGAAGGCGCAACGATGCGTGAGGTTCTAGTGCGCACTTCACAGCGGCCTCGGCCGTTGCCTCCGGGCCGCTGGGCGATGACCCAGCGGTGGAACGACCTTCTGTTTGCGCACTGGCGGGTTCCGGCGGCGGAGGTGGGCGCGCTTTTGCCGGAAGGATTGCAGGTGGACACGCACCAGGGCAGTGCCTGGCTGGGCGTGGTGCCGTTCTGGATGGACATGGTGAAACTGCGGGGGATTCCGGCGGTGCCGGGGGCGCGGAGATTTCCGGAACTGAACCTGCGGACCTATGTGCGGGATGCGCGAAACGGAACGCGGGGGGTGTACTTCTTCTCACTGGACGCGAGCAACCTGCTGGCGGTGGCGGTGGCGCGGACGCTTTTCCATTTGCCATACTACTGGGCGGAGATGCGGCTGACGCAGCGGTCGGAGCGGGAGTTTGAGTTCCACAGCCGGCGGCGTTTTGCAGGCCAGCCGGTGATTTTCAACGCGCGGTACCGGGGTCTGGGGCCGACGCGGCGGCTGGCGGAGAGCCGGGTGGGGTCGCTGGAATATTTCCTGACGGAGCGCTACTGCTTGTTTGCGCGGAACCCGAAGGGGCAACTGATTCGGGCGAATATTCACCACGTGCCGTGGCCGCTGGAAGATGCCGAGGCGGAGATTGAGCGCAACGACCTGGCAGCGGCGGTGGGGCTTGCGCTGCCGGAGGAGCCACCGGTGCTGCATTACTCGCGGAGGCTGGCGGTGTATGTTTGGCCGGCGGAACTGGTGCGTCCGATGCGGAGTCGGCAGGGCGTGCCGGCGCAGGTGATGCCGACGACTTAAGATTCAGCGGGGAGTTCGGGCGCCGGGCTGCGCCGAATTCTGAGCACGAGCCACAGGGCGCCGGCCAATCCCAGAGCCTGAAATATAAATTTCCCAAGAAGGTCCATTCTGGACCAACCGACCGCGCTCGTATCGCTCACGACAATGCAGGAAAGAACCGCGCCAAAGCAACAGGCCCAGCGGTGCATCCGGCTCCAGCCTTGCGGGGCAGAGAGAAACTGCACCAGGACGAAGGCCAGCACGGCCCAGGTTATGCCTGCGGCCAAAGCTGCCCAGGCCGGGGGATCGAGGTGGGGATCGAAGATGAGCGCGATGAGCACCCACCAGGGGGTGCTGAGGAGGAAAACGATACCTCCGGCAATCCAGGGTGACCAAGGGGTGCACGAAGCGTTTCGGCAACTGTGGCCGGTGGCGCGCAGCAAGTAGGCGAGCGCGAAGAGCAGCGCGATGGCGGCGATGCCGGAGGCGATGAGGGCGATGGGCGGCTGATAGGGCTGCGCGTGGAGGGAGTGGACGCGGGCCTGCTGGGTCCATCCGTACCAGGCCATGAAGCTGCCGAGGAGAAAGCTGACGCAGCAGACGACGATGCCGCGAGTACGGAGCCACGGCTTGTGACGATGAGCGGGAAAGAGAAGCTCAGTGACCTGCACGGGAATGACGACAACCCAAAGGCTCTCAAAGCCAAGCATGAAAAGGAAGTAGACCCAGTTGACGCCCAGGGAGCGGCCGTATGCGGCGTTTGCGCCTGGGAACGGGAGTGGTGCGATGGAAGTTTGCTGGATGAGGAACTCCTCGGCGACGGAGAGCGCGAGGCCGAGCATGAGAAGGCTGGGGCCGCCGGCGCGCCAGCGGCGCACCAATTCGCGAGCGAGGAGGGCGCCGACACCCCAGACCATGATTTCCGGGATGAGAACGAAGAGGACGCTGAGTCGAGTGGCGCCGCTGAGGACTTCTGCAATGACGGGGGCGAGGACAAGGAGGGTCCAGATGGGGGCGCGGTAGCGGGGCGGAGGGTTGTCGGGAATGGAAGTGGAGTGGGTGGACATGGGGCTACTCCTTTGGCGGGGCTTTGGCCGGAGGGCCTGCCGCGGCGAGGGTGTTGGCACGGATTTCGCGGAAGATGCGTTCCAGGTTCCAGTCGAGGCGGGCGGAACGGAGGTCGTCGAGCAGGCCGCGGACCCAGGCGAGCTCTGCGTGGAGCATGGCGAGCAGGTACTCGCTTTCGACGAGGTGGATGCGGAGGACGTGGGCGGAGGCGGCAGCGAGGCCGGCGGAGTGGTGGACGATTTCGGTTTCGAGATGGCTGGCGCGCTCCTCCAGGCGGGGGATGGCCTGCGCCGGGGTGAGGTGAACGAGGAAGCTCATGGCGGCCATGAACTCAGAAGATTCGCGGCGGGGGGTGGCGATGATGGCGCGGAGGCTGCGGAGGAGCTCGACGCGGCCCTCGGGACTGATGCGATAGGTGGTGCGCTCGGGTCGGCGGCCCTGGCGGCCGGTGGCGGCGGCGAGGATGAGGCTGGCGCGCTGAAGGCGACCGATGGCGTGGTAGAGGGAGCCGCGCTTGAGTGCGAGGATTTCGTCCTTGTGGCGGTCGCGGAGCAGGCGCTGCATTTGATAGGGGTGCATGGGTGCTTCGCGGAGGAGCGCGAGGACGGCGATTTCCCAGATTCCGAGGTTGTGATCCATAATTAGCTCATATGAACTATATCGAATGAAGTAATGATACGCAAGGGGCGGGTCGCAAGGCGGGGTGGGGGCGATGCGGCGGTGCCTATAATGGGGTTCGAGATGGGCGCTCCCGCAGGCAAGGGCGCGCCGGGAGCACGAGGGAATGATGGCGGATTTGCAGGGCAGGATTGCGCTGGTGACGGGGGCTTCGCAGGGGATCGGCCGGGCATGCGCGCTGGAACTGGCGCGGGCGGGAGCGACGGTGGCGCTGGCGGCACGGAACGAAGCGAAGCTGACCGAGGTGGCGGCGGAGATTGCGGCGGCTGGCGGGCAGGCGGCGGCGTTTGCGCTGGACGTGGCCAGCGAGGAATCGATCAAGGCCGGGGCGAAGGCGGTGCTGGAGCGGTTTGGCAAGGTGGAGATTCTGGTGAACAATGCCGGGATTACGCGGGACGGACTGATGATGGCGATGAAGCGCGCGGACTGGGACGACGTGCTGGGGACGAACCTTACGGGGGCGTTTCTGCTGACGCAGGCGCTGCTGCGGCCGATGCTGAAGAACCGCTGGGGCCGGATCATCAACATTTCAAGCGTGGTGGGACGGACGGGTCAGGCGGGGCAGGTGAATTATGCGTCGTCGAAGGCGGGGCTGATTGGGATGACGCGGGCACTGGCGCGGGAGGTGGCGTCGCGCGGTGTGACGGTAAACGCGGTGGCGCCGGGGTACATTGAGACGCCGATGACGGCGGTGCTGGACGAGAAGCAGCGGGCGGCGATGATGGCGACGATTCCGCTGGGCCGGGCGGGGACGGATGTGGAGATTGCGCAGTCGGTGGCGTTTCTGGCCGGAGACGGCGGGGCGTACATTACGGGCCACGTGCTGGATGTGAACGGCGGCATGTTCATGGGTGGCTGAGGATTCTGCAGTCGAGCCGGTGAGCCCGGGAGCCTGCGAGGCTACTGCGGCGGGCGGTTGGCGGGCAGGGTGGGCGTGCGGTTCTGTGCGGGATTGCCGATGTCGCGGACGGTGGCAGCGACAAAGATGCCGTCCTTGCGGACGCCGTCGGCGCGGACCATGTCGCCGAGGTGAATGTCGGCGAGGGTGATGGGTTCGCGGCGCAAACGGAAGGCGGTATTTTTGTCGGCGACGAAGGTGTAAGACGCCTTGTCGCGGATGCCTTC
>DATKTQ010000034.1:0-2186 GCA_035531055.1 Occallatibacter sp. | reverse complement strand
GTGCGGGGTCGAGGTCGTCCAGTTGAAGGCCGATGAAGCGGGCGACCTCGGCAGGATCGAGCAGGGCGCCGAACTGGGGGTCGCGCTGGGTCATCTCGCCGAAGAGTGAGTCGGGATGGTCTGAACTGGGCCGGTCTGGTGCGGGCTGGAAGCGGACAGGAATGGGGCCGACGTTTAGGGCGAGCGTGACGGTGTGGTCGCGGACGACCTCCGGCGCGGTGAGGCGGAGCACGCTGGCGGTGCCGAGGGTGGGATGGCCGGCGAAAGGCAGCTCCTCCTGCGTGGTGAAGATGCGGACGCGGACGCCCTGGGCCTGCTCGACTGCAGCTGGGCGGCGCTGGACAAAGGTGGTCTCAGAGAGGTTGAACTCGCGGGCGATGGCTTGCATTTGTTCGGCGGAGAGGCCCACGGTGTCCTCGACAACGGCGAGAGGATTGCCGGCGAGGGGCGAGGCGGTGAAGACATCGACGATGGAGTAGGCGAGATCAGGCACGGGCAGCCTCGGAGCGGGTCCACATGGCATGATTATCCGGGATTGAGGCGGCGCTTACCAAAGGAAAGATGCCGGGCAGGTTGCGCCTTGACACCGGGCACAGGGCTTACTACCCTACAGCTAGCCGGAGAAGGACGATTCGCGAACGGAAATCCTTACCGGCCAGTACTCACATGGCCCAAACGATTCATTCCGCGCTGTGTCCGTGTCCCCGCTGTATGGGGCGCGCCGCGCGGGCATGTTCTTAGGGCTGGATTCCGCAAAACGGAATTGTGAGACCCGACGACCCACCCGCTAACCGGCGCGGTGGGTTTTTGAGTTTCTAGCGGGGATGGCTTTTTTGAGACGGGCGTGGGACGAGGCCCGCGACGAGCACCGGTGGCGAAGTGGCTAACGCGCAGGTCTGCAAAACCTGTATACGTCGGTTCAATCCCGACCCGGTGCTCCAGAAGATTTGAGGGAAGAAGAAGGGCCGCCTCCCGAGGAATGGGAGCGCGGCCTTTTTTGCTGGAGGGCGAAGACATGCCCCGGAAGATGGGAACTTGCGTTAGAGGGAAATGAGGGGGCGGTCTGCGCGGTTGCGTGCATGGTGGAGAAAGAGGCGCATGCGCAGGGCCTCGGCGCGCTGCACGGCGACGAGGAGCATCTGGCGGCGGATGTGGTCGTCATTGTCCAGCCGGGCCGCCTGTGCCTCATCGCATTCGGCATCCTGTTCCAGGCGGGTGATGCGGTCCTGGATGCTCTGGCGGAAGCGTGGGCTGATCTCGACGGAATCTTGCACGGGATGAACGGGAGACATGGTTGGCACCTCGGGCGAAGAGAGCAGGCGGAATATTTTCCTTATTTCGCCTAAAGCTCTGTGACCTATTGCCGATGGTAGCGATAGCCCATGGAGCGCGCCAGATTACCGAGTGGCGGAACTAAAGTGACAAAATGCCCGGAAACGCGACACGTTTGTCTGGGGAAATGGTTACTTTGCGCGTGGGCTGCCCACCGGCGGCAAGGCAGCCGGTGGAGCAAGGGAAGGCGGGTCTGGTTCGGGTCTCAGCGATGCTGCAACTGGGGGTTGGTGTTCTGGGGGTTTTCCACTCTGCCGGAGGGCAGGATGGTGACCGAGAGCGAGACGGGGTTCTGCAGGCTGAACTCGAGCTGGGACTCGGAGGGAAGCTGGATCTGCTGTCCGCGGGTGACGGCGTTGACGCCTGCGCCGGCACCACCGCCGGCCAGGGCTCCGATGGCCGCGCCTTTTCCGCCGCCGGCCAGAGCGCCGACCAGGGCGCCGAGGACAGCTCCGCCACCGGCCTTCTCGGCGGTGTTCTTGCCGCGAGCCTTACCTTCCCGGGTGAAGGTGTCGGTCTGGAGGGGGATCTTTTCCCCGCGGACGGTGACCTGGGTGAGCTCGAGGGAGAGCAGGGACTGGCCCTTGAAGTGGGTGGCCTCGCGGGCCTCCACCACGTGGCCCAGCACGGGCGAGCCCTGAGGAATGGCGACGATGCCGTTGACGAGGATGTCGTGGGCGACCGAGGCGTGGAAGACGTCATCGGTCTGTATGGTCTTGGTGTCCAGAGCATCGGTGAGGCGGATGGGCAGCGAAGTGCCGGAGGCCAGGGTGAGATGGCGAACGACCGGCGGCGGCGGGGGAGCCTGACGGGGCGGCGGCGGCATCTGCGCAGACTGCTGCGACATGGGGGGC
>DATKTQ010000033.1:0-21765 GCA_035531055.1 Occallatibacter sp. | reverse complement strand
GCGGATGAGATCAGCCGTTGCGAGGAAATTCGAGTGCGCCGGTGAGGCTGGAGACTTGCTCCACCTGATGGCCGCGGCACCAGGACTGGAGGCCGGAGGCGATGCGCTCGACGGCGCGGGGATCCGCATAGCTGGCGGTTCCCACCTGCACAGCCGTGGCTCCGGCAAGAAGGAATTCGACGGCGTCTTCCGGAGTGACGATGCCGCCCATGCCGAGAATGGGAATTTTGACGGCGTGAGCCGCCTCATAGACCATGCGGAGTGCGATGGGCTTGATGGCCGGCCCGGAGAGGCCGCCGGTGATGTTGCTGAGGCGCGGGCGGCGTGTCTCCACGTCAATGGACATGGCGAGGAAGGTGTTGACGAGGCTGATGGCGTCGGCACCTTCGGTGGCGGCCACGCGGGCCATTTGCGCGATGGAGGTGACATTGGGCGAGAGTTTGACGATGAGGGGACGACGGGTGGCAGCGCGCGCCTGGTGGACGAGGTAGCCAAGCTCGCCAGGATCCGAACCGAAGGCCATGCCGCCGGCGTGCACGTTGGGGCAGGAGACGTTGAGCTCGTAGGCGGCGATGCCCTCGGCGTCATTCAGCCGCCTAATGACGGCCACGTACTCCTGGACGGTGTAACCGAAGACGTTGACGAAGACTTTGCAGGCGGGGTAGCGGGCCATGGGCGGAAGCTTGCGGGCGAGGAACTCCTCCACGCCCACGTTCTGCAGCCCGATGGCGTTGAGCATGCCGGCAGCCGTCTGCAGGATGCGGACAGGCGGGTGGCCGGAGAGGGGCTCGAGGGAGATGCCCTTGGTGACGAAGCCGCCGATGCGCTCGAGCGAGACGATCTCCTCAAACTCAATGCCATAGCCGAAGGTGCCGCTGGCTGCGATGACGGGACTGGCGAGTTCGAGGCCGGCCAATCGCACTTTCATGTCGGGTTTCACGCGGGGCAGTCTTCCTTGAGCTTGAGATCGATGCCAACTACCGGATCGGGTGGGTCCTGGGGCGTCCTCGTTTCCGCAGGAAAAACGCCGCATCCCAACCGGGCCCCCAAACGGGGCCTTCGTTTCATGATACCCGGCGCAACCCTGCGAACTGGCCATGCGACAGAAAGGCAGCCTTGACGGCTGCCCCCTGTGTTCCTGCGGAAAGGGTTGGAATCAGGCCGAGACCGGCTCCGTGGCGTTGACCTTGACGGGCGTGAGCCAGCCAAAGCGGTCTGGCTTGAGGCCGTTGGCGATGGCGAAGAACTCGTCGGAGATGTTCTGCGTGATTTCGCCGGTCTTGCCGTCGCCGACAACGATGCGGTCAATGGAGCGGATGGGCGAGACCTCCGCCGCGGTGCCGGTGAAGAAGACTTCATCGGCGATGTAAAGCATCTCGCGCGGAACGGGCTGCTCAATTACGGTGAGGCCGAGATGGCGGGCGATGGTGAGCACGCTGTCCCGGGTGATGCCGCTGAGTGCGGAGTTGGCCAGCGGTGGTGTGTAGAGCACGCCGTTGCGGACGAGGAAGATGTTCTCTCCGGAGCCCTCGCTGACGAGGCCGTTCACGTCCAGGCCAATGCCCTCGGCATAGCCGTTGGTGTCAGCTTCCATGCGGATGAGCTGGGAGTTCATGTAATTGGCGCCGGCCTTGGCCAGGGTGGGCATGGTGTTGGGCGCGAGGCGGTTCCAACTGGAGACGCAAACATCCGCGCCGCCGTGACCGGTGACATATTTGCCCCAGGGGAAGTTGGCCATGTAGACCTCGACGGGCGAGCCCTTGGGGCTGACGCCCATTTCGCCGTAGCCGCGCAGCGCAATAGGGCGGATGTAGCAGGGCGCAACGGCGTTGGCCTCGATGAGGTCCACCACACCGGCGCAGAGTTCATCGAGCGAAAAGGGAAGTTCCATGCGATAGATCTTGGCCGAATCGAGCAGCCGCTGCATGTGCTCCGGCAGGCGGAAGACTGCCGAGCCCTGCGGTTGCGCGTAGCAGCGAATGCCCTCAAACACGCTGGAGCCGTAATGCACGACGTGGCTCATGACGTGGATGTTTGCCTGTTCCCAGGGGATGAGGGTGCCGTTGTGCCAGATCTTTGAAGTTGCTTGAATAGGCATGGGGTGAAAGTGCTCCTTCGTCGCTCACTAGGCGACTCTTCATCAGCCTACCGCGTCCCGGCAGCTGCTGTCATTCACGAGACGCCGCGCGAGAGAGGGCGGTTCCTGCTTTGGTAACAGGGGATGCACGATTTGGGCGGGTTAGGTTGGCCGGCGCGGGATGGACAAGGGGATTTGACCGGCGATTTTTGGACTGCGCAGGGGGCGAATCCGAGCCCGTGAGCGCCCTGCATCCCTCTGATACGATGGCCTGTTCACGCGTTCGGGTAGCAGCGGAACGCTCCAAATTGAGGTGTATGGATGAAGAAGCAGTCGTCTTCGGCAGCCACGGAGCTGAATCGGCGGGAGTTTGTGCGCATGGCGCTGATGAGCTCGGCCATGCTGATGAGCGCAGGCGGGGCGGCCGCGGCCGGGGAGGAGACCGGCGGCAGAGTAGACTACCACGGGGCCCTGCGAGCGCTGCCTCCGGGGGCGGTGCGGCCGGAGGGGTGGCTGCGCGCTTACCTGGAAAAGCAGGCTGCCGAGCTTGGCTCGAAGCTGCCGGAGGTTTCCTGGCCTTTCAGCGCGGACTACTGGGGCACGGAGCAGGAGGGCGAGTCCTGGTGGCCGTGGGAACAGAAGGCCTACTGGATTGACGGCGCGACGCGGCTGGCGCTGGTGCTGAAGGATGAGCAACTGCTGGCCAAGGTGGGCATGCCGATTCGCTACACCCTTTCGCACGTGGATACCAACGGCTACATTGGGCCGGAGTTTTTCGAAGACCCGAAGGGCGACTTTCATCGCTGGCCGCAAAACTTGTTCTTTCGCGGGCTGGGAGCCCTGTCGGATGGGCAATCGCCGCTGCAGGGCGTAACGGCCGCGCAAATTGTGCGCGCGATGCAGCGGCACTACCGGAACGACACGGCCTCTTACGGGACTCCGACGCGCAACGTGACAAATATCGAGGACATGCTCTGGTGCTATGAGAGGAGCGGGGACAAGGGGCTGCTGGCGCTGGCGGAGAAGTCCTGGAAGCAGTACATGACGGTGGCTGACGATCCGGATCATGGAGATTTGTCAGAGCTGCGCGTCTATGCGGCCACGCCGATCAACGCACACGGCGTGACCTATGCGGAGACGGCCAAACAGCCGGCGATTCTGTACCTGTATACGGGGAATCGGGAGTATCTGCGCTTTGCGCATGCTGCCCAGCGACGCATCTTCGACAATCACATGCTGATTGACGGGATTCCGTCGACCTCCGAGTGGTTCCGCACGGTGACGTCGCTGGACTCGCACGAAACCTGCGACATTGCAGATCACACTTGGTCCTGGGGCTACATGCTGCTGGCCACGGGTGACGCGGTGTGGGCGGACCGGGTGGAGCGCGCGTGCTTCAATGCAGGGCCGGGGGCAATCAAGAACGACTGGAAGGCGCTGCAATACTTCTCCTGCCCGAATCAGTTTCTGGCAACGCTGAACTCCGACCACAACGTGATGGAGCACGGCGGACGGATGATGGCCTACCAGCCGAATCCGGGACAGCACACGGCGTGCTGCGGCGGCAACGTACATCGCATCTTTCCGAACTACGCAATTCGGATGTGGATGCAGACGAATGACGGCGGACTGGCTGCGGTGCTCTACGGCCCGTCGCGGGTGCGGGCGAGGGTGGGCGCGGAGCAGACGCCGGTGGAGATTGAGCAGCAGACGGGCTATCCGTTCGAAGATCGGATTCACTTCAAGATTCAGGCCGAGCAGGCGGTGAGTTTTCCGCTGGCGCTGCGGATTCCGGGCTGGTGTGCCGCGCCGCGCGTGGAGGTGAATGGAGTGAACGTGGCGGCAAAGGCCAACGCGAAGGGATTTGTGGTTTTGCGGCGGACGTTCAAGCCGGGCGATGCCGTGACGCTGACGCTGCCGATGCGGTTGGCGCTTTCGCGCTGGCCTCAGGAGGGGATTGGCGTGGAGCGTGGCCCGCTGGTGTACTCGCTGCCGATCCAGGAAGCGTGGACGACGAAGGTGGAGCGGCGGTACACGACGAAGGATTTTCCCAGCTGGGAGGCACGGCCGGCGAGCGCGTGGAATTATGGTCTGGCGCTGGACGAGGCGACGCTGGAAACCGCGGTTACGGTGAAGCGGCTGCCTGTAACCGAGGCTGAAGCTCTGGAGCCCTGGCAACATCCGCCACTGGCGCTGACGGTGCCAGCGAAGAAGATTGACGGGTGGGAACTGCAGGCGAATCCTGACAACCCGGCGCAGCAATTCACGCCGTGCTTGCCGGAGATGAGCGAGGCCGCAGTGAGCGCGACGACGGAAGAAGTGACGCTGGTGCCGTATGGGTCCACGCAGTTGCGTATGACGATTTTTCCGGCGGTGAAGGCCTAGCGCATGGATGCGCGTTCGACACGAGCGCCGCAGCGGAGCCATACTGAGGAACAGTGGCCGGTTGCACGGTTCCAGTGCCCGCATGGGCCTTTGAGAAAAGCAGCGAAGAAGTGCTGCACGGTTCTCGTTCGTCCCTGCCATGCAGTCTGGCCGTGCGGGGCGGGTGCATGCTGACTCCATCCAACGAGGCAAGTCAGGACTCATGAAGCTCAAATTACGAATTGCGATTGTGGTCGTGTTTTCTGCTGCGATTGCGCTGGCATGGAACGGATCTCATGCGACCTCTGGCCCGCTTGCCGACGTGGCACGGGCAGTTGGCCACGTGCTGAACATCACGTTTTTCATGATCGGGAATCTGCCAGTGACGCCGATGTTCCTGATGAAGGCAACGGTCTTTCTGACGCTGCTGAGCCTGGGTTCCCACCTGACCAGGAAGATCATGCGCGACCGGGTTCTGGGGCGGACTTCGCTGGATGAGGGATTGCAATATGCATTGTCGGTTACGTCGGGCTACGTGGTGTTTTTCGTTGGCGCGACGGTCGGGTTGCAGTCGTTGGGGCTGGACCTTTCCAGCATGGCCTTTCTGGGCGGCGCGGTCGGGTTGGGAATTGGCGTTGGCCTGCAGGGCGTGGTGAACAACTTTGTGTCTGGATTGATTCTGCTGGCGGAGCGGCCCATCAAGGTGGGCGACCGGGTGGAGATTGAGAACCTGACTGGGGATGTGATTCAGATTGCGGCAAGAAGCACGTGGGTGCGGACGAACGACAACGTGGTGATTATTGTTCCGAACTCGGAGTTCACCGGAAAGCGGGTGACGAACTGGACGGCGAATGACCGCTGCGTGCGCATCAAGCTGGATGTGGGCACGTCGTACTCGAGTGACCCGGAGAAGGTGAAGAAGATTTTGCTGCAGGTGGCGCGTGCGCACCCGGACGTGCTTGTGGACCCGGAGCCGGACGTAATTTTCTGCGATTTTGGGGACAGCTCGCTGGATTTTGAGTTGCGGGTGTGGACGATGAACCAGGTTCGCACGCCGCAGATTCTGCGCAGCGACCTTTACTTTGCCATCTTCAAGGTATTTTCGAAGGAGGGGATCGAGATTCCGTTTCCACAGCGGGATTTGCATCTGCGGTCCATCTCGATGCCGATTGCTCTGACGCGGGAAGCGGGGCATGCGACGCGTGCGGAATCCGCGGAGTAGTGACTGGCTGCTTGTGCTACAGTGCCTCAGTGCTGCAAGGAAACGACGAGAAACAGGGAGAGGGTTCGCGGCGACGGCTGCCCGGATTGACGGTGCGGGACGGATTGCTGCGGCACCCGTTCGACGCGGAGCATGGAGTCCGCACCAGCGGACTGGTGGCGGGACGGCACCTGAAGAGCGGCCATCGGCATGACCGCCACTCCACGGCTTATTTTGGAGTGGCTCCGTCGGTGTTTGCCTGGATGCTGGCGCGCTGGCAGAAGAGCCGGCCCGGCCTCAGCGTGGAAGACTTTACCTTTGTGGATGCCGGTGCGGGCATGGGGCGAGCGATGCTGCTGGCGTCTGCGATCCCCTTTCGGCAGGTGCTGGGAGTGGAACTGCATCCCAAGCTGGCGAGCGTAGCGCGGCGGAATGCAAGGGTGTGGCGAAAGGCCGGAAGGGCTCAGACAAAGATGCGCGTGGTCTGCGGGGATGCCACGGAGCTGTCCTTCCCGGCGGGGCCGTGCGTGGTGTTCCTGTTTCATCCATTTGGCGCGGCGGTGATGCGCAGGTTTGTTAAGAGCCTCGGGACGCAGTTTGCCGACCGGCCGGAGCAGCTGGATCTGCTGTATGTGAACAACGAGCAGGACGGCGTGCTGGAGATGGAGCGCGGATTTGCGCGGCTTTACCTGGGCCGGGTGCGGCGGTCGCGCGAGGATGCGGCGGCGGACAAGGCGATTCTGCGGAACCAGCCGGAGGGCGAGTATGCCTATGCGGACTATGAGGACTGCTCGATGTGGCGCTGGATGGGCCGGCCTGAGAGGAAAGCAGGAAATTCTTCAAGAAAGAATTGACGAGTGTACGCCACAGAGAGAAAGCTTGTGGGTGCAATTGGAAGAGCAATCCTTTGCCATGACAAATGGAGGCTCACGCAGGACATTGACCGCGAGACATTTGGAATTGCTGGAGTGAACCCTTGAAAGAGCCGCATCTGATTTTGGGCATGGGCGAGTTGTTGTGGGACATGTTGCCGGAGGGGCCTCGGCTGGGCGGGGCGCCGGCGAACTTTGTGGTGATGGCAGGCAGGCTGGGCAACCATGCCGCGATTTTGAGCCGCATCGGGCGGGATGACCTGGGGCGGCGCGCGGTGGAGTTGCTGGATCCGCTGCCGGCGGATGCGGGGCATCTGCAGGTGGACCCAGCGCACGAGACGGGCCGGGTGACGGTGGCGCTGAAGGACGGCCAGCCGGAGTACACAATCCATGAGCCGGCAGCGTGGGACTTTCTGGAGCTTTCCGATGAGTGGGTCCAGATGGCGGAGCGCGCGGATGCAATCTGCTTTGGAGCGCTGGCGCAGCGGAGCCACGAGTCGCGGCAGACGATTCAGACGCTGGCGGCGCAGACCTCGTCGGCCTGCGTGCGCGTGTTCGACGTAAATCTGCGGGCGCCGTTCTACTCGGGCGAAGTGATGCAGGAATCCATGGAGTTGGCCACGGTGATGAAGATGAACGATGCCGAGGTGCCGCAGGTGCTTGCGCTGCTGGGTTTGCCCGCGGAGGAGGATTCGGGCTCCGGCGCGCTGCGGCGGGGCGCGGAGAAGATGCTGGAGGAGTTTCCTACGCTGCAACTGGTGGCGGTGACGCGCGGCGGACACGGCAGCCTGCTGGTGACGCGCGAGGAGTGGGACGAGCATCCGGGGCTTCCGGTGACGGTGGTGGACACGATTGGGGCCGGGGATGCCTTTACCGCGGCGATGACGCACTATCTGCTGCGCGGCGCGGATTTGGCGACGCTGAACGACGCGGGAAACCGCTGGGGCAGCTGGGTGGCTTCGCAGAGCGGCGCCATGCCGCCGCTGCCGGAAATGGTGCGGGTCGCGATGGCCGCGGCAATCGAAGGATAAGGCCGCATGGCGACGGGTTGGATGCGACGGGCTGCAGTCATCGTGTTGGGTGGGCTGTTGCAGGCAGCCGCGCATGCCGCAACGCCGGCGAGGAAGCCGGCAACCCTTCCCCATGGCGAAGGCGCACGGCGCATGGGCCAGCGACTGCGCGCCATCTTTGACGCCTACGACTGGAAATCGGACCCGAACAAGCCTTTCCAACGCGCCGCGTACCTGGAAATTCTGCTGACCAAGCCGTTGACTCTGAGCGAAGAGGTGACGGTGCGGATGGAACTGGCCAATGAGCAGCTTCGCGCGGGGCGCAGCGAGCAGGCCGTGGAAACGATGGAGAGGCTGGTGAAGGAAATCCAGCCGCACCTGGCGGAGGTGCCGCGCGCAATGCAGTTTGAGATTCACCGACTGCTGGCGCTGTGCTATCTGCGGCTGGGAGAACAGGAGAACTGCATTGGCGGGCACAACGCGCTGAGCTGCAATTTTCCGCTGCGAGGGAAAGGCATCCACAGCAAGACGCGCGGGGCCGAGGGAGCGGTGCGCGAGTACACGATTGCGCTGGGGCTGGACCCGGAGAGCGAGATTTGCCGATGGCTGCTGAACATCGCGTACATGCAGCTGGGGCGCTATCCGCAGGACGTGCCGAAGAAATGGCTGGCGCCGCCGTCGCTCTACGAGTCTGAGAATGACGTGGGCTACTTTCCGGATGTGGCGGGACTGGCTGGAGTGGATGCTTTTGAGCGGTCTGGTGGCGCGATTGTGGAGGACTTTGACGGGGACGGGCTGAAGGATATTCTGCTGTCGTCGTCGGGGCCGCTGGATTCGATGCATTATTTCCATAACAACGGGGATGGAACTTTTACTGACCGCACGAAGGAAGCCGGTCTGGCGGATGAAATTGGCGGGCTGAACCTGGTGCTGACGGATTACAACAACGACGGGTATCCGGACGTGCTGGTACTGCGCGGCGGATGGTGGGGCAAGTTCGGCGAGTATCCAATGTCTCTGCTGCGGAATAACGGGGACGGCACGTTCGACGACGTGACGGAGCACGCGGGGCTGCTGGTGAACGGACCGGGACAGACGGCGGCGTGGGCGGACTATGACGGGGATGGATGGCTGGACTTGTTTGTGGGGCACGAGTCGAAGCCGGGCGATGAGCACCCGTCGCAACTGTTCCATAACAACCATGACGGAACGTTCACGGAAGTGAAGGCGCCGGGCGGGCCGGAGACGGCGATGGCGGGCGTGTCGGGATCGAACCTGGGGTTTGTGAAGGGCGTGGCCTGGGGCGACTACAACAACGACGGGCGTCCGGACCTGTATGTTTCCACGATGTTCGGCACGAGTTATTTGTTTCGCAATGACGGGCCGGCGGATCCAAAGCTCCCGGACAACGGCGCTTGGAAATTTACCGATGTTACGCAAAAGGCTGGGCTGGGAGGCAAGCGTTACACCTTCCCGACGTGGTTTTTTGATTACGACAACGACGGCTGGCTGGATATTTTTGCGGGCGGGTACTCGACGACGTCGATGGAGGACGTGGGCGCGGAGGAACTGGGCAAGCCGAATGCGGCATCGCCCTCGGTGCTGTTTCGCAATAACCATGACGGCACGTTTACGCGGGTGCCCCATGCGGCGGGGCTGGACCGCTCGATTGCGGTGATGGGCGCGAACTTTGGCGACCTGGACAATGACGGCTGGCTGGATGTGTATACGGGGCTGGGCGACCCTTCGTTTGAGGCTTTGCTGCCGAACCGGATGTATCGCAATGATGAGGGGCGGCACTTTCAGGATGTGACGACTTCCGGAGGCTTTGGGAATCTGCAGAAGGGGCACAGTATTGCGTTTGCGGACCTGGAAGGCAATGGGAATGAGGACGTGTTTGAGGAGTTGGGCGGAGCATTTCCGGGAGACGGATTCCATGCGGCGCTTTACCGGAACCCGGGGCACGGAAATCACTGGGTGACGCTGAAACTGGTTGGGGTGCGGAGCAACCGCGCGGGGTATGGTGCGCGCATCCGGGTGACGGTGGACGAGGGCGGTCACCGACGGTCAATTTATCGTGCGGTGGGGTCGGCTTCGAGCTTTGGCGGCAATCCGATGGAGCAGCACATTGGAGTGGGCAAGGCGGAGAGAATCCGCGAGATTGAGGTCTGGTGGCCGGCTTCGGGGATTCGGCAGCACTTTGAGGATGTGGCGGTGGACCGCACGTACCGGGTGCGCGAAGATGCCAAACGGCTGATTCCGGTGGCGGTAAGGCAGTTTGAGATTGGCAAGACAAAAATCGCGCCGCAGCGTCATGACCATCCAATGTGAGCCGTGCGGCATGGCTGGGCCACGGACAGCCCCAAAGGATGCTGAAACCAGCTGAAAAGACAGAGTGTTGAGGGGATTTTCGACAGGGAATCAGCTCTGCGGCCGCGAGAGCTTGCGCGCGGGGGAAAGGCATTGCAATTCCTGCTTGGGATAGCAAAGAATGCATCGACAAAGATTTCCTGTCTCCGGTAGTGTTGCTGTAACCGTTTCCGCGTGCGGCCGGGTGAGGCCGGCGCAGGGCGCGGGGCGGGATAGGAAGGCAAGACTGGAATGGCAAGACCACGCAAGTCCGCAAGCAAGCTGACGGCCCCGCCGGAGGTGGATCCAGCGAACCGTGTTTCGAAGCATCGACGGGTCTTCGATCATCTGCTGGAGACGATTCAGTCCGGCGAACTGAAACCGGGGGACCGGCTGCCGAGCGAGGCGGAGTTGGGGAAGATTTTTCAGGCTTCGCGCATTACGGTGGCCAAGGCGGTGCTGGACCTGCAGCGGATGGGCCTGGTGACTCGGCGGCCGGGTGCGGGCACGCACGTGCAGGGCCAGCACGAGACGTCCGGACGAACCTTTGGCCTGCTGATTCCCGAGCTGGGCCTGACGGAGATTTTTGAGCCGATTTGCCACGGAATGATGCGCTCGGCATTTGCGCGGCCGGACGCTCTCCTGTGGGGCAATGCGTCTACGTCGGCGCGTGAGACGGCGAAAGAAGCCGAGCAACTGGTGCAGTCGTTCATTCTGCAGAAAGTCTCCGGGGTATTTTTTGCACCGATTGAGCTGACGAGCGAGAAGGACGCGGTGAATCGCCGGATTGCGCGGACGCTTGAGCGGGCAAAGATTCCGGTGGTGTTGCTGGACCGCTGTTACATGCCGTATCCGGAGCGCTCAGAGCATGACCTGGTGGGCGTGGATAATCGCCGGGTGGGCTATGTGGCTGCGTCGCACCTGCTGGGGCTGGGCGTGCGCAGGCTGGTCTTCCTGGGCGATGAGTGCTCCGCCAACACATTAGATGCGCGCATTACCGGAGTGCATGAGGCGCTGCGCAGCTTTGGGATTCGTCCGGAGGCGGAACCGATTTGGCGGGGCAGTGCGGAGGATGGCGAATTTGTGCGCAGGATGATGGAAACGGCGCGTCCTGAGGGAGTGGTGTGCGGCAACGACCTGACGGCGGCGCGGCTGATGCAGGCGCTGATGGGGCTGGGTGTGCGGATTCCGGAGGATGTGCGCATTGTGGGCACGGATGACGTGAAGTACGCAAGTCTGCTGCCGGTTCCGCTGACGACGATTCACCAGGACTGCGCGGGGATTGGCGCGGTGGCGATGGCCACGATGCTGGAGCGGCTGGAACATCCGGAGCTGCCGATTCGGGACGTGCTGGTGCCGACCCGGCTGGTGGTGCGGCGGTCCTGCGGCGCCTATCTGCAGCAGGATACCGAGGATTGAAGCGGAAGCACGCGGACACATTTAGAGTAAAGACACAGTGATTATCAACCTGGCCAGGCGCGCACACGACCACAACTGGGAGCTGGATCCCATCACGCGATCCCTTCTGGATACGGATTTCTACAAGCTGCTGATGCTGCAGTTCATCTGGAAACATTTTCCGCGGACACGGGCGACGTTTACGCTGACCAACCGGACGGCGGCGGTGCCGCTGGGCCAGGTGGTGAACGTGATTCAGCTGCGCGAACAACTGGAGGCGGTGCGGAGTTTACGCTTCCACAAGTCGGAGCTGATCTGGCTGGCGGGCAACACGTTTTATGGGCGGCGGGGCATTTTTGAGCCGGCGTTCCTGAACTGGCTGGAACACGACTTTCGACTTTCCGACTTTGAGCTGCGGCTGGAGGACGGGCAGATTTCCCTGCGCTTTGACGGGCCGTGGACGGCTACGACGATGTGGGAGATTTATGCGCTGGAAGTGATTGACGAGCTGAAGACGCGGGCCAGCCTGAAGGGGCTGACGGAGTTCGAGCTGGACATTCTGTACGCGCGGGCGAAGGCGCGCCTGTGGCAGAAGATGGAGCGGTTGCGGGGTGTGCCGGGGCTAAGTGTGAGCGACTTTGGCACGCGGCGGCGGCACAGCTTCCTGTGGCAGGAGTACGTGGTGAAGGCGATGAGCGACGTGCTGGGCGCGAGCTTTGCGGGCAGCTCGAATACCTATCTGGCGTACAAGCATGATCTGGAGGCGATTGGCACGAACGCGCATGAGCTGCCGATGGCGATGGCGGCGCTGGCGGATACGGAAGAGGAGCTGCGCTCCGCGCAGTACCGGCTGCTGGAGCTGTGGCAGCAGACCTATCAGGGCGAGCTGCTGATTTTGCTGCCGGACACCTTCGGGACTACACAGTTTCTGCGGAACGCGCCGGAGTGGGTGGCGAACTGGACGGGGCAGCGCATGGACAGCAAGGACCCGTTTGCGGCGGGCGATGAGTATATTGCATGGCTGCGGGAACGGGGCTGCGACCCGCGGAGCAAGCGGCTGATTGCCTCCGACGCGCTGGACGTGAATGTGATTCTGGGACTGCATGCCTACTTTGGCGGGACGATGCGGAACGGGGCCAGACCGGAAGACTTTCGGCGGGCGAGCGACTTTGAGGACGAGAGGAAATGGGCTCCGGGCCGGCGGATCCGCCTGAGCGCGGGCTGGGGGACGTATCTGACGAATGACTTTCGGGACTGCAATCCGCACGACGACCAGAGCTTTGACCCGGTGAGCCTGGTGTGCAAGCTGAGCGAGGTGGATGGGCGGCCGGCGGTGAAGCTGAGCGACAACTACTCGAAGGCGATGGGCCCGGCGGCAGAGGTGGAGCGGTATCGGCGCGTGTTTGGCGTGGAAGGCGTGGCGAACACGCCGGTTCTGGTTTGAGCGCGGCCCGTGCGGGGCAGGCCGGCACGCGAATGGATTAGTTTGCGGCGGCGGTTGTGAGCGGCGGAGGAACGGGCGGGTGCTTGGACCGCAGGTAGGCGATGACTTGCGCCAACTCCTGATCACTGAGCGAATCAGAAAAGGGCGGCATCTTTTTTCCGCCGTTGAGAATCTGGCCTGCCATTTTGTCTGGCGTCCAGAGCTTGTTCTTGCGGATGTTGACGAGCGAGGGAGCCTTTTTGGTTCCGGCGCGGTCGGCTCCGTGGCAGTGGGCGCAACCTTTGTCGCGGAAGAGGACGGCGCCGGCTTTTTCGGCGTCTTTGTCCTTGTGTCCCCAAAGGGCGTTGGCGGGAAGAGAAAAGGCGGAGGCCACGAGCAGGGCGGCGGCCAGCGTAAGAAGGTGTCGGGAAGTCGCGTTCACGAATGATATTTTCGCATTTCAGGCGGATGCGGCGCTCAACCAAAGGATGGATGCGGGCGAAAGCTGGATGCGAGATGGGACGTGTGAGGCAGGCATGACGACGGAGGCGATCCAGAGCGCGGGGTGGCTGCGCGAGGAGCTTTGCGCGCGGAACCGGATGTATGCGCGCGGGCGGGCGCATGCGGAGAGCTACGGGACGCCGCCGGTGGTGGTGTATGCGCCGGAGGAGGGAAGGCACGGGAATTTTGAGGATGCGGCGTATGCGGCGATGATGCTGCGGCCGGAGTGGATGCGGCGGTTCGACAAGGTGCACACGGGCGCGCGGCAGTTGCCGAAGGCGGAGCGGAAGTGGAGAGAGCTGGATTCCTGCATGAGCTCGGACGCGCTGCTGATGAATGTGTTTTGCCATCCGGCGACGCTGGGGCGGGTGGAGGTGCGCGGGATGTTGGGCGTGGCGGCGGAGGGAGAGCCGGAGTTTGGCTGGCGAGCGCGGGTGGCGCTGACGAACAGGCGCGTGGACCGGACGGAGGTGGACCTGCGGCTGGGCGACCTGCTGGTGGAAGCGAAGTTGACGGAGGCGGACTTCCAGGTGCGCGAGGCGCGGGTGGTGGAGGCTTACCGGGATTTTGACGAGGTGTTTGACCGCGAGCGGCTGCCGCGGGTGGAGATGCGGAAGGCGCGGCGGCGGGCTGCGGTGGAGTTTCCGGAGGCGTTTGGACAGGAGTGGGAAGCGGCGGCGGAGGACGATGCGGCGGCGCGGGCGTTTCAGGCGGAGATTTCCGCGCGGGCCTGGGAGGAAGCGCCTGCGGAGCCGGGCTATGCGGGGTATCAGCTGATTCGGAACGTGCTGGCCGCGCATGCGGCGGGAAGCCGGTTTTGCGTGTTGCATGATGCGCGGCGGCCGGAGCTGCGGGAGATGTGGTTTGCGGTGATGGCGGCGGTGCGGACGGCGGAGCTGCGGATGCGGCTGACGGTGCTGACGTGGCAGGAGCTGGCGGCGGCGCTGAGCGAAGACATGCAGGAGTTTCTGGACGTGAAGTACGGGATAGTGCGGCCGGGCGCGCGGGCCGGGGCGGTGCAGGGATTGGAAGAGCCGGAGTGAGACGCTACGTGGCGGCCATGTCCGCTAGCTGCACGGCGGCGGAGGGCGAGGCGAGATGCTCGGCGAGCTGGGCCTGGGCTGCGCGCTCGGCGATGATGAGCAGGCGGTCGCCGGGCTGGAGTACGGTTTGCGGGCGGGGAAAGATGACGGAGGTTCCGCGGAGCAGAGCGACGATGCGCGCGCCGGGGATGGTCTCCGACACGGCGGACGCCTCAATGGTTTTGCCGACCCAGGGGCTCTCTGGACGGAGTGCGCCGGCGGTGAGCCGCAGGCTGTCTGGCAGGTCGAGCGCGACGCCGGACTGAAGCAGCGCGGCGAGCTGGAGGTGGGACATTTGCGGGGGCAAAGTGACGTTGCCCTGGTTTAGGAGCTGGAGGGCGATTTCGACGTGCTCGGCACGGTGGGCGGGTGAGTCCTGACGGCCGGCGACCTGGCCTTCATAGAGGCTGTCGTATTTGCAGAAAATGGAGAGCTGGCCCTGCACGAGGAAGCTGAGCATGACGGCGAGAGCAGCGGGAACGAGGAGCTGATAGCCGCCGGTCATTTCCGCCACCATGAGGAGGGTGGCGATGGGGACGCGGGCGGCGCCGCCGAAGACGGCTCCCATGCCGACGATGACGAAGCCGGCAGCGGGCTGATGCGCGACGGCGGCAAAGACTCCGCCGAGCATGGCGCCGGTGAATAGGCTGGGCGCGAAGACTCCGCCGGAGCCGCCGGAGGAGACGGTGAGAGCCATGGCGAGCATTTTGGCGGCGAGGAGCAGGAGCATGAGCTGGAAGGCGATGCGGCCGTCGATGGCTTGCTGGATCCAGCCGTAGCCGCCGCCGAGGACCTGGGGAAGGACGAGGGCCATGAGGCCGAGGAGGAGTCCGCCAAGTGCGGGCTTGAGCCAGGACGGCATGCGGAGGGCGAGGAAGGCGTCGCGGATGCGGTAGAAGACCTCTGGCAGAAGGGTGGCGACGATGCCGCTGGTGAGGCCGAGGGCGATGTACCAGCCGTAGTTTGCCAGGCCTGCGGGCGCGGACTGAGCGGGAACCTGGAAGAGGGGCTGCCAGCCGACGAAGATGCCGTTGACCATGTAAGCGACGATGGCGGCGAGCATGCAGTGGAGCAGGGCTTCAGCTTCAAATTCGATGCCGCCGTAGAGGACTTCGACGGCGAAGATGGCGGTGCCGATGGGCGAGCGGAAGATGGCGGAGAGGCCGGCGGCCATTCCCATGAGGACGATGAGGCGCTTCTCGCGGACGGGACGGTGGAAGAGGTCCGCGTAGATGCTGCCGAGGCCGGCGGCGATGAGTGCGGTGGGCCCCTCGCGGCCGGCGGAGCCGCCGGAGCCGATGGTGATGGCGGAGGCGAGCATTTTGACCGGGGCGACGCGGGCGCGGATGGTGCCGCCGGTCCAGTGGAGGGCTTTGACGACGGTGTCGGTGCCGTGGCCCTCGGTTTCCGGGGCGAGGCCGTAGACGAGGATGCCGGAGAGGAGTCCGCCGAGAGTGGTGACGAGGGGTAGAAGCCAGAGGCCGTGGGGGCCGATGGTTTCGGCGAGGACCTGGCCGTCCGCGGGCAGTCCGGGCGGATGAAAACCGGCGATAGTGGTGAGGAAGAGATGGCTGGAGAGGCGGAGCAGCCAGGTGAAAAGCTGCGCGCTGAGGCCGCCGATGACACCGAGGGTGACCGCGTCGAGAATGAGCCGGGGTCTGTCGTTGGTCTGCACGGGCTCGAGACACCGCCTTCTGTGGAAATGGATGCACGGCGCAAGGGCCGGTTTGGCTCGGGTTGCAGTGGCCGGGGTGCGCAGTGCGTGCCGAGCGGGGTCTAACGCCTTTGCCGTTAACGATACGCCTGCGAGGCGAGGCGGATGGCGTGTGAGGCGGGCCGGCGACAGGCAAGGCGGCGAGTGAACGTGCGCGGGAGCTGCATGAGGCGTTGGTCACGCTAGCAGGTTCCGCGAATTAATCGGCAAAAAGTCTGTGGAAAACTGCAAAAAAATAAATAGGGGGGGAGGGGGGTGGCTCCGCTGCGCGGAGCAGTTTTCAGAGATCAGAGATCAGATTTCAGAGATCAGATTTCAGAGATCAGGGAACAGAGATCAGGAACCAGAGATCAGGAACCAGAGATCAGTTGTCCGTCAACTCGTGGTGGGCTGAGCTTTCGGTCTGATTCCAGTGTGACGGAATTCGGGAATTAATCTGCAAAGTTTGAGGAGATTTTTTGAGGGGTTGTTCCGGGGCTGAAGCCCCTTCTTCCTGCGGCATTGCATTCAGGGGCGTGAAGGCCCCTGCTCCGTCCGTGCTTTCCCACCCTTCGCGAAGGACGCGAAGGATGGGGCACCCGATTTTGGGTGGCTGGCTGGGAGTTTGAAAAGCAACCGAAGGTCACGAGGAGAGTTGTTGTTGGTGTGGTTACATGCGGTCGAGGTGGCGGAAGCCGGAGGTGCCGAGGAACATGAAGGAGAAGAGGAGGAAGTTGTAACAGGCGTGGACGAGGACGCTGCAAGCGAGCGAGCGGGTGAAGAGGCGGACGCTGGCGAGTACGACGCTGACGCAGATGAGGAGGAGGAAGGGTCCGAGGGCGTAGCTGGTTTGCTCGCCGTGCATGAGGGCGAAGGGAACGCTGGTGAGGATGGCGCAGATGGCCATGGCGGGGAAGGACCAGAGGGGGTGTCCGTCGGGGTCGAGCGGGGGGACGAGGGCGAAGGCGCGCGGGGAGGGACGCATTCCGGCGGCCATCCACCAGAGGGAGAAGCCGAGGATCCAGAGGGCGACGAGAAGGAAGCGCGGGGTGATGTCTGCGGTGCGGTATGGGATGAAGGCGAGGAAGGGCAGGGTGATGACGAAGGTGGCGACGACGCGGGCGAGTGGGGTGTGACGGGGCAATTCCCCGGGGCCGGGGAGCGGCTGGGAGGACAGGGCGGTGACCTGCTCGGCTACCCAGTCAAAGGCGGTGCAGAAGGCGGGAAGTAGGAAGCCGCGGAAGGCCAGTTCCTCAAAAAACGGGGCGAGAGTGATGCCGAAGCCGAAGAGGAGCCAGGCAGCGCCGGGGGTGCGGAAGAGGCGGTCAATGGGCGCGTTGGAGGGGCCGGGCATGACCATTCCGTTGAACATGGCGAGGACGAAGCAGACGCCGGCGGCGGCGATGAGGCTGAAGCGGAGACGGATGGCGGTGGCGCCACGCCAGTGAATGCCGTCGAGGAAGCCTTTGCGCCAGAAGAGGGGGAAAAGGGCGAGGCAGCCGATGAGGGCGAGCAGGTAGACGATGGCTTCACTGCCGAGGGTGTAGTGGATGTCCGTTGCGGCCTGCTCCGAGGTGGTGGCACCGAAGAGGTGGAAGTGAAGGCCGATGCGGGCGAGGATGCTGGCGCCGAAGAGGGCGCAGAGGGTGAGCCCGGCGAGCATGGCAACGTGGCCGAAGTGGGGGATGCGCTCTTCCGGTTGGGGTGGGGACTGGAAGAACTGCTGGAAGAGCAGGTGATCGGGGAACGGCTCGGGGGTGGTGAGGGGGATGGATTCTGACGGAGACTCGAGAGCAGGCTCGGCGAAGGAGTCGGCGGCGGGGGCGCTGGGGACGAGCTCGAGTTGGGGTGGGGGCGCAGGTTCGGGCGATGCGGGCTCAGGCGCGGGAACGTTGGGTGGGGCGAGAGGGTCCTGCTCGGGCAGTTGGGTCACGGGTTGACCGGCTTTCTGCGGCGGGCGGGAGACTTGGAAGCAGGTTTTGGAGCCGGCGAATTTTTGGACGGAGATTTTTTTGCGGCGGTTTTGCGCGCGCGACTGGCGGGCTTGGCTGCGGGGGTGGGCTGGGGCGGCGCGTTGACGAGGTCTTCCTCGCCGAGGTCTTGGTCGGCGAGGGTGAGGGGCTGGAGCTTGCCGTCGGCGGAGGTGTAATAGCGGGCGAGGAACTGGCCGGTGAAGGAGTTTGGGGTGGCGGCGATTTTTGCGGGACGGCCTGCGCCGACGAGGTGGCCGCCGTTTTCTCCGCCTTCTGGCCCGAGGTCGAGGACCCAGTCGGCGTTGCGGATGACGTCGAGATTGTGCTCGATGATGACGACGGAGTTGCCGAGATCGGCGAGGCGGTGGAGGACTTCGAGGAGCTTGCGGACGTCGTCGAAGTGGAGGCCGGTGGTGGGCTCATCGAGGAGGTAGAGGGTGCGGCCGGTCTGGCGCTTGGAGAGCTCGCGGGCGAGCTTCATGCGCTGGGCTTCGCCGCCTGAGAGGGTAGTGGCGGACTGGCCGAGGTGGACGTAGCCGAGGCCGACATCGACGAGGGTCTGGAGCTTCTGCTTGAGCTGGGGAACGTCGGCGAGGATGGTTAGGGCGTCTTCGATGGTGAGGTCGAGTATGTCGGCGATGGAGTGGCCGTGGAATTTGACGGAGAGGGTTTCCTGGTTGTAGCGGCGGCCGTTGCAGACTTCGCACTGGACGAAGACGTCGGGCATGAAGTTCATTTCGATGCGGCGCTGGCCGTCGCCCTGGCAGGCCTCGCAGCGTCCGCCGGCGACGTTGAAGGAGAAGCGGCCGGCTTTGTAGCCGCGCTCGCGCGATTCGGGGAGCATGGCGAAGAGTTCGCGGATGGGCGAGAAGACCTGGGTGTAGGTGGCGGGGTTGGAGCGCGGGGTGCGGCCGATGGGGGACTGATCGATGCGGATGACTTTGTCGATTTGATCGGCGCCGGTGAGGGCGTCGTGGTTGCCGGGCTCCTCGCGTGAGCCGTAGAGCTGCTTGGCGAGTGAGCGGTAGAGGATGTCGTTGATGAGGGTGCTTTTTCCGGAGCCGCTGACGCCGGTGACGACGGTCATGACGCCGAGGGGGACGCGGATGGTGAGGTCGTGGAGGTTGTGCTCGCGCGCGCCGGTGATGGTGAGCCATTTGCCGGTGAGGAGACGGGGTTTTGGGCGGTGGAGGATAGTTGCGACGCCGGAGAGATAGCGGCCGGTGAGCGAGCCGGGGCAATCCATGATTTGCTGGGGAGTGCCCTGGGCGACGACGTGTCCGCCGAGGCGGCCGGCGCCGGGGCCGAGGTCGAGGACGTAGTCGGCGTGGCGGATGGTTTCTTCATCGTGCTCGACGACGAGGACGGTGTTGCCTAGGTCGCGAAGCTGCTCGAGTGCCTGGATGAGGCGGTTGTTGTCGCGCTGATGGAGGCCGATGGAGGGTTCGTCGAGGACGTAGAGTACACCCCGGAGGCGGGAGCCGATTTGGGTGGCGAGGCGAATGCGCTGGCCCTCGCCGCCGGAGAGGGTGGAGGCGTTGCGGTCGAGCGCGAGATAACTGAGGCCGACGGCGCAGAGGAACTCGAGACGCTCGACGATTTCGCGGCGGATTCGTTCCGCGACGAGCGCCTCACGGGCGGTGAAGGTGAGGCCGGAGGCGGCGGAGAAGGCGCGGTTGAGGGGCAGGGCGGTGAAGTCGGCGATGGAGAGGCCGCCGATTTTGACGGCGAGGGACTCGGGGCGGAGGCGCTGGCCGCGGCAGGCGGGGCACGGCGTGGCGGACATGTAATTCATCATGTACTCGCGGTAGCCGTCGCTGCGGGCTTCCTGGAGGGAGTCGCGGAGGTGGGCGAGAATGCCGTGGAAGCCGGTGCGGGGGCCTTCGCCTTTTGGGGGACCGTAGACGAGGATGTGTTGCTGCTTGACGGGTAGGTCTTCGAAGGGGAGTTTGAGATTGATCTTGTAACGCTCGGCGGCGAGGTGGATGAGGCGGAGGAGGTATTGCGAGGCGGAGCCGGGGCCGAGGCCGCCGTCGAGCAGGGGCTTGTTCCAGTCGGTGATGACCTTGGCGGGGTCGAAGTCATACTGCGAGCCGAGGCCGTGGCACTCCGGGCAGGCGCCGAAGGTGGAGTTGAAGGAGAAGCTGCGGGGCTCGAGTTTGGGCACGTCGAGGCCGCAGTCCGGGCAGGCCATGGAAGAGGAGAAGAGCTGCTCAGAGGCATCCGGAGCGCCGGCGAAGGCGACGAGGACGAGTCCGTTGGCGAGCTGGAGGGCCTTGGAGACGGCGGCGTCGAGGCGCTTTTCGACGGAAGGTTTGCCGGGCGGCTGGGGTACGCCGGGCCGGGGCGCGGGCTCGGTGGCGGACGGCTTGAGAAGGATGCGATCGACGATGGCTTCGATGTTGTGGTTCTTGCGCTTGTCGAGCGCGGGAGGGTCAGAGGGGTCCATGAGTTCGCCGTCGACGCGGGCGCGGAACCCCTGGAGGTCGATCTGGTCGAGGAGGTCCTTGAACTCGCCTTTGCGGCCGCGGACGATGGGGGCCATGACGGTGACGCGCTCGCCGCGACCGAGCTGGAGGATGCGCTGGACGATCTGGTCGGCGGTTTGACGGGCGATGGGGCGGCCACAGTTGGGGCAATGGGGCGTGCCGATGGAGGCGTAGAGGAGGCGGAGGTAGTCGTAGATTTCCGTGATGGTGCCGACGGTGGAGCGGGGGCTGCGGCTGGTGGTTTTCTGCTCGATGGAGATGGCGGGGGAAAGGCCCTCGATGGAGTCGACATCGGGGCGCTCGATCTGGTCAAGGAACTGGCGGGCATAGGCGGAGAGAGTTTCTACGTAGCGGCGCTGGCCCTCGGCGTAGATGGTGTCAAACGCGAGGGAGCTTTTGCCGGAGCCGGAGAGACCGGTGACGACGGTCAGGGTGTTGCGGGGGATGCGGACGCTGATGTCGCGCAGATTGTGCTGGCGCGCCCCACGCACCGAGATGTGAGTGATGGACATGGTGAAGGCAATGAAGGCACGGCGGGTGTTACCAGAGTGTGCTGGCCGTCTTTTAAGCGGCAACCCTCATGAGGTATTCTATTTGCCAATAGAAACAAGGGTCAACGCGACGTTTCTTTGCTGCCAGATTTGCACGAATGGTTTTACTCTTGCCAAGGAGTTCCGAAGGACAAGCCGGCGAACGATGGTGACGGCGAGTTGCGCGGAGTTGAGAAGGTGCCGAGGCAGGATATGATGGCAGATTTGACCAACCTGGTTTTATTGGTTTGCGCGTCGCTGGGAGCGCTGGTTCTTGGAGTGCTGTCGGCTTATGGCGCGGTTCGCCTGACGTTCGCACTGATGCGGCCGGCGGGCGAGCGGCGAGCGCCGAAGACGCGGACCGAGACGGCTGGCAACGCGATCTGAGGGCGGCAACCTGGAAGCAGGCGCGATCGCGATCTGCTGATGGATTCCTTGAAGGGAAAAACTTAATTGGGCTGGCCCGGTTCAGGCTGGCCGGGTTGTGGCTGACCGGGCTCGGGCTGTTCCTGCTGCTCGGGATGCTGCTGCATCATCTGCTCATGCCGCTGCTGCATCTCCTGCATGATTTGCTGGGGCGTGCGGACGGGCGGACTGGGCTGGAAACTGGGCTGGATGGGTTCATTCTGCGCGCCGTTGTCGTAGTCGCTGTCCTGGCTGGATGGGCTGACGGGCGGTGCGGGGCCGGTGGGGCGTGGGCTGAGGACGATGCGGAGAGGCTGCTGCGGGCCGTGTCCGCCGAGGATGAGCACGTTGTATCCGCAGCCGGAGAGCAACTGCGCGAGGACTTCGCGGGGAGTTCC
>DATKTQ010000032.1:0-4161 GCA_035531055.1 Occallatibacter sp. | reverse complement strand
TGAATACCTACTACACAACCAGCACCAGCGTTAGCGCGTCCGAGCGACGCGGCAGAACCGCGCAAGGGGGATGGAAATGGACGAACGGATGAAGCAGATTGCAATCGCAAAATATGTGGAGGTGCTTGACGCAACCGATGGCAGTTGGCGTCAAGGTCTCTACGCCGCCATGGAAGCCGTCCTGATGGAGCGTGAGGAACTTGGGAAAGAGGATTTGGCGGCCAAGATTACCAAGCTAGAGGGTTACATCGAAGAACTTCAAGCCAACCGCCTGAATGCCGCATACGTGATTGAGACGCTGCGGAAAGAGAACGCGGAGCTGCGGGAAAGCGAGGGAATGAAGTGAGTGTTTTCGGAGGCCCCATCATTCTGCTGGTAACATGTGGAGTGGTAATTGTAGCCAACCTATACGCCATGCACAAAAGGAGAAAGCGCCCATGAGTCACCCGATCCCGCAGGACGAATTTCCGCAGTATTGCGGACGCACCGATTCAATGGGAATCGAATGCGAGAAGCCAGAACTTGAACAGCGCATCGCCCGACTGGAGGCCGAACTGCGCGAATTAAAGGAAGCGTGGCGCACTACAGTGGGTGATGGTACTGACAAACTTACCCACGCTAATCTGAAATCTTTGCTAGAGGAATACTGCTCTGAACTGCGCGAGGCGAAGCAGGAGAATGAGCGGCTGAAAGCGCATGGCGACAGGATGGATAATCTACTAGCTGGCGCAACCCGCGCAGAGACTGCGAACAAGATATATACTGCGGCTGAGGGCCGCATGAATACGCGGGAAGCGTGGATACTCGCGGATGAGATCATCGCCGCTAGAGCCAAGGAGCCGCAATCGTGAGCAAGACACTTGAATTCACGGTTCCACTCGTGCCCCCCTCAGTGAATCACTATAAGGTTCGCTACCGCAATGGCCGCACAGTGGTGAGTAAAGAGGCCCAGGCATTCAAGGATGCGTTGGCAATTTATGTGCAGGACGGCTATGTGACTGGCGAAACTTTCAGCGTCTCGATGAGCGTCGTTCTCGCTGCGAAGCAAAAGGGCGATGTGGACAACTTTCCCAAGCTGGTACTCGATGGGCTTGCGGCAGCGGGCGTGTTCCGCAACAAGAAGGGCAAGATGGTTTCAGATGCCCATGTGCGGCACATGACAGTATTCGTGGATACCGAGGGCAGGCCAGCGCGCGGGTTTACGGAGATTAGAGTGAGGACGCTGCCATGAGCCATTGCACCCGCCACTATGAAGAACTGGACGGCGTGACCGTGATGGTCATTAACCCTTGCTGCGAAATGCACGCGCCCCATCAGCCCTACATCAGCCGCGCAACCATAAGCGCAAAGTAAAGGCCGGAGTCGCCCCCGGCCCGATGCTCTGGCGATTGTCCGCAGCCTCCTTCCTCACTTCATACTCCGAATCCACCACGGCCCAGGCTGTTCCTCTGTGCCAAGATACTTGGCGTCTGAGGGGTTCGTAGACACGATGGCGGTGTAGTGGTTGAGCCTATCCTGCTTGAACGCGGTAACGAGCGTGTCAGCATCGCAGCGGTTGATGGCCGCTACTGTATTCGGCCCCCACGCACCGTCAGGTACGGCTCCCGCTGCTTCCTGGATGAGCTTGCAGGCCGTCCCCGGACCCATATTTACCGCCGCGTCAAACACGCGCTTGGCTACATCGTCGCTTTCGATCTGCGCGTACCACTGATTCCAGAAATTCTGCTGATAGAAATCCGCAACCGCCGGCCCGCGTAGGCTCTGCGGCATGGCGTTGATTCGCGCAAAGTCGGAAGGATATGCCGCCGAGTTAATGCCGCTGATCGCCATGCCGCCCGTGTCGGGAACCGTGGCGTACTTGCGGGCAGCATCCTCGTTATCCATCATCCATGAAAAAGCCACATTGAACGAAGCCATATATCTCCTATCGTGCCGCGTACGCTCCGAGGTGAATCAGGTCCAGCCCGGTCGTGACGAACTTGCCCCACGGCGTCCGAGCCTTCATGTAGTCCTCTTTCGCCTTTGTGCTCACTTGTGCTGCGTTGGCGAGAATCACGTCTCCGCTGCCCGTCATGCCGTTGGCGTGGTGAATGGCGTCTGCAAGGTCTTTCGACTGAATCAGCGCGTCCAAGTGCTGTACCGCCGCGTCAGAATGCCCTATAACGGGCTGCAACGCCAGAATGGTAGCTTTCCCCGCCCCCAGCGTGTCTGAGGCCGCGTTGAGCGTCCCTGTCGCGGCATCGGCGGTTCTAGACAGATGCGCGGACACATCTTTGACCGTTTGGGCGCTCGCGGTGATGAGTTCTCCCGTTTGCCGGACTTGCAGGGCGCTTTGGGCAGCCACAATGCCGATGTTCTTTTCGGTCTGCGAGAGCTGGGCCAGCGGTCCACACGTCACCGAGCCGTGGAATCCGATGCACGGCGCATTGATGGCGTCCAGCGTGGCGTTCATCCTGCTCGTGGTCGCTGCGAGGTCTGCGCCGGATACGCTACTCCCGATGCTCACGGCAGCGTTGTCCACCGATTGCAGCATCCGTGCCAGCCGCCAAGACACGAACACAGCACAGGCGGAAAGCGTGAGCAGTAGGGTGCACAGCGCGATTTGTACTGGTTTCGTCATAAGCAAAAAGTCGGCAGGACGCCGTTGGACGCCCCGCCGAAGAATCCCCGTTGCCTGGGGTAAGGTTAGGGATTTATGTACTTAAGTCCCTTTCACGACGGTGCCTCACGCGACCGGATGCTCTCCTGTTTTTGGAGGTTGAGGCGGACCGAGTTTCCGTAACTCTTCGCGGACCTTTTCCTGCGCCCACTCTTTCGCACTCAGTCCGGTGTTGCCACGCAAAATCGCTTCAAGAGCGTTCTGCGTTGCTCGGAGTTCGGGGGTCTGTTCCCCGCTTTCGACGCGGGTATTCCATTTGCGTATGGCGAGTTCTTCGGTCGGTTGCCAATGCAGATCACATTTGCATTTCGTGCAGCTAATCGTGCGATGGGTGCTCCCTGGCCCTCCAAGGACTTCCATCTTTGGTGCACCCCCGCAAAACGGGCACGCCTTCAATTCATTGCTCATTTTGTCCTTTCCCGTTACTACCGTCGTGCCAGCGACGACTTTAGGGAGTTAAGTACGTAATTCCCTAAGGTTAGGCCGTCGGAGGCGGAGCCGAGGCGAGCGCGCCCTGAACTGCCGTCGATAATCCGGCCAAGCTACTTACGGCCTTATTCAGCGCATCGTTGGCGGCAGCTGACTTGATTCCAGCTACGGACGCAATGGATGCTACGTCACTCTGAATAGTTGCGATTGAACTGGCGACCGTGGGCGTTGCCCCGAAGTCATAGATCAGTCCAGCCGCAGTGTCAATCTTGGCATGAATTGAGTCCATCAGGACTCCTGCTGGTCCGACCAAAGCAGCTTGTCCCTCAAACCCAAGTGCGATTTCGATAACACTCTTTACGTAGGGAAAAGTGCGATCGCTAATTGCAATCAAGGTGGGCTCCTCTTTACGGAACGCTTGAAATTCCTTTGCCGCCCATGCTGTGAATGTATGCTCCCAAGCAGCGCCGGTTGCCGCCAACTCTTTTACTTTGTCCAAAAAGCTCATACTGTCTCCTACTTCTGGGTTGTGGCCGCACTCGGCGGCGTGGGAGGGTTTTGGAGATGGTCCTGCGCGTTACCTGAACTATGGTCCTGCGCCTTGCTTGAACTGGTGAACATCTGGACGCCAGCGCCAATGATGCCTGCCGCGATGCCGATGTCGATACCGGACTTGTGGAAGGTAAGAACGGCTGCGCATCCAGTGAGCAGGATCAGAAAAGCCCACACCTGCGGACTAATCGAATTAAGTGCTATCACAAATTTCATTATTTCCATCTCCCCTGCCGGTAACTCCAAATCGTCAAAATCCACAGGAATATCACGGCCCCAGCGACGACAAGCACACACGAGAATGGATCGCTACAGATCATCGCGGTCTGGACCGTCATCTACCGGCGAGTGAATGGTTGGCGTGGGCTCATCCGGCGGCGGTTGCCCCGGCTTAGGCGGTGCTCCCGGTGGCGTGCTTCCCATGGTGCCTCCTAGTAGTGAACGTGCGTGGTTCCACCTGAGACTTCAGGCCTATACGATGATAGTACCGGATTGTGACTTGTGGAATGAAAAATTTTAGC
>DATKTQ010000031.1:0-8622 GCA_035531055.1 Occallatibacter sp. | reverse complement strand
GTCGTTGTCGGCTGGCATCCTGACGTAGCACCGATACAGGTGTCGCGCAGATAGACGCAACTATACAGCGTATAACAGATGTCCGTCCCCGGAAGTATGTTCGTCGCAGTAGAGTCGAATGCCACGAATCGTCCATCAGCGCTGACAGACGAATACCGGCTGGGATCATTTGGCGCGGAGCCGCTATAAGTCACGGAGATCAGTCGCGTTGATGGAGTGCAGCTCGAATCGGCGCCCACGCAGGTGTCTCGCAGGTATATCTGCGCATATTGATCGACCGGGTCGGGTGTCAGATTTGTTGCATCCGACTGAAACGCGACGAATCTTCCAGTCTCGCTGATGGATGCAGGCACCAGAGTGTCCCCATTTGCAGCCGTGCCATCCGGAGCTATGCTGATTAACTGGACTACGCCGGCAGTGGCTGCCGCAGGAGAAAGAATGTAGAAGCTGGCTGTGCTTGAGATCAACCCGCTCGACGTGTCCTTCACCTGGATCTGCGCCGTTCCCGCCGCCACAATCAGCGAAGCTGGTATCTGCACGTCCAGGAACTGGTCGCTGACAAACGTTGTCGCCAATGGGCTGCCATTCCACTCCATGACGCAGTTGCTGGTGAAGTGATCCCCGCCGAGTTCCATCGGAAACCCGCTGCTGCCTGCAAATGCATACGCTGGCGATGGGCCGGTGATTGTTGGGCTCGGCGGTGGAGGCGGAGGAGGAGGGGCGGTGGAACCCGCTCCCCCACAGCCTGAGGCCGACAACATGGCGCTGAGACAAATTAGAATCGGCCCCTTCAACATCAGTCTGTTCCTCCCTGTCGAAAGGATTTCTCCGCCGGCTGCGCGGCAACCCCGCGCGCTCAGCGGCTCTGGCCGGCCCGCGCCTGCGCTTTGGTGCCACGGCTGTAGCGGCCCGTCATCGCATTCCACCGGATCGTCGCCAGCTCCTGCAGCATCTGCATCCCGTCCTTCAGGTAGCTCATCCGCGACCGCTCGTCGTGCGCCCAGCTCACCGCCACTTCCTTCACCTTCAGCCCCCGCTTCAGCGCGATGAACAGAATCTCCGGGTCGAATCCCCAGCGTTCAATCGTCTGCAGCCCAAACACCGTCGCCGCCGCCTCGCGCGTAAACGCCTTGAAGCCGCATTGCGTGTCGGCAAAGGGCAGCCGCATCATCATCCGCGTCACCAGGTTGAAGCACCGCCCGAAAAGCTGCCGGTAGAGCGGCTGCCGGTGCGTCTGCCTCCCGCTCTCCAGCCAGCGCGACCCAATCGCGATATCCGCACCGTTGTCAATCGCCGCAAACAGCCGGTCCGCTTCCTCAATCGGCGCCGAAAGGTCCGAGTCGGTGAACATCACCACCTCGCCCCGCGCCTCCATCATGCCGTGCCGCACGCTGTAGCCCTTGCCGTGGTTGCCGGGGTTTTCAATCAGCCGCAGTTCCGGCCAGCGCTGTGCAAACCCACGAACCAGCTCAGCCGTCGTATCGCGCGACCCGTCATTCACCACCAGCACTTCCGCCTGCCAGCCCCGCTCCCGAATGCACCCGAGCACCCGCTCCAGCGTCGCCGGAATGCGCGCGCTCTCGTTGTAAGCCGGGATCACAATGCTGTATTTCGGAATGGACGTCACGGTCACGCTCCCCGACGTGTACCCTCGCCTTCAGCGCCCGTTTGGGACTCTGCTCATCATAACCCCGCCAGCCCGCGTTTGGCCTGTCCCCCTCAACCTGCTGATCCGCAAGGCTCAATTCCGCAATCGCCGGTCGATTTTTGCCCGCCGCACGCCCCGAATCCGTTTATGCTGTGAGGGGAGGCCTCAACGATATGACAAAGGCAGACCTGGTAGAAAAAGTCACTCGCCTGGGTGATCTCACCCGTCGCGACGGCGAGGTCATCGTGGAAACCGTCTTCGAGTCCGTCATCGCCGCCCTGCAAAGCGGCGACAAGATTGAGATTCGCGGCTTCGGCTCCTTCCGTATCCGCCAGCGCAACCCTCGCATTGGCCGCAACCCAAAAACCGGAGAGCGCGTCGATGTGCCCGCCAAGCGCGTGCCATACTTCAAGCCCTCCAAGGAACTGCGCGACCTGGTCAATCCCTCTGAGGCGGCCAGCGCTTCGTAAACCGCTCTCCCCGCGCCGTCCCTGCCCAACACGCGCTCAGCCTCTGCCTGCCCGGATGCCGATTACGCTCAGCATCCGGCCCGCATGGCCCTGCGAAGCCCGGTGCGAGAAAAACAGCTCCGGCTGGCAAGCCGTGCAGCCGCCCGTCGTCTTGATCGCGCCCGCCTTCAACCCCGCATCCAGCAGTTGCCGCCGGTTCGCCTCCGCCAGGTCCACGTGCAGGCTCGGCCCAATCGGCGAGTGCCCCGGAGCCCGCTGCGTCAGAAACAGCATCGGGTACTTCGTCCGAACCGGGTCCGAGTCATACACCTCCTGGAAAAGCTCCCGCGCATATCCAAACTGCGACTCGAACTCCGTCATCACCTCTTCGCCCACCGCATAGCAGCACGCGCCCACCCCCGGCCCAATCGCCGCCACCAGGTCCTCCGGCTGCGACCCGAACTCCATCCGCATCCGCCCCACTCCCAGTTCCACAATCCGTTTGACCGTGCCTCGCCAGCCCGCGTGGAACGCCGCCACCGCCCGCCGCTTCCGGTCCGCCACCAGCACCGGCAGGCAATCCGCCGTCTGGATGCCAAGCAGAATCCCCGGCTCGTCCGTCATCGCGCCATCGGCCTTCCGCGGCACCGCCCGCACCGCATCCGCAGCGCTCACCCGCACCACCAGGTTGGAGTGGATCTGCCGCAGCGTCACCAGCGGCGTCTCCGCCGCACCCGTCACCGCCTCCACCAGCAGCCGCCGATTTTCCTCGACCGTCTCTCGCGCATCCGCCGGGGTAAATCCCAGGTTCAGCTCTCCAAATTCGCCTAGCTCCCCCGCCGCACCCTCCGGGCAATACGCCCGACTCCGCCCGCCCTGCCGCGTGCTGAAGCCGTTCCACAGCCAGCGCATTCCACCCCAGCCCGGCGCCGCCAGCCAGCGCACGCCGTTCTGCGCCGTCAGAGGCTCCGCCGCACGCACCGCCAGTTCCTCTGGCATCGCCCGCTCCAGCCGCAACTGCCGCGTAATGCCCGCCGGCCCACCCCGCCGGCGGCGCACCAGCCCGGCCTCGGCAAACAAGGCATCCAGCACGCGCAGATCCGCGTCCGTCTCAGTTTTCTGGGAAGTGGATTTGGACTTCACATCACGATTGTAGCGGCCCAAGGAAACGCCGAACACAACCGGCTCACTCCGTAGGGGGAGCGTGTGGGCCTGCCTTCCGGCAGGCCCGCTCGAGAGGCATGAATGGAAGGGGGTCCTGGGGGGGGGTAAGGGAAGAGGTCCAACTTCGGACCTTCAAAAGAAGCGGATACCGTTCTTGGAAGGGTAGTTACATCGAGGCAGCCTCTGCTGGTTATCTAATAGGATGCGCGAGTTCGCAAAAGGTTGCTGCGCGGCTCCCGGCCGGGAAATTTCTCCCAGTCCCCCTGGCGCCGCGCCACCCTGCCTCCGCGTTGTATCCTCAGTTCTGTCATGAAAACGCCACTTTCCCGCTCCCTCTCGCTTGTTGCCCTCGTCTCCCTAGCCGTCTCCCTCGCCGCCCAGCAGCCCAAACCCGAAGCCACCGAGCAGTGGAAGCCCGTGCCTCCCATCGTCACCCCCGGCGCCACAGACGCCGCGCCGCCCTCCGACGCCATCGTCCTCTTCAACGGCAAGGATCAAAGCCAGTGGGTCTCCGCGCAGGACCACACCCCCGCTCGCTGGCTCGTCCACAACGGCATCTTCACCGTCCGCAAGGCCCCCGGCGTGGGCAACATTGAGACCAAGCGCAAATTCAAGGACTACCAGCTCCACATCGAGTGGCGCATTCCCACCGACATCACCGGCAGCGGCCAGGCCCGCGGAAACAGCGGCGTCTTCCTCGCCTCCACCGGCCCCGGCGACGACGGCTACGAGCTTCAGGTCCTCGACTCCTACAACAACACCACCTACGTCAACGGCCAGGCCGGCAGCATCTATAAAGAAAGCCCGCCGCTCGTCAACCCCAACCGCAAGCCCGGCCAGTGGCAAACCTACAACGTCATTTGGACCGCGCCCCGCTTCCGCGCCGACGGCTCCCTCCAGTCCCCCGCTTACGTCACCGTCTTTTTCAACGGCGTCCTCGTCCAGAACCATTTCCAGCTCACCGGCCAGACCCTCTACATCGGCAAGCCCTTTTACAAGGCCTATGACCGCGCCCCCATCAAGCTTCAGGCCCACGGCGACGCCAGCCAACCCATCTCCTTCCGCAACATCTGGGTCCGCCCCCTCGACTAAGCCCTGCAAGTAGACATAGCTTCACCCCGAAGGACAAAGGCTTGGGCCCGGCATGAAGGGTACGGGCTTCAGCCCGTTCGTCTCAGCACCCTCGGCATGTCAGGGCTTCAGCCCCTGAGGGCTTTGCTTAAAAGCTCCGACTCGTCGGCAAGATCCGAAACGCACTGGATTTGTCTGACATCGGCCGTCAAAGATGTGTTAGCGAAAGGGTAACTTGCGAGTGGTCGACCACGCATCCGGTGCCCCATGTACGATTTGAAGATCGCCCGGATAACCGCATAGAATGGCGCCGAAACCTATGCAGGAGAAAACCAGCATGAAACGCAAACGACTGTCGCTTCGCTCATTGCGAATGATTTGGGTTGTATCTCTGGTGTATGCGGCTGTTGTCGTGTGCTTCGCCGAATTCATGAGTGGGGCGTCTAAAAATCAATTTGCTTGGCCGCAGTGGTCTGTCGCTGCACTTGGTATTTGGACAGCTTGGAGCGGGTATTCACTCAGACGGAAATTCATGATGCTTGCCGCAAGGTCGTTTAGCGCGGGGGCAACAGATACCGGGGGCAGAAGGTGGTCCGTCGCCCAGCTATTCGGAATTGCGTCCGCAGAAAGCGTGGTTCTTTGGGGCTTGATAGCAGATATGGTGTTGAAATCCCCTCGATTCCTTGGCGGGTTTCTCTACGCGGCCGGAATGATTATTTTAATTTTGTACAGACCGACAAACCCGCCGACCACCGCTTCATCTTAGCCAATTGAATTAGGATCGCCGGGCGCCCCAGCTCTCGCTTCTGAGACCTGGGAACCCACCCATCTCAACCGGCCCCGTTCGGCCTCGCCGCATTCTCCACGCTCGCCACGCTCCAGCCCTTCCATCTCGCCCGCCCTCACTCCAACGGATAAATCTTCATATCCCGGAAGTAAACCTCCGCCCCTTCTGACTGGAAAAGAATCTTCCCCATCGCCGGAAACGCATCCGTCCCCTCGTTCGCCAGCTTGCCGTTCACATACTGCCACACGTGCCCGTCGCGATTCACCAGCTCCACCACGTTCCAATCCCCGTGCGGCTTCTCCAGCTCGTTCACCGGGTCGCGATACCCCGTCACGTTCTTCTCCGGCCCTTTGTGAAAGCGGTCAATCTTCTTCGAACTCCCCGCCGGACCCGTCACCCGCACGCCGTCTTTGCCCGTCAGCGCCGCGCCGTCCGTCATCCAGAAGTCCCCCGTGCAGCCCTCGTTAATCTGGAACTCCACGCTCCGCGGCCACACCTCGTTCGGCCCCTGAATGTTGTACAAAATGCCGCTGTCCCGCGCCTGCCCCTTGCGCACGCCAAAGGTCCCCTCGCCCCACTTGAACTCCGCCCGCAGGTAGTAGTTCTTGTACGCATTCTTCGTGACAATGTAGCCCATGTCCTGGCCCGACACATGCACCACCCCGTGCTCCACCGTAAACACGTGGCTCGGGTCTGAGTTCAGCCCCGTGCTCTTCATAAATGTGTCGAACTGGCTCAGGTCTTTTCCGTTGAAGGTCCAGATCGCCTTCCCATGCTTCGGAATCCCCTTCGTCCCCGCCCATCCCGCCGGTGCGCACACCAGCACAGCCAG
The DNA here is from genome assembly GCA_035531055.1 of Occallatibacter sp. GTDB lineage: Bacteria > Acidobacteriota > Terriglobia > Terriglobales > Acidobacteriaceae > Telmatobacter. The sequence continues at coordinate 2,671 of DATKTQ010000031.1, read as the reverse complement.
CAATAAAATTCCTGCAATCTTAAACTTGGAGCAAGCTCTCATGCCGCACCTCTCCTTCCCCGCCATTCTCATCCTCGTCGGTGCCGGGACGCAAGCCTTCCCCATCACTTCACCGCCTTCGGCCGCGCCGCCTTCTCCACTGCCTTCGTAATCAACCCCACCGGCAAAAACCGCACCGCAAAAGCCGTGATCCGCCCGCTCGTCCCCGGCAAAATCGTCCGCTGCCCTCGGGCCAGCGCCGCCACGCCCAGCCGAGCCACATCCTCCGCCGATTGCGCCCCCTTCTGAAAAGCCTGCGCGCCCGACACCTCAAAAAACTCGCTCTCCGTCGTTCCCGGGCAAAGCGCCGTCACCTTCACGCCGTGCCGCGCCACTTCTTCCGCTAACCCCAGCGCAAAAAACCGGTCAAACGCCTTCGTTGCCGCATAGGTGGAAAGATACGGCACCGGCTGAAAGCTCGCCGTCGAGGCCACCACCATCACCCAGCCGCGCCCGCGCTCCACCATCCGCGGCATAAACAGCCGCGTCAGCCGCACCACAGCCTCGCAATTCACCCGGACCTGGCTCAACTCCTGCTCCACCGGGTTCGTGTAGAAGGCCCCATACTGCCCCAGCCCGGCGTTGTTCACCAGAATCTCCACCGTCAGCCCCGCGCCCTCGGTCGCGTCAAGAATCTGCTGCGGTGCCTCCGGGGCGTTCAGGTCCGCCGTCACGCAGCGCACCTCCACGCCCTTCGCCGTCAGTTCCGCCGCCAGCGCCTCCAGCCGTTCCTGCCGCCGCGCCGTCAAAATCAGTTTCGCGCCCTGCCGCGCCAGTTCCCGCGCCAGCGCCACCCCAATCCCCGCGCTCGCGCCCGTCACCAGCGCCCATTTGCCCTTGAAATCCGCCGTCGTTCCCGCCATTCACTCTCCGCGCAACATTAGTTCTTCAGCAGCTTGAAGGCATGGTTCCACTGGTTCTCACGAAAGCCCGGAATGCACCACAGCACGCACAGTGCCTCAATCGCGCCCGCAGACTCCGCGCCACCCATGTCCGCAACCTCCCAGCCAAACTCCTCCACAATCCCCGCCACCGTCTTCTTCGCGCCCGCGTCCGCGCCGCACACAAACATCGTCGGCTTGCCGCCCGCAAACTTCGGGTCCACCATGTGCGCCGCTCCCACGCTGTTGAACACCTTCACCAGGTGCGCCTCAGGAAACTCCTTCTGCAGCTGCTCCATCAGCGAGTCGTTCACGCCCGTGAAGAACTGCAGCACGCCGTTCACCGGCGGCGCATCCGCAATCGGATTCGTCGCATCCATCACCGGCTTGCCCTTCAGGTTCGCCGCACCCGCCAGCCGCAGCGCCTCCGCTGCTGCCTTTCCGCTGACTGCCAGCACCACCACGTCTCCAAACGCCGCAGCCTCGGCAAACGTTCCTGCCCGCCCCGTCGGATGCCCCGCCGCCCACTCCGCCAGCTTCTCCGGGCTCCGTGAGCCCACCATCACCGCGTATCCATGCTTCAGAAAACCCGTCGCCAGCGTCTGTGCCACCAAGCCTGAACCAATCACGCCCACCTGCATCGCGTATAACCTCCTGCTGCCAACAGATTCCTCGCTGGCCCCCGCCGATTCAGTTTTCCTGGCACGTCAACGCCTCACGCCGGCTGCGCTTCCGCCTCAAACTCCTCATTCAGCCACTCGCTGAAGGCCGAAAACTCCTCGTCCCGCCCCAGAAAGTCCCGCACCAGCTCCCGCCCCGGCTTGCTGCCGCCCTGCTCCAGCACCGTCTTCCGGTAGCGCTTCCCCGCCTCGCAGCCCAGCAGGTCGCCGCCGTCAAACTGCGCAAAAAAGTCCAGCGCAATCACCTTGTCAAACGCGTACGTGTAGTAGTTCGACGAGTACCCCGTCAGGTGCCCAAAGCTCGCATACATCCGGTTGCCGTCCACCCAAGTCCACGGCTGCAGGCTCTCGTAGAGCTCCTTCGTCACCGCATCCAGGTCCATCCCCTCCGGGTCCCTGTCGTGCACGTCGAGCGACAGCGTCGTGTAGTAGAGCTGCGACCGCACCCAGTCCGCGCGCCCAAACGCTCCCGCCTTCTTCATCTTCTTTATCGTCTCCGCCGGCAGCACCTCGCCCGTCTGGTAGTGCTTTGCAAAGGCTTGTAGCAGCTTCTCGTCCCGGAAAAACTCCTCCAGCATCTGCGACGGCACCTCGATAAAATCCCCTTCCGTGGCAAAGCCACTCACTCCGGCCCACTCCGTCCGCCCGCCCAGAATCGCGTGCATCAGGTGGCCAAACTCGTGGAAGAACGTCACCACGTCCGAGTACTGCATCAGGCCGGGGTCCCCAGCGACGGGTCCTTGTCGCTGGGGTGGAAGCCCGGAATCACCGTCCTCGCCGCCCGGAAAATTGCAGATAAGCGCCGCCTCCGGCAAGTAGCGCCCCCGCACCCCCGTCACCACCGGAGCCGCCGAAAACCACTTGTCCATGCCCTCCCGCGGATGCATGTCCAGATAGAACCGCCCCACCCGCTCGCCGCCCTCCAGCACCTCAAACACCCGCACCGCCGGGTCCCAGCCCGCCGCGTCAGACCGCCGAAACTCCACCCCAAACAGCCGCGCCGCCGTCTCCAGCACGCCCACCTCCACCGGCGCATACGGAAAATACGGCCGCACCGATTGCGAATCAAAG
>DATKTQ010000030.1:0-3915 GCA_035531055.1 Occallatibacter sp. | reverse complement strand
GGCAGCGAACAGGCAAAGTGGTTTGAGGCCCAGTTGAGTCACGTGCCCCCGCAGGTACAGTTTCTTTTTCTGCTGTACCACATCCCCTGGGTGGCCGACAGCCAGTCCCATCTGATCGCAGGACTGCCGTCCAAAGCGGCCTTGGACTTGCGTGGAATCCTGGATGCGCACATGGCCGCTCTGCGCGCCAGAGTCGTAGTCTTCAACGGACACATTCACAACTATGAGCGGTTTGTGCGCAATGGGGCGGAGTACGTGGTCACCGGCGGCGGGGGCGCGGAGCCCTACCCGCTGCTTTTTCGGGGTCCCGGCGATCTCTACCGGGACATGGCGTTTCCCGTGTATCACTTTGTCACCGTCGATTTGGATCGCGGGCATTTGCATGCCGTGATGTGGAAGATTCAGGATCCTGATGCGGCAAAGTTGCGCGTCGTTGCTAGGGACCAGTTCTTCCTGTCAGCTCCCGCGCGAATCGACAAAGCGGGAACGGACGCTCCATTCCAGCGAAAACACTGAGCTTCCAGAGCTTCTTTTAGGCTTACTGCCCAAGGGCCAGAACGACTAGCAGAATCAGCCAGGCCAGGCCCATTGCGTGCCAGTACCAGGCTGTAATGTCCACGGCAACCTGCCGCAGTTCCACCCGCTTGAGCCATCCAGTGGCGGACAGGCAGACGGCCAGAGCCAGCAATCCCAGCACCAGGTGCACCGCGTGCAGGCCAGTAATGATGTAAAAGAAGTAGCTGGCAGGCGTCGACCACTGGTCAAAAGCGAAACCTTGTGCGGTCAGCTGTTGCCAAGCCATCCATTGGCCGCTGAGAAAAGCCACGCCCAACAGCAACGTGGCAGCGATCCATGGCAGTGTGCGATTGAGAGCGGGGTGCCCCATGCCCAGCCACTCTTCGAGAACGTCAATCTCCCGAAAAATATTGTACCTGGCGATCTCCATGGTGAGACTGCTCAGGATCAGGATCGCCGTATTGAGGTAGAGAATCGGAGGCAGCAGGATGGGGTGCCAGTCGCCCACCGGATCATGCGTGATGGGGTCCAGATGGGTGCCGGCCCGGCGCGCGAAAAACAGTAGGAGGAGCATGGCAAAGAACATCGTGTCCCCGGCCAAGCCAAAGAAAACAAAGAACCGCATTCGATGCAGTAGTTCACGCGGCCCTCTCCGCGCTCGTCCAAAGTCGTCGTCTCCGCCGCCTCCGCCGCCTCCAGTCGGGCGCCGGTCCACCGGCGGCTTTCCGCCAATTCCGGGCTCTTTCCGCTCGATTTCCGCAGGCACGTGCGTAAAGCTCGCAGGCATATGGGGCCTCTTTTGAAAAGAGATTACTCTCACTTTGCTTTGGACGCATCCTGAATCGCACTGGGTACCTGCCACGATGAAATCAGCTTTTGATCATGCGGAAGGCGGAATTCAGCTTTGATTTGAGAGAACGGTCGCGACAAATTCCTGGTGTACGCGCCGATCCCCGGAAAGCTCCGGGTGGAAAGTGGCCGCCATGATATGTTCCTCCCGGACCAGGGTGGGGAAGCCATCACGCAGGGCCAAGACTTCCACGCCCGGCCCTGTGCTGACAATGCGGGGAGCCCGGATGAAGACCATCTCCAACGGTCCTCCCGGGAGCAAGGTCTCCGCCGTCACGATGGCGGAATCGATCTGGCGACCGTAGCCATTGCGTTCCACCACGGCATCCAGTACGCCCAGACTGCGTTGCGCGGGGTTCCGGACCTCGCGGGCCAGCAGAATCGCGCCCGCACAGGTGCCGAAAACCGGGCGACGGGCGCAGAATTCCTTGAGAACTTCAAAGAAGTCGCGCTTCTCCAGAAATTTGAGCATCGTAGTGGATTCGCCGCCCGGCAGAATCAGGCCGTCCAGCGCTTCCAATTCTTCCGGCTTTCGAATCTCCGAGGGTAGTGCGCCCGCTGCGGTCAACGCAGCCGCGTGGGCTGCGTAGTCGCCTTGAATGGCCAGCACACCGATGCGCGGCGGCGCGTGTTTTCGAGTCAACCCGGAATCTCCTGACGCAGGCGCTTACCAGCCCCGCGTCTGCAGCAGTTGCGACTCCTCGATGGCGGCAGCGGCCAGACCCTTCATGGTACCGGTTACCTGCTCGGAGACTTCGGCAAGGATCTTGGGGTCGTTGAAGTGGGTCGTCGCCATCACGATGGCCTTGGCGCGCGAAACCGCTTCTTCACGCTCCTTGGGATCGTTTTCCACGTCCAGCGGAGTGGCACGTTCCTTCATGAAGATCCCCGATCCCACGAAGACGGCCTCTGCCCCAAGCTGCATCATCAGGGCCGCATCGGCCGGCGTGGCAATGCCGCCTGCCGAGAAGTTGGGCACCGGCAACCTGCCTGCCTGGGCCACCATGCGCACCAGTTCGTAGGGCGCCTGCAGATCCTTGGCCGCTGCGTACATTTCCTGTTCGGAGAGCACGGTGAGCCCCTTCATTTCCTTCACAATCTGGCGCATGTGTTGCACGGCATGCACCACGTCTCCGGTGCCGGCCTCGCCCTTGGTGCGGATCATGGCCGCGCCTTCCGCAATGCGCCGCAGCGCCTCACCGAGGTTCCGCGCGCCGCAAACGAAGGGCGTGGTGAAGGCATGCTTGTCGATATGGTGGGCCTCGTCTGCGGGAGTCAATACTTCGCTCTCGTCAATGAAGTCGACTCCAAGTTCCTGCAGAATCTGCGCCTCCGCAAAGTGGCCGATGCGAGCCTTGGCCATTACGGGAATCGAGACGGCCTGAATGATCTGCTTGATGAGGCTGGGCTTGGCCATGCGAGCCACGCCGCCCTCGGCGCGAATCATCGCCGGCACGCGTTCCAGCGCCATCACCGAGACAGCTCCTGACTCTTCGGCAATCCGTGCCTGCTCCACATTCATGACGTCCATAATGACGCCACCTTTGAGCATTTCCGCCAAGCCCACCTTCAGGCGCAGGCCGGTACTGCTAAAACTCTTGTTTCCAATTGCTTCCGTCATAGGGTCCGACCTCAATTCCGAGCCAAATCCGAGGCGCATATGGCGCCATGTTTGTCGATTCGGCGACAGCTATCAGTGTAGCAGCGAAGCAAGTGGAGAAGATACTGGCCAAGCTGCGGACGTTGACCCGACGCAATTGTTAAACCATTCCAACCTTTCCTGTCTGGTTCTGGACCATCTGCTGCACTTGCCGACTGCAGATGGCGAGCTCACATCCACTGCCGGTGACATCCTCCGAACTGCTGCGGGGTACCGAGGCGGCTGAACCGCAAGGCAACCCGGAGGCCGCGTTGGTTGCCCCTGCACGCGCGGAACCACCCGCGCGCATGGACCTGAGGCCTGCGGTGGCCACACTGCCGGTGGAACTGGATGTGTCCATTCCCGTGCGTGGATTTCGGGTGCGCAATCTCCTTGTGCTCGAACCGGGCACTCTGATTGAAACCCAGTGGAGCGGCGAAGAGGACATGCCGCTTTGCGCCGGTGACGTTCAACTGGCCTGGAGCGAGTTTGACGTATTGGAAACGGAACTGGCAGTGCGGGTGACGCGACTGGCATGACAGTAGGGAATCGAATGGACATTGCACACATGGAAACCACAGCGCAGGAAGCGTCGAGACATGGCGCAAGCCGGTCAACCGGCCGCCCCATCGGAGGGCTTGCCGGCTGGCTGTTCGGCCGGTTCTCCCGCGGGCGCCGAACCGAACCCCGGTTAGCACTTCTCGAGCGCATTGCGCTCGCGCCCCGGCAATCACTGGCGCTGGTGGAGGCCGAGGGGCGGCGTCTCCTGGTGGCCACCTCGCCCGACGGCGCGCCGACGTTCTATCCGCTGGACGGGGGAGAAGTGACCGGCGCGCGTGCGCGCCGCAGGCCGGCTCCGCGGACAGGGAGAGTCTCGTGGTAACCACGTGGGCGACGATGCGACTGGCAAG
>DATKTQ010000029.1:0-15981 GCA_035531055.1 Occallatibacter sp. | reverse complement strand
GGTTGCGGGTCTTCAGGTATTCCACGGCATAGTACGCGGCGCAGGAGCCGAGAGAGGCCAGCAGAAGCTCCGGCGGCGTCATGCCGGAGTCAGCGCCTCCGTTTTCCGCGGGCTGGTCACACGCGATGGTGTGCGAACGGGTTTGAATCTCAAACCGGACCTGGTCTAAATGCCTGATTTTCACTTCCACGGGTAATGCCTCACATTCTAGGAAACTGACCCATCTGTTAGATGAGAGACATGGCCCTGGAGAGGCATTACATTTGCTCGGCGGAAAGTTTTCCGGCGGGGGCGCCCAGCATACGGAGGTATTCACGGGTGAGCATGGAGCGCAAACGGAGCGCAACCTCCGGGTCGCAAACCATTTCCATGGAGCGGCAGCGATCGATGGCGGAGCGTAAGTCTCGCAGAAAGGCGACGCAAGAGGGGCAGCCCTCGATGTGCAGGCGCATCTGGTCACAGGTGCGCGGCTCCACCCGCCCGTCCATGTACTCGGAGAGATTGGCGAACAACTCGCGGCATGCCTCGGGGCGCTTGCCTTTGCGGGAGGATGCGCGGCGCTTTGCGGCCGAAGGGGATTTTGCGGAATCGGATGGGACAGGAAGCCCCTGCAGCACGCGCTGCATCTGCTTCCGAACCGCCAGCCGCGCGCGGTGCAGCCGCACCCGCACGGTTCCCTCCTGCAGGCCCAGCACGCGAGCCACCTGCTCGGTGGAGAGCTCCTCCATGTCCTGCAGCACCAGCACCATGCGCAGGGGCGCCGGGATGCCGAGCACGGCCTGATGCAGCAGGTGGTGCTGTTCGGCGTGGAGCACGTTGCCCTCCGGACTTTCCGCAGTGTCCTCGAGCAGGCGGCCCAGTTCGGCATCGTCGGGCAACAGATCGTCCAGCGAGAGGGTGTGCGCGGGGGCGTGGGCGGGTTTGCGGCGCATGCGCCAGCAGCGGTTTCGCGTGACCGTGTAAAGCCAGGCGGCCAGAGCCTGCGGATCCTGCATTTTGGTTAGATGACGGAGGGAGCGATACATCACTTCCTGCATGGTGTCTTCGGCATCCTCGCGATGCCCGCAGATCTTCATGCTGAAGGAATAGACGGTGTTCTGCAGCAGGCCGATGGCTTCTTCCACCGATTCCGGCGTGTTGCGCTGCAGCAGTTCGGCGGCTTGGACAAGTTCGGGACGCATGGAAGGCCTAGACTCAGTCCAGTATATTCGCCGGTCCACCTCCTGCCGACTACGTACACAGCGGAGAGTCGCCGGCCGCACCTTGCGCCGCCTCGATCATGGCAATGCAAATCGGGCAGATTTTGCGCAGCCAGAGCCGCTGTTCTCCGGCTGCGGATTCGGACTCCGCGGCCTGCCAGGCGCGCAGCAGGGCCAGCGCCAGACCGATGGCGGCGCGGGGATGACCAGATTCCAGCCGAAACATCTGGCGATAGACCTCATCCTGCAAGGGTCCACTTTGCTGCTTTCGATGCGGCTGCGGGCTCGCAGTATGTTTATGCGCGGTCATTGCGGCTCTTCTCCCGGCACCAGCGCCTGCACGAGCCCCTGTACGAGCCAGGAAAAGCGCCCTGCCGTGGTGTGTGTGACCTGCAGAAAGCCGGCGGCGAGCAGCTCCGTCACGGCATCTTCCGCGCGCAGGCGGTGCTCCAGCGGCGGGCCGGCCTCGCGCTCCACGTCCGGACGCCAATCCAGAATGGCGATGCGCCCGCCGGGCTTGAGCAGTCGGCGCACCTCGCGCAGGACGGCCGCGCGATCGTCAAACTCGTGCCACACATTGGCCAGGAAAACGCAGTTGCAGCAAGCGGACGGCAAGCCCGTGGCCTCCGCCTCGGCATGCACCAGTTCGATGTTCGCCGAGGGAGCCGACTGCGGCTTCTTCCCCAGGAGCGAGAGCATCTCAGCCTGCGCATCGACCGCATACACCCTGCCCTCGGGGCCTGCCGCAAGCGCCATGGGCAACGCGAAGTAGCCGGTCCCCGCGCCAATGTCGGCAATCACATCTCCGGGCCGCAGGCCGAGCGCGCGCACAATCTCATCCGGGGGCATCCACTCCCGCCGCTCTGGAGCCTCCAGTCGGTGGGCCTGCGAGGCGTGGAATCGTTTCTCGTTCATCCTTTTGTCACCCTTTTGTGACCGGGGTGACGCAGACTGCGTCCTTCAAACCGAGGACGCGCAGCACCGTCATCGCCGGGCACCAGTTGGTGATGCCGGACTGAAACAGGTTGAGGCCAACAAATGCCGTGAGCCATAGCCAATAAAGAGAAACATAGTGAGCCAGCACAAGAGAGACCAGCACCACAAAGCCCGCAAGCAAGCGAAGTACACGTTCTACATTCATTGCGATTCTCCTTGAGGATGTTCGGGTTCACAGGTGATCTCGTCCGCGCGGTGCCGGTGAACCATGTAGTAAAGGATGGGGATGGTGGGCCAGGACAGGAACGTGGACGCCACCGCGCCCGCGATGAGCGAAACAGCGAGACCCTGGAAAATGGGATCGGTGAGAATGACACTGGCGCCAACGACGACCGCGGCGGCGGTGAGCAGCATGGGCCGGAAGCGAATGGCGCCCGCGTCAATGACCGCGTCTGCCAGCGGAACACCTTCTCGCCGGCGCAGCTCAATAAAGTCGACGAGGATGATCGAGTTGCGCACGATGATTCCCGCGCCGGCGATGAAGCCGATCATTGAAGTGGCCGTGAAAAAAGCGCCCATCATTGCGTGCGCGGGCAGGATGCCCACCAGCGTGAGCGGAATGGGCGCCATGATGATGAGCGGAACCACGAAGGAGCGGAACCAGCCCACCACGAGCACGTAAATGAGCACCAGCACAGCGGCGAAAGCCAACCCCAGATCGCGGAAGACCTCGATGGTGATTTGCCACTCGCCATCCCACTTCATCGAGTAGTGGTCTGTGGATTCCGGCATGACGGAGTTATAGCGCGTGAGCGTGTAGCCGCCCGGCAGGGTCAGGTGGTCCAGCTGCTTGTTCATTTTGAGGATGGCGTAGACGGGGCTTTCTTCCGCACCGGCCACGTCGCCGGTAACGTACACCACGCGCTTGAGGTTCTTGTGGTAAATGCTGCGCGCAATGGTTTCCTTCTTCACGGAGACCAGCTCACGCAGGGGAACCATGGCGCCGTCTGAACCCGGAAGGCGCACGTTCATCAGCGCCTGCTCAGAGGAGCGATCCGGCCGGTCAAACTCGACCACCGTGGGCACCAGCTCGCGGGAACTGGTGTCATGCATCAGTCCCACCTGTTTGCCACTGGTGACCAGCGCAAGCGCACTCGCTACATCCGCAACGCCAATGCCATGCTGCGCGGCCTTTACCTGGTCCACGCTGAAGACGAGCTTCGTCTGCGGATCCTCAACGTACCAGTCGATATCCACCACGCCCGGCGTGTGCTGGAAGATCTGCTTGATCTGCTGGGCCACGCGCACTTGCCCATCCATGTTTGGGCCGTAGACCTCTGCCACCAGAGTCTGGATGACCGGCGGGCCCGGCGGAACCTCGCTGACCTGGATGCGCGCGCCGTATGCGCCGCCCACCTGGTCCAGCAGCGGCCGCAGGCGCTTGGCGATGGCGTGGCTCTGGTCCTTTCTCTCGCTGGCCGGCAGGAGGTTCACCTGGATATCGGCCTGGTTGGGCATCCGCCGCAAGTAGTAGTGGCGCACCAGGCCGTTGAAGTTGTACGGGCCGGAGGTTCCAGCGTAGGTCTGGTAATTCAGCACTTCCGGCTGCTGCCCCAGCTTGTCGCCCAGCGCCTGGGCCACGCGCTGGGTCTGCTCCAGCGGCGTGCCGTCGGGCATGTTCACAATGACCTGCAGCTCGCTCTTGTTATCGAACGGAAGCATCTTTACGCGCACCAGCCCCAGCGGAACCAGCGCCACGGAGACAAGCAGCATCACAGCCACAACGAGAAAGAACAGCATGCGGTTGCGCCCGGAGTCAATGAGCGGCGTCATCACGCGCCGATATAGCCGCGTTCGCCAATTTTCGTGTTCCGGCTCCAGCGTGCGCGCGCCACCCATGTGCTTGCCAAGCAGGCGCAGCGCAGCCCACGGAGACACCACAAACGCAACCACCAGCGAGAAGAGCATGGCCGCCGATGCGCCCACGGGAATGGGCCGCATGTATGGACCCATGAGTCCGCGCACAAACGCCATGGGCAGCACGGCGGCCAGCACCGCAAACGTGGCCAGGATGGTGGGATTTCCCACCTCAGCCACTGCTTCCACGGCTACCTCATTGCAGGACCGATGCTGATTCTCCGGTAATCGGAAATGCCGCACAATGTTTTCGACGACCACAATGGCGTCGTCTACCAGGATGCCAATGGAGAAGATGAGCGCAAACAGCGTGACGCGATTGATGGTGTAACCGAGAAAGTAAAAGACCGACATGGTGAGCGCCAGCGTGACGGGAATGGCCAGCAGCACCACGCCCGACTCTCGCCAGCCAAGGAAGAGCGCGATGAGGACCGTGACGGAAAGCGTGGCCAGCAGCAGATGTTCGAGCAGCTCGTCGGACTTGGCTTTGGCCGTCTCCCCGTAGTTGCGGGTGGTGGTGATGGTGACGTCGCCGGGCACCTGCACGCCCTGCATTTGATGCACGCGCTTCAGCACGGCATTGGCAATCACGGTGGCATTTGTGCCTTTCCGCTTGGCCACGGTAATGGTCACGGCGGGATACTGCCGCGGCACGTGGTTCGGCCCCGCGCTGGCATCCGTTGTGCCAAACAGCACGTAGTCATTCGGGTCGGCGGGCCCGTCCACGATCCGGTCCGCTACGTCGCGCAGATACACGGGGCGGCCCTGATTGACAGCCACTACGACGGACTCCAGGTCCTTCTCACTGGTGAACACGTTTCCCGCGTCCACTCGGATTTCCTGGTTGTTTTCCGCAAAGCTTCCGGCCTGCAGTCTGGCGTTTGCGGCTTGCAGGTGCCCCACAATCGCCAGCGGAGAAAGGTGGTACGCATTCAGCTTTTCTGTGCTGAGCAGCACGCGCATGGTGCGCGGCAGGCCGCCAATGATGGCGGTTTCAGAGACGTCAGGAATCTGCGTGATGGTGTGCTGCACTTCATCGGCGATGGCCCGCAGCTGATAACCGCTGTAGTTGGCTCCCCATATCGTGAGCGAAAGAATGGGCACGTCATCAATGGATCGCGCCTTGATGATGGGCTGGGAAACGCCGGGAGGCATGCGGTCAAAGTTGGAATAGAGCTTGCTGTAGGTCTTGATGAGCGCGTCTTCCTGCGGCGTGCCCACCAGGAAGCGAACAATGACGAGGCTCTGGCCGGGGCTCGATGTGGAGTAGACATAGTCGACGCCGGATATCTGGTGCACCAGAGTCTCAATGGGCAGCGTCAATCGCTCTTCCACTTCTGCCGGAGAAGCGCCGGGCATGGCAGTCGTGATGTCGAGCATGGGGACCAGGATTTGCGGGTCCTCCTCGCGCGGAATGACCGCAATGGCGAATGCACCGATGGCCAGCGAGGTGACGATGAACAGCGGCGTCAGCTTGGAGTTGAGAAAGGCATGCGCCAGGCGCCCGGCGAGTCCGAGGTTCTTGGTCATTGCTGAGCCTCACCGGACTGCACGGTACCGGACTGCGATGCGATGCGCTTGCCGGCAAGATCGCGGTCCCCGGGCTCGTCCACCAGCGTCTCCCCTGCCGCAATTCCAGACAGCACCTCCACCTGCGCTCCGTGCACCGAACCCAGCGTGACATAGCGCAGATCCGCAATTCCATTAGTGTTTCGCACGTAAGCGCAACTGAGCGAACCGCGCTGCACGACGGCGGAGCGCGGCACCAGAATGGCAGAATGCGCGCCTGCGGCGATGGCTGCCGAGCCATACATGCCGGCGCGCAATGTGCTCGACGAGCCTAAATCAATCTTTACCAAAAAGGTGTGGCTCGTCGGATCCGCCGCGGGCAGAATCTCTGCCACCACGCCGGTGAGGTTTGCAGCTCCCGCGCCATCCAGAGTTACCGGAACCTTCATGCCACGGTGCACCAGGCCAATCGCGGACTCATCCACCGTGACCTCGAGCTGCAGCGGCCCGGCCTGATCAATCTGCAACAGCGGAACTCCCGGCGAGGCCAGCGCTCCCGGGTCTGCGAGTCGGGCGGTAATCACGCCTGCAAACGGTGCGCGAAGATGCGTGTAGCCCAGCATGGCTTGCGCGCTTGCCTCCTGCGCGCGGGCGGCCTTTACCTGTTCCCGCAGGGCCTGCAGCCGCTGAGTGGCGGATGTCGCACGCTGCGACATCTCGTCCATCTCCTGCGGGCTCACGCTCTTTTCGGCCTGCAGCTGTTTGTAACGCGCCAGCGTACTGGCGGCCAGCGTGGCATCGGCTTGCGCTGCTGCCTGTTGGCTCTCCGCAGCCTTTGCCGCGGCGCTGGCCTGGTCCATGCCTGCGCGCTCGGTGGCATCGTCCAGCACGGCCAGCGTCTGTCCGGCACGTACGGCATCGCCCTCGCGCACCAGAACCTGCAGCACGCGCCCCACCACCTGTGCAGAGAGCATTGCGCTCTGCCGCGCATGCAGCGTGCCGGTGGCTCGTATTTCCGTGGGAGCCTGCTGCGCCACACTCTGCACCAGACGGGCATCCACCGTTTCCACGGGCCCGGTTTTCTGCTTCTCCGCGGAGTGGCATCCGGCCGTCCAAGTCAACGCCAACGCGGCAGACAATACAATACCCAGCCTAATCTTTCTCATTGCAAAACCTCCGCCGCATCCGGTGTGAGAGTTCCTGTGGCAAACAAGAGTTGTGCGTACGCCGTCGCGTTGCCATAGACGGACCGCCAGTAGTTGGCCTGACTCTGCCGCTCGGCATCTTCGGCGCGCAGCAGGTCGGTCATTGTCGCAAGGCCGGCATTGTAGCGATTGCGCAGAATGCGGAGGCTTTCCGCGGACTGCTGCATGGCGGCGCGCGCGGTCTCCAGCGAGAGCTTCGCAGTTTGCCGTTGAATGTGCGCCTCACTCACCTGCAGTTGAATCTGCTGCCGGGTTGCTTCCAGCTGGGCATCCAAGCGCATCTTGGCGGCCTGTTCGTGCGCCACCTGGGCCCGCTTGCCCGCGGGAAAAATGTCGATGCTGATTTGCGCACCGGCCACCCAGTTGTTGCCGCCCGAGCCAGTAATCGAGGGGCGATCCTCTTCCCAGTTTCCGTAGGCGCTCACGCGCGGGCCATAGGCTGAACGCGCCGCGCTGACGGCCTGCGCCTGCGCGGATTGCGCTTGTCCGAGCGACTGCAGATCCGCGCGCGTCGCGGCGGCTGTGGCCAGCTCGTCGGCCAGCGGCTGCTCGGGAAACTGGTGCGGCTCAATGGGCTGCAACTGTGCTTCGGCCAGCGTGGGCGCACCCATGGCGAGTCTCAGGCGGGCCCAGGCCATGCTGCGTGTGCCCTGCGCGGCAATCCACTCCTGCGTGCGCGCGGCCAGGTTCACCTGTGCGGACATCCGGTCCGACTCCACGGCGAGGCCGGCTTTGACGCGGTCATCGACCTGCGCCAGCAGCGCCTGCGCGGTTTGCTGCTCGTGCTCGGCCACGGCCACCTGACGCTGCGCGTAGAGCACGGATTGATAAGCTTCCACCACGTCGAGCACAATTTTCTGGTTGACGGCTTTGGCGGCTGAGTCGGTGCTTTTACGCATGAGGTCGGCGCTGCGAATGCTCTTCTGCGTCTTGAAGGAGTCAAAGGCCAGCCAGTTGCCGGAGAAGCGCGAGGCGAAGTTGCCGATGGGCGAGGGCCGATTGAGCGCGCTCAGGGCAAAGTCCGACTGGGTGAAAGCGCGCTGCCGCAGGCGGGTGCCGAAGGCATAGACGGGATCGTTGCCGCGCGACATCTCCTCAGTAAAGTTGAGCTGGGGCAGAAGGCGCGTGCGCGCCAACGATGCATCGGCCCTGGCCTGCTGGCCCTCCGCGTGTGCGATTTGGGCCTCCGGGCTCTGGCCGAGCGCCTGGTCAATGGCCTGGCGAAGCGTGAGCGGCTGCTGCGCGGTGGCGCCGGCGGCAGCTAGCGCAAGCAGCAGCGCCGTGCCGAGCGCCAGGCTTCGGCGACTGCCGGAGAAGAAAGGTAAGCCTGTTTGGTTCATGCACCTGATTAAAGTCAGCATGGCGCCATATTGTTACAGGATTCGCCAAGAAAATATGTGCCGTACTGCTCAGCAGAGGCGACGAAGCCGACCGGAGGCGCTAGGGTTGCGGCGTGGGCGTCAGCGTAACCGGAGCCACATTCCATCCTGACAGCTTCACGACGGCATCCTGCGGCGCATCCGGCGGCAGCAGGGCCGTGAGCGTGGTGGAGGAGCCGGGCGTTAGCTCGATCCAGTTGTCTGACCAGAAGACGGGCGAAACCAGGCCGCCTGCGGGCGTTCGCACGGCGGCCACCATCTGGAACGCCAGCGCTCCGGAGGCGTTGTTGAGGTGTAGGGAAATCTGGCGGCCGCGCGGCGTCTGCTGCTCCACTGCACTGGCCTGCACCGCGGCCGGCGGCAGATGATCGAGCGCGGTCATGTCCTCAAAGCGCAGGGGCGGTGTGTGGGTGTAGTCGGTGGCTTCCCAGTCAAAGGTGGTCAGCGTGTCTGGAACCCAATAGAAATTACGGCTTACCTCGCGGCCTTTTGCGTCCTCCAGCTTCAGGTCGATGAAGAACAGGCGGGTGCCGCCGACGTAGAGCGTCTGCGGGATGGTGAAGACGCGCTGCGAGCTGTCTGGCGTGGCGCTCACTGTGGCCTGGTCACGATAGAGTTCCTTCCAGGCCAGATCATGCACGGTAACGCTGGCGCGCAGCCCCTGCTGCGGGACGTACGTGCTGTTGACCACCACAATCGAGCGGTCATCGTAGGAGTACTGGATGTGCACCGGCTCGCATGCTTTTTTGGCCGCAAAGTAACCTGCATCGGCGTCGAGGTAGTAGTCGTAGAGATGCCAGATCATCGATGGCCACGCATTGTTCAGCATCCACTGGATGACCCCGGTGGAGACGTACTTGTTCTTTCCGTAGGACTCGAACATGGCCCGCTCGGAGTCATACTCCATGGTTTGCGCCTCGCGCTCGTAGTCGGCTGCGGAGTTTGGCGCGCCGTAGATGGCGCTCATCGCGGCATCCATCACTTTCAGGTTCTGGAAACCTCCGCCGCCGTTGTGCAGGCTCCAGGTGGCGCTGGGTGGCCAGGCGTTGGGATCCGGCAGGAATTTTTCGCGGCTTGCCTGCGAGGGAATGGCCGGGCCCGGACTGGTCTCCGTATTGAATCCTGCCGCGCCGCCATAGTGCGCGCCGAAGTACCAGTAGCTGGGCTCCACGTAGTCATAAGGTCCGGACATTTTTACGCCGCTTTCGCCCGTCACCGTGGTGGGCGTGCCGGAGGCAGAAGAAAGAATTGGATTGGGCCAGTGCGTTTCCGACTCCACGGCAAGGTAGGCCCGCTCCACATCCGCGGGAGGAGGATTGTCACTGCCGTTGAGCCAGACCAGCAGGCTGGCGTGCTGGCGCAGGCGGAACATCTGCGAGCGAAGAGACGCGGTGGCAATCTTCAGGTCCTGAGGAGTCCAGTCCTTCCAGTGCTCCCAGTGGTCGCAGCAGCACCAGCCCAGCATCACGAGGATGCCTTTCTGGTCTGCGAGGTGGAAGAAGTCTTCGGTTTCCAGCTTGCCTTCCAGCCGGATGGTGTTCAGGCCCATGTCCCGCACCATGCTCAATTGGTTGCGCAGCCGCGCAGGGTTGGTGCGGAGCAGCATGTCCTGCGACCACCCGGCGCCGCGAATGAGGATGGGCTTCCCGTTGACCAGGAAGAGCCGGTCGCCCGCGGCGGTGAACTGGGAGGTGATTTCGCGGATGCCGAACTCGACGGTCTGCTCGTCAGTGACCTGACCGCCGAGGGTAAAGCGCATGGTCAGCGACTCCAGGTGCGGATCGCCCATCTGATATGGCCACCAGAGTTTGGGGTTGCGGAGGCGCAACTGGGGATACTGCTCCGGAGAGAAGGTGACGGCGCGGTCCTCATGCGCGGCCAGCTCGACCGCCTGCTCAAAAGGCACTCCGGCTACGTTGCCAGAGACCACGCCCTTCACCACATGATCCGAGGCGTTGTGCAGCTCGGCATAGATGGTCAGCGCTGCGGTGTGGAGGTCGCCGCCGGGAAAATGCGTGACTGCCATGGGCGACCGGAGGGTGACTGCTCCGGTGGTGACCAGGCTCACGGCGCCCCACAGGCCCATGTCCTTGTCTGGCGGGCAGGGATTCCAGTCCACCCAGTTGATGCCGAGATCCTTTTCCGTGGGCGCGAAGGTTTCCACCGCCAGCACGTTGGGCCGGCCGAGACGCACGATCTCTGTCACGTCAAAGTCGTAGGTGCGGTAAGCACCGGCCACAGTGTTGGAGTCGGCAACTTTGTGCCCGTTGACCCAGATTTCCGCGCGGTAGTTGATGCCTCCAAAATGCAGCCATAGCCGCTGGCCGGGCTGCGCGGCCGCGGGCAGGGCAAACTCCGTGCGATACCACCAGCCGCAGTGGTACGGGCTGTCGGCGGGCATGGGCAGGTTGGAGAAGTTGCGGCCGACAGGATAGCTGGTACCCGGAATCTGGCGGAGATTGTCGCCGAAATAGGGATCCGGAACCACGCCCGCGGCAAATTGCGCGGCAAGCACGGTGCTGGGCACGCTGGTCTTAATCCAGGTATCCACGGGGAAGCCCGCGACGGAGATGGCGGCTCCTTCCGCCGAAAGCTTGCACGCCGACTGCAAACGCCAGCCTTCGTGCAGCGGCGTAGAAGTCTCCGCACGCAAGGCCGGGACTAACCCGAACAGGGCGACAAGGCAAGCAATCCATCTGCGACTCATACGCAACCACCCATGATTCTTCTCCATGTCCGCAGATTCGGCAGAGACCACGGACGGGCCTCAGTGTACACGGACGGTACCGCTTGAGCGCGTGATGGCAGCTTTCCTGTATGGTGTTTTTCAAGGAGACCGATGGCGTCCGAATCCGAAAACTCCGTGGCGGCCCAGCCGTCGCTCCGCCGCTCCCTTCGCCTTCGGGATCTGATTCTCTACGGCATCATCCTCATCCAGCCCACTGCGCCCATGCCCGCTTACGGCGTGATATCCAAGGAGGCGCACGGCCATGTGGTCACGGCCATCCTGCTGGCCATGATCGCGATGCTGTTCACCTCCATCAGTTACGGCCGCATGGCGCGCATTTTTCCGCACGGCGGCTCAGCGTTCCTTTATGTAGGCAAGCAGATTCACCCCAGCCTGGGCTATCTGACCGGCTGGTGCCTAGTGCTGGATTACGTGGTCAATCCTCTGATCTGCACCATCTGGTGCAGCCGCGCCGCCATCAACTTTGCGCCGGAGATTCCCTACGTTGTCTACGTCTGCCTCTTTGCGCTGCTGTTTACCGCGCTGAACCTGAACGGCGTGGAAACCTCGGCCAGAATCAACGCCGCCATGGCCGCCGCGCTGGGCGTTGTCATCCTGCTTTTCTTCGTCGCAGCGGTCCGCTACCTGCTCCACATGCCGTCGTATCCGGCCGGCTTCCTCACCCATCCGTTCTTTGACCGCAGCACCTTCTCGTCCTCCGGCCTGATGCGGGGAACCTCCATCGCCGTGCTCACCTACATTGGCTTTGACGGCATCTCCACGCTCACCGATGAGGCCAAGGACCCCACGCGCAGCGTGCCGCGCGCCATTGTGGCCACCTGCCTGATCACCGGCGTTTTGGCCAGCATTGAGGTGTATCTGGCGCAGCTGGCCTGGCCGCAGGCCATGCCGTTTCCTGACATTGACACGGCCTACGTCTTCATCTCCGGGCGCATCGGTGGTCCGGCCCTGTTCGCAATCGTCAACGGCGCGCTGCTGCTGGCCACCATCGGCTCAGGCATGGCTTCGCAGCTGGGAGCCGCCCGTCTGATGCTGGCCATGGGCCAGGACGGCGCGCTGCCCCGCCGCTTTTTCGCAGCGGTTCATCCCAAGAATCGGATTCCCCGGAACAACGTGCTGCTGATCGGCGGCGTGTGCCTGATTGGCGCGCTGCTGTTCAGCTATCAGCTGGGCGCAGAACTGCTGAACTTTGGTGCTTTGCTGGCTTTTATGGGAGTGAACGTCGCCTCGCTGATGCAGGCCTGGCAGCAGGGCCGCCGGCGGCCGTGGCTGCCCATTCTGGTGGGCTTTTTCGGCTTTGTCACCTGCCTGATTATCTGGCTCAATCTCCGCCCCATTGCGAAAATTGTGGGCACCGTCTGGGCTCTGCTCGGCATTCTGCTGTGGCTGGCGCGGCGGAGATATACCAAGCTGCCTGACGACGATGTGGCAACCGCATCCTAGACGATTCAAGCCCGAAGCCAAGGAAGGAATCGCGCGTACGATTTCTCCATGTAGACTGGTTGTGCTTCGCCGCCTGAGTTCTGCATCCCCCCGCGGCACAGACACGGCAGCAGGCACAGCAACAGCACGTCAAGGGGCTCGACCACATGACCACGTTCGCCAGCGGAACCACCACCATGCCGGGCATGCTGAACCCAGATGACAAGCGCGGGTACAACCTGTTTCTGCTGCTGGTGGCGGGCCTGGGCGGCCTGCTCTATGGCATTGACGTGGGCATCATCGGCGGCGCGCTGCCTTATCTGGAAGCCACCTCGCACCTGAACGCTTCGGAGCTTTCCGTCATTGTGGCGGCGGTGCTGCTGGGCAGCGTCTTCTCCACGCTCTTTGCCGGCATTCTGGCGGACTGGATGGGCCGCAAGCCGCTGATGATCCTGAGTGGCGTGGCCTTTGTTTTGAGCATTCCCGTTATTGCTCTCTCGCAGGGTTACGCGCCGCTGTTTTTCGGCAGGCTGCTGCAGGGCATGAGCGGTGGATTTATCGGCGTGGTGGTGCCGCTGTATCTGGCCGAGTGCCTCTCCGCCTCGACACGCGGCAAGGGCACGGGCATCTTCCAGTGGCTGCTGACGCTGGGCATTGTGGCCGCGGCGCTGGTGGGCATTTACTACAGCTATCGCGTGGAGGCCGTGGCCCAGGCCTCGGACGCAGCCACGCTCTTTGCCTTCAAGGATGAAGCCTGGCGCCGCATCTTCTGGGTCTCGCTGCCGCCCGGCATCCTCTTTGTGCTGGGCAGTCTGCTGGTCAGCGAGTCGCCCCGATGGCTCTTCCGCCGCGGCCGCAGAGACAAGGCGGAAGCCGCACTGCTGCGCTCGCGCAGCCCGGAGCAAGCCGCCCTGGAACTGCGCGAGATGGAAGAGACCGCGCATGACGTGGCCGCGAAGCGCTCTTCCGGCGAGAAGGTCCACGACTCCCTGCTGCGCCGCAAGTACGTGGTCCCCTTTCTGCTGGCCTGCATCATCCTGTTCTGCAATACCGCGACGGGCATCAACTCCATCATCGGCTTCAACACCGGCATCCTGCTGCAGAGTGGCCTCTCTGACCTGCAGGCCCACTGGGGCTACGTGATCTTCACCGTGGTCAACTTCACGCTGACCATTGTGGGGATGATGCTGGTGGACCGCAAAGGCCGCAAATTTCTGCTGGTGCTGGGCACCAGCGGCATCATCGTTTCCATGATCACGGTGGGCGCCATGTTCCTGGGCAGCGAGCGGGCCAGCATCGATTGCCGCTCGCTCATCCAGGCAGGCGTGAGCCCCGACCAATCGCTGAATCTGCGCTTCACTCCTGCGGAAGCCGCGCGCCTGCTCGCCGCCTCAGGCCACGCGGGCGGCGCCATCCATGCCGGCCGCGCCTCGTTTGCGGTCATCTACTCCTACGGCGACTTCACCGCTTCCACCAGCTTTGTGCGCTCGGACGATGCCGGCGCCGCGCCTCTCGCCATCACGCGAGACACGTGCGTGCCCACCAACAAGGTGGAAGCCTTCTTCAAGAATCCTTTTGCCAATCTGGAGGCAGCACGCACCGCGCCCCTGCACATCCAGAAAGCGATCATGGGCCCCGTTCCCAACGAGACGCACGGCTGGCTCATCGCTCTGGGCTTGTATACCTTCATGGCGTTTTACGCATTGGGGCCGGGGGTTTGCGTGTGGCTGGCGCTGAGCGAACTGATGCCGACACGCATCCGCTCCAACGGCATGAGCATTGCGCTGGTGATCAACCAGTTGGTCTCCACCACGCTGGCCGGCATCTTTCTGCCCTTTGTCAGCAAGTATGGCTATTCGTCCATCTTCTTCCTATTTGCCGGCTTCACGGTGATTTACTTCCTGACCGCTGCGTTCCTGCTGCCGGAGACCAAGGGCAAGACGCTGGAAGAGATCGAAGCACACTTTGAGGGGCTGCCCGCCAGCTAGCGCAGCATCGCGCCGATGGCCCGGAGCCGCGTGGCTGCGCCTTCTTCCGCGTTGTGCACATAGCACTCGTGGATGGCGGCCAGCGGCGCGTTGGGCCAGCGGTGGTTCACCATCTCCTGCTCGGAGATCTCCTTGAGGGAGAACTGGATGCTTCCGTCCGGCTGCACGGCGCCCTGCAGATAGCCGTAGATGTGGGTTTTTGCGCCGGGACGCGCGGTGGGGGGCAGGTTGTAACGGTGGGCGCCGGCGGAGCCGATGATCCAGCCGGGCACCACGGTCTTGGAACGCTCCCGCCAGTATTGGGTGTCATAAATGTCGGGCGAATAGTAGTGGGAGTGGCTGGCGATAAGGTAGACGTGCTTGCCGGCGGCCTGCGCGTCATAGAACCAGGTATAAACCAGCTCGCCGGTGCGCTCGCCCCGGGCCCAGTCATTCATGGCGTGCTCGGCTCCGGTGGAGTGGGGCAGCGCCTCATGCATGCCGGCCACAATGGCGCGCACTCCGGAGCCCGGCTTCAGGTCCCTGTCGAGCACGCCGCGCAGCCATTTGAGCTGCGCATCGGTGAACTCGTCGCGGCTGGAGTTATCCAGGGTGATAAAGTCCACGCCATGTTCGGTCCAGTGGTACCACGGACCCAGCGGAGCCGCATTGGCGCCGTCCGCCTTGCGTTGCGCGACAATCTCCGGCCGGTTGAGGAATGGGGCGAACTTGGCAATGTAGCCTTCGCGCGTCATGGGCTTCACGGTCTCGTGATTGCCGCGGCCCAGGAAGACGGGAAACGAACCGAAAGACGTCATCTGGTGAGTGAGGAAATCATCCCAGGCGCGCTGCTGATATTCGCTGTGCGTCAGCGAGCTGCCCGGGGGCTGCATGGCCACCATGTCCTGGTCCGGCTCGGACATCCAGCGAAAATCGCCCAGCAGCCAGTAGAAGGCGTCATGTTCAGCCTTCACCCTGACGGCAATGGCGGGCTCCACAAAGTCGCCGCAGTTGCGGCTGTCGCCGGAGACGGCAAAGGTCCATGGGGTGGACGCGTCCTTGGTTTGTGCGGCGGGAGTCTGTGAGGCAGGGTTCTGTGCGGCGTGGGCCTGCGCGGCGGCGGGCAGCAGCGGCAGGGCAAGGCAGGCAAGCAGGGCAAACAGGGAGCGGGGAAAGCGTGGCCGAACCATGCAACCAGCATAAACTGGCATCCTGCCCCCGCGGATGAATCGTCTGTGACTGAACGCATGCCGATGCATACGGCCGATCCACTCGAACACCTTGCGGCGATGGCGCATCGGAAATTTCAGCGTGCGCCAGCGGAATGCCCACTGAGTGTCAGGGCTGCGTACCCTTCTTCGCCGCGGCTGGTTTACCGGTTGCCTCGACCGGCTTTTTCGTCGCTTCATCGGGCTGTGCAGCCGGAGTATTGGCCACCGAAGCAGTCGCAGCCGAAGCATTGGCAGCCGGTGCATTGGCCGCCGGTGCATTGGCAGCCGGAGTATTTGCCACCGGAGCATTGTCAGCCGGCTCTGCAGCCGGGGGCTCCACAGACGCCGCAGGCGACGCCACGACCGGAACTGCGGGGGTCTTTGCCGACACAATGGTCCCAATGGTGATGGGCATCGACAGCGTTTGCACGGTCGCAGGATCATCCCGCAACTTGAGGTAGAGCAGGCCGTTCACCGGATGCGGCAC
>DATKTQ010000028.1:0-9952 GCA_035531055.1 Occallatibacter sp. | reverse complement strand
CGGACTCTGGTCATGGTGCCGCCGAGGTCCGAGCCCTCCAGGCCGCCGGTGACGACGACCAGGCGCTGGAGATTTTCGCTGAGGATTTCGTTCTGCGGGGGGAGCTGGCGGATGGTGGCGAGCGAACCGAGCGTGGCGGTGTGGCCTGAGGCGCTTGAGAAGACCGTGTTCTGGATGGCATCGAGCGAGGTGCGATGGTCGGCGCTGAGGCGGACGCGGATGGTGTAAGGGCGGCCGTTGGCGATGAGCGGATTGTTGGCGGGCAAGCCGTCGAGGATGGAAGTCGCGTCCTCGGCAACCTCCGTGGGCGTGAAGCCCATGCGGGCGGCAACAACGGGGTCAACCTGGAAGGTGGTGGCGGGTCCGCTGATGGTGTTGTCGATGCCGTTTTGGACGTCGACAACGCCGGGGACGTTGCTGATGGCGTCGCCGACCTCGGGGCCGAGCTGGTTCAGCAGCGCAGGGTCCGGAGAGAAGAGCTTGATCTGGATGGGTTCTGGCGCGTTGGAGAGGTCGTTGATGTTGTCCTGCAGAAGCTGGGTGACCTCGATATCGAGCTCGGGTTCGGTGGTTTTGACGCGGCGGCGCACGTCGCTCATGATCTGCCACACGGAGCGGTGCCGGTGGCTCTTGAGCTTGATGGTGAAATCGCCGGTGTTGGCCTCCGTGACGGCGGCGAGGCCCATCTGCAGGCCGGTGCGGCGCGAGGTGCTCTCGACTTCGGGTACCGCATGAAGGATGCGGTAGACGTGGTCAAGGACGCGGTTGGTCTCAGCGAGGGAGCTGCCGGCGGGCATGATGTAGTCGAGCACGAAGCCGCCCTCGTCCATCTCCGGCAGCAGGTTTGAACCGAGGGATTTGTAACCGGCCCAGGTGGCGACGACGAGCAGCAGGCAGGCGACGCCGAGCCAGAGCGGCTTGGCCAGGGACCAGTCGAGCGCGCGGCGATGCAGATGGAGCACTCGGCTGAGGAAGCGTCCCGCGCTGTGATCCTGATGCGAGGTGCCGCCTCCGTGTTTGCGCAAGAAGGTGAGGCTGAGGCCGGGTGTCCAGGTGAGGGCGAGGGCCAGCGAGGTAAGCAGCGCGGCCGTCATGGTGATGGCAAGGGCGCGGAAAAAGCTGCCGGTGACGCCGGTGACGGCGACAAGGGGAAGGAAGACGACGACCGGGGTGATGGTGGAGCCGACGAGCGGCGTGGTGATTTCGGCCAGCGCGTTGCGGACCGCGGTGACGCGGTCTTCGCCGGAGTCGCGGTGGAGCACGATGTTTTCGACGACGACGATGGCATCATCAATCACCAGGCCGATGGCCGCCGCAAGGCCGCCGAGGGTCATCAGGTTGAAGCTTTGCCCGATGCCCCAAAGCACGAGGATGGTGACCGAGACGGTGACGGGAATGACCAGGCCGGCAATGAGCGAGGAGCTCCAATCGCGCAGGAAGAGAAAGAGGATGATGCAGGCGAGGATGAGGCCGAGGAGAATGGCGTCGCGCACGCTGGCGATGGCGTCGCGCACCAGCTGGGACTGGTCGTAAAAGGGCTTGAGGGTAACGCCGGGCGGCAGCTTGGAGCGAAGCTGGGCAACTTTGGCGGCGACGCCGTCGGCCACGGCCACGGTGTTGCTGGTGGGCTGGCGCGCGATGTTGATCAGGACAGCGCTTTTGCCGTTGGCGGTGACGGTGGTGTAGACGGGCATGGTGGCCCGCTCGACGGTGGCCACGTCTGCCACGCGCACGGGCGCGCCGCCGGGCGTGGTTTTCACCACCAGCTGGCTCAGCTCCGCTGCGTTATGGACCTGCGCGCCGACCAGGCCGAGGATGAGCTCGTGATTGGCTTCATACAGGCCGGGCGAATCCACAATGTTGGAGGCCTGAATGGCGTTGACCAGATCTGTAACGGTGACGCCGGTGGCGGCGAGCTCGGCAAGGTTGGGAGTGACGTGGAACTCCGGCACCTGCCCGCCCTGCACCACGACGGTGCTGACGCCGGAGACGCGATTGAGCGGCGGCTTGAGGTCGTAGGTGGCGATCTCCCACAGGCGCGTTTGCGAAACGGTGCTGGACGTGAGGCTGTACCCGAGGATGGGGAAGGTGGCGAAGGTGAGGCGGTTGGTGGTGATGCGCACGGTGGGCGGCAGCGTCTGCTCCACTTTGCTGAGCGCGGCGTCCACCAGCTGCAACTCGCGGTACATGTCCTCGTGCCAGTTGAAGAAGAGGCTGACTTCCGCCGATCCGCGGCTGGTGGTGGAGCGGACGGTTTCCAGGCCGGGGACGGAGTTGACGGCGTCCTCAATGGGCTTGGTGATGGTGACCTGCATCTGCTCGACTGGCATGACTCCGTTGTCCACGCCGATGACTACGCGGGGAAAGTCGGTCTGCGGAAAGACGGCGATGGGTACCTGCAGGGCGAGGTAGATGCCCGCCAGGGTGAGCACGACGGCGAAGAAAAAGATGGTGCGCGTGGTGCGAGCCAGCCAGAAGGGCTTCTCTCCGGGCGCGGCGGAGGGGGGATTCGCCATCAGTTGTCCTCCGCGGCTGCGGCGCCCACCTTGACCCGCGTGCCCTCGTCCATTCCATATGCTCCGCTGGTGATGACCATGTCTCCGGGGGAAAGGCCGCCAAGGATCTGGACTTCGTTGTTGTCTTCAATGCCGAGCGTGACGGGCTTGCGATGGGCGAGGCTGTCTGCACCGATGACCATGACGGATTTGGAGCCGTCCTGCGCGGTGAGAATAGCGGAGGTGGGAATCTTTGAGGCGTTTGCGACGGTGCCGGCGGTGATGGAGACCTTGACGGGCGTGCCCACCTTGAGCGCGCCGGTGCGGTTGTCTATGCGCAGCCAGACCTCGACGGTGGTGCTGCCGGGGTCCAGCGCGGGGCTGATGAGCGTGACTTTGGCGGGCACTGGGTGGTCGAGGCCAGGCACAGACACCGTGGCATCATCGCCGAGCTTCATCTGCTGCGCGAGGCTTTGTGCGACGTGCGTTTTGGCAATGAGCACTGAGGTGTCCATGATGGTGATCAGTGGAGTGCCTGCGGTGGCGGTTTCTCCGTCGAAGAGCGGGCGGTCTGTAACGTAGCCGCTGATGGGGCTGCGAATCTGCGAGAAGCTGAGCTGGGCTTCGGCGTTCTTGAACTTG
This sequence comes from Occallatibacter sp., assembly GCA_035531055.1. Lineage (GTDB taxonomy): Bacteria > Acidobacteriota > Terriglobia > Terriglobales > Acidobacteriaceae > Telmatobacter. Next base: position 6,815 of record DATKTQ010000028.1, on the reverse strand, counting down.
CCTTCCGCAGAGGTAAGCTGGCCCTTTGCGGCCTGCAGTGCGGCCTTGTGGCTTACGTTGCGAAGAGACTGAAGGTGCTTGGCGGCCGTGTCATAAGCCGCCTGGGTCTGCACCAGCGCTGCGCGGGCGGTGTCCAGGTCGCGCTTGGGAATGGCGCCCTGCGCGAAGAGTTGCTTGCGACCCTCGACGATGCTGCGGTTCAGGTTGAGCGTGGCACGGGCCTGGGCCAGGTCGAGCTCGGCTTTTTGCATGTCCTCCGGAACCTGTGCCTGCGTGGTTGTGTTGTAGGCCGCTTGCGCGGCCACATAGGTTCCCTGGTTGTCTTGCGCGAGCGCGGCGAGGTCACTGTTTTCGAGCGTGGCGAGCAACTCGCCAGCTTTGACACGCGCGCCGCGCTGGACGTAAAAGCGCTTGACCGGCGCGGTGATGCGCGCCTCAATGGCGGCCTGAGCGCGCGGAGCAAGGATGGCATCCGCCACAATGTGCCGGGAGATGGGACCCTGCTGAAGGTGTTGGGCCTGCACGGTGACTTGCGGCACGGGAGCGGCTTCTTTCTGGCAGCCAGGCAAGAGCAGCAGCGGCACGGCGGCGACAAGCATCCAGCACAGGCGGAAGGACGGGAAGCGAAGTCGTAAGGATGGATGCACACGGGGTTCGGTGGTTCCTGTTGTTTGGGTCATGATGGGCTCACTGGGCTCCGGTGAGAGTTTGCAGATCAGCCAGGGCGGACGCATAGCGCACGCGGCCATCTTCGCGCGCATTTTCCGCGGATACGTAGACGTTCTGCGCATCGACCACTTCGATTACCAGCGCCTCGCCATCCTTGTAGCGCAGCTCACTCAGGCGCAGGCTCTCCGCCGCGTCCGCTACGCTCGTGTCCAGCGACTCCAGTTCTCTTTGCGCCGTTTGCGCCGCGGCGTAGTAAGCCTGCAGATTGGCAATCAACTGCCGCTGTGTCGCGGTCAAAGTCACACGCGCCGCATCCCGGCGAATTTCGCTCTGCTTCACCTTGTGCTCGGTCGAAAGCCAGTCCCACACAGGGAGATTCACGGTGAGACTGGTCGAGTAGCCCAGGTTACGCGCCCTCGAACCGCTGGAGGTCATGGGACCATTCACGGCGAATTCATTGGCGTCAATGCCGTAGGTTACGTTGAGCCCCAGCGTGGGAAAAAGCGCCGCGCGCGCGCCGAGCACATCGGCGTTGCTCACTTTCAGATTTGCGAGGGCGCTCTTCAACTGGGGATTGTTCCTGGCCGCGGCCGTTTCCACGTCCGCGAACGGTGCCAGCGGGGGCACTGCCTGCGGTGTCTTCAGCGTGTAGGGCGTCCGCGGATCAGCAAATAGCAGCACGCCCAGGTCGAGCCGCGCGGTTTGTGCGGCCAGCACCGCATCCTGCAGCAAACGCCATTGCTGCTGCTGGGTCAGTCGGGCCTTGATTACGTCGGCGTGGGCCGCTTCGCCCACCTTCTCGCGATCCATGGTCACTGCGGTAAAGTTCGCCGCATACTGGCTGGCGCGCTGTGCGATCGCCACTTTATGTTCCGCAGCCAGCGAACCGTAAAACATGGTCGTCACTGTGACGACCATCCCCCGGCGTGCGATCTCCAGTTGCGCCCGCGCCATGGCCGCCGCGGCGTCTGCCCGGCGCACGGCCGCCGGCCCTGCCAGGCTGAGCGTTTCGTCCACCATGCCCTGGGCAATGTACTCCCGGGGTCTCGAGTCGTTGGCGACGAATCTGGGATTCGGCGACGAAACACCTTCCCCGCCCTCGGCGTAAATTCCATTGGGTTGGGTGTAGAGGCCCTGGCTGTAAAAGCGTGCGCTGGGCAGCATGCCCGCTCGGGCAATGGAGGGGTCGAGTGCGGCGGAGGCGCTGTTCGCCTTGGCTGCGGCAAAGGTGGGCTCGTTGGCCTCCGCGCGGTGGATAGCCTCCTGAAGCGTGATGGCCTGGGGCGCTGCTGATGCGGAGGCTGCGGGCGGCACAGAAGGATTGGCCGCCTGGGCAAAGCATGGGGAAGCGCAGGCGCAGCAGACTGCCGCCGCCAGAACCATACGGAAGGCCGCGCTGGAGCGGGTGCAAAGCAAGCGTGGTGGTCTTGCCGGTCGGGTTCGAGGCCACTTCATCTCATCCAGCATACGTTTCAAACCTTAAATTGACCTGAGAATGCTCGAAAATCCCGGGCGGCCCTTTGGCGGAGATGGGCGGGACGGCCACGGTGAAGGCGACCGAACTTGGGGAGCCGGAATGTAGGATGCAGGATCTGCGCGAGAAGTAGGGCTTGCTCCTTCGATTCGAGCGGGCGTCTGCTGAGCCGGACAGGCCCTGAGTAGGGTGGGTATAGCTTGCGGACGAGCGGTTGGAGGCGGAAGAGAAAGGTGAGTTAGGACAGGCACCGGATTTGATGCGCCGGAAAATCGAGTTCGCCCGGACCGGGAGTTTCTGCGATACTTATGAGTCATGCCGATCGCCGACCTGCAAGAAGCTGCCCAAAAGATAGCTGGATTCCTCGCCTCCCTGAACCGACTGGGGGGCATGCGCCTCAAATACCGTATTACCGCCGGCGACGGCGCGCGCGACCCGGAAGGGCTGGAATCTCGCGTGCTGTATGTGGAGCTGGGCGGACCGGATGTGCCGCTGCTTACGCAGCACAACGGGGAACTGCTGCGCGCCCTGGAGACCCTGGCGGCGCAGATGCTCCGCCTGGACCAGCGCGAGCAGGACCTCATCAGCTTTGACGCGGGGAACTTCAAGGCTCTGCGCGCGCAGGAGCTACGCATGGCCGCCGAGACGGCAGCGGAGAAGGTCATCAAGTCGGGAATTCCGTACGCGTTTCCGCCGATGAACAGCCGCGAGCGCCGGCTGCTGCACCTGGCCTTCCGCAGCCTGGAAGGCGTGGAGACGGCCAGCTCCGGCGAGGGGCAGGACCGCTTTCTTGCCGTGTTTCCGGCGGGCAAGACGGACCTTCCGGTGGCTCCGCCGGTGAAGCCGCGGGCATTCGGACGCAGGTAAACCGCACGGCGGTTTGTGCTGGCCTGCGGCTGTGCCACAATACCGGGAATGAGAATCGCAAATTTTCTACTGCTGGCGGCGCTGGCGGCGCCGTTGTGTTTTGCGCAAAAGCGGCTTGTGCTGATTGACCAGGATGGGTCGGGGCCGGGCGGCTCCAACCAGATGGCCATGCTGGCGCTGCTGCAGGCGCCGAATGTACAGGTGCTGGGCATCACGATGGTGACCGGCAACGCCTGGCGCGACGAAGAAACCCTGCACACGCTGCGCATGTTGGAACTGACCGGGCACACTGATGTGCCGGTGGCCAGGGGCGCGGTGTTTCCGCTGATTCGGACCGAGCGGGAGACGCAGCTTGCTGCCGCCATTGACGGTAAGGTGACGTGGCTGGGCGCGTGGGGCGAGGGGCCAACCACACTGTCGGAGACGGCGAAAGGCGTGACGCCGATTACGCCTGCCGATTTGCAGTCGCACGGGCCGTATGTGATTCCGCCCATGCCGGAGGGCATGCCGACGATCCAGCCGATCAAGGAAGACGCGGTGCATTTTCTCATTCGCGAGGTGCATGCGCATCCGCACCAGGTGACGATTTATGCCGCCGGGCCGCTGACGAATATTGCGCTGGCAGTGCGAATTGACCCGGAGTTTGCCGCGCTGACCAGGGGCATTGTGATCATGGGTGGCAGTCTGAATCCGCAGACCGACGACCCGGAGTTTGCCACCAGCCCGCGGCATGAATTCAATTTCTGGTTTGATCCCGAGGCCGCGCACATTGTGCTGCGGGCCGACTGGCCGCGCATGGATGTGACGACGGTGGATGTGTCGATCAAGGCGCCGTTCACGCAGAAGATGCTGGACGCGATTGCGAAGGCAAAGACGCCGGTGGCGCGCTATATTGCGGCGTGGAGCCAGGACCGGTATTACATGTGGGATGAGCTGGCCGCGTGCGCCTGGCTGGACCCGACGCTGATTACGAAGGAAGAGCAGCTCTATATGGACGTGGACCTGAGCCACGGGCCCAACTACGGCGACACGCTGACCTGGACCGAGAAGCTGAAGCCCGCGACGGGCGTGCGGCTGGTGCATGCGCAGGTGGACGTGGATTTGCCGCGGTTCCAGAAGATGTTTGTGGAGTTGATGACGAGAGCGAGCGCACAATAGCCGTGCCAGATGGGCAGCGGAGGCGGCCGATGGAGAACGAATCGATCCTGGGTGCGAGCGGGTTGGTGGCTTTTGTGCCGACCACGAAGCCGGAGCAGGCCAAGAACTTCTACGAAGAGACGCTGGGGTTGCGGCTTGTGTCGGATGAGCGGCCATTCGCGCTGGTCTTTGACGCAAATGGCACGATGCTGCGCGTGACGGTGGTGAAGGAGCACGAGGCGGCGCCGTTCACGGTGCTGGGTTGGCAGGTGGAGGCGATTGAGCCGGTGGTGGAGCGGCTGGCGCAGGCCGGCGTGAATTGCATTCGCTATCCGGGCATGAATGACGGCGATCCGTACGGAATCTGGAACTCGCCGAGCGGCGCGCGGGTGGCGTGGTTTCACGATCCCGACGGGAACGTGCTGGGCGTGACGGAGTTTCCGAGCTGAGCGAGTTTACGGAATCGGAAGATTGGGCACGAAACAGAAAGGCCACCCGGGAGGGTGGCCTTTGCGTTCAGAAGCATTGGGTGAATCAGCCGTTCAGCACATCCTGCAGCTTGTTCAGGGTGCGGTGCAGGTCCTTGTCGGCGCGGCGCTGCTCGTCGATTTTTGCGATGGAGTGCATCACGGTGGTGTGGTGCTTGTTGCCGAACTGGCGGCCGATCTCCGGCAGGCTTGCCTCGGTCATCTGCTTGGCCAGGTACATGGCGATCTGGCGGGGCACCACGACGTTGCGCGAGTTGTTTTTCTGCTTCAGGTCGCTGACCTTCATGCCGAACTGCTCGGCGACGGCGCGCTGGATGGACTCGATTGTGATTTTGCGGACCTGCATGTCAATGAACTGCTTGAGGCACTGCTGCGTGGCCACCAGCGTAATCTCCATGCGGTTGAGCTGGCACCAGGCGATGAGTCGGACGAGCGCGCCTTCGAGCTCGCGCACGTTGGTGCGCACATTGGACGCAATGAAGAGCGCGACGTCGGTGGGCAGAACCACCTGTTCGCTCTCGGCCTTTTTCTGCAGGATGGCGACCTTGGTTTCGAGGTCGGGCGGCTGAATGTCTGCAATGAGGCCCCACTCAAAGCGCGAGCGGAGACGGTCTTCGATCTCGGCCAGCTCCTTGGGCGGACGGTCTGAGGCGATGACGATCTGGCGCATGCTTTCATGCAGCGCGTTGAAGGTGTGGAAGAACTCCTCCTGAGTACGCTCCTTTTGCGCGATGAACTGGATGTCGTCAATGAGCAGCACGTCGACGGAGCGGAAGCGGTCGCGGAAGCTGGTCATGCGGTCGTTGCGCAGGGAGGTGATCATCTCGTTGGTGAACTTTTCCGCCGAGACGTAGCAGATGTTGGACGAAGCCTGGCGGCGCTTCACTTCATGGCCAATGGCATGCATCAGGTGGGTCTTGCCCATGCCGACGCCGCCGTAAAGGAAGAGCGGATTGTAGGCGCGGGAGGGGCGCTCAGCCACGGCCAGCGAAGCGGCGCGGGCAAACTGGTTGCCGTTGCCGATGACGAAATTGTCAAAAGTGTAGCGCGAGTTGAGCTGCGCGGCGGTGGACCAGTCAAAGCGGCCCTGCTCGGGGGCGGAGCGATGGTTCTGTGCCGACGGTGGCGCGGTGGGCGCATGCGCGGGCAGCGGGCCAAAGCCCCCGTCCCTGCGCTGGGGCGGAATCGAGGGGTCCTCACTGGCGGTGACGAAGACGACATCGTCGAATTCGAGCGCCTGCAGATCAATGGCCTCCTGGATCAAGTCGCAGTACTTATCGCCGATGTGCTGAAACTCCGGCGAGGGGACGCGAACGTAAATGGTGCGGCCTGCGGCATGACTGAAGCGGGTGGGCTTGAGCCATGTTTCGTAAGACTGGCGAATGACCTTTTTTTCTAAGGCTGCGAGAATCTGGAGCCAGGGATTAAGAGCCGAAGCCGGAGAGATTGCGAATGCCATCGAGCGAGTCCTTGCCTGCGTCGCCTGTTTGCTGCCGGGGAGTTTCTGCCAACGGGTTTTCGCAAACAGTTCCTCGCACGATGACGCGTGGTGCGCATCGCCGAAGTGTTGCCTTCAACCTGCCTGATCGCCGTTGGTCTGCCCCGGATTGTTGCCTCGGAGCACGGGATGAAACTCGTTCCGTGGGACGCTTGGAAACTTTCTTGAACGGGACCGATGGTAGCACATTTGGAGAGTGATGCAATCCCCCTTTCACAGAACTTTGGACAAAGTGAGTTGGGTTGCACCATCGATGGTGAAAGCTGCCGAAAAAGGAAAAAATGGATTGACTGCCGGTGGGGCGAGCGGTGCAAATTGGTAGCGGGCGACGCGATGGATGCTCATCGCGAGCCCGAGCCGAGTACGAGCGTGGGCGAAGCGGAAGTGTGCCTGCAGACACGCGGGACTGGATTCTTGTCGCAACCTGCGTTACACTTAAAACTTGCCGTCATGGCTGAGATTGTAACAAGGAAACAGGAGCTTAATTTCCATGCCCAAGCGCACATTCCAACCCAACCGCCGCAGCCGAGTGAAGACCCATGGTTTTCGCGCGCGCATGAAGACCAAGAGTGGCGCCGCCATCCTGAGCCGCCGCCGGGCCATCGGCCGCAAGCGCATTGCCGTCAGCGCCGGGTTCCGCGACTAGTCTTCCCTTCCGTCCACATCCGGCCGGAAGGGATGG
>DATKTQ010000027.1:0-14270 GCA_035531055.1 Occallatibacter sp. | reverse complement strand
CGACTGCGCTGGGCGTGGAGCATGAGTCCGTGCTCCTCCTCAGTGCGGGCGATGCCCTTGAGGACGAGGACGAGGGCGCGTCGCGCGCCGCAGATGTTGATGGGCTCGTAAGAGGCGTTAAGCACGAGCACGGGCATCTGCAGGATGTGGGCGGTGTGCGCGGCCGGTTGCTCGACGGCGAGGACCGCGATTCGGGCGGCGGCTTTCTGTTTGCGTGCATGCATCATGGCTTTTCCCAGCGACATCCTTCGTCCTCTCGAAAAGAAGATGGTTGGTGCGGTGGCGGGTAGATGCCTTGCTCTTGGGGTGAAAAGGGCAGGAACTGCGTGAGGGGATAGGCGCCGGGCATTTGGCGCAGGGTGTTGATGTCAGAGAAACGCTCAGTGGCCGGGATGTGGTGGTCTGGGGCGTGGCGGCCGGCGCGGGCGAGGGTGGCCACCCAGACGGTGCTGGCTCCAGCCTGAAGTAGCGCGCTGGCTGCGGCGCGGGCGGTGGCTCCGGTGGTTAGGATGTCATCCACGAGGAGGACTGAGCGGCCTTCAAGCAGGGCGGCGGCGGTGCTGGAGACGCGGAAGGCACCGCGGAGGTTGACGCGGCGCTGGCGCGGGGTGAGGCCGGCCTGGCTGAGGGTGGCGCGATGGCGCAGGAGGGTTCCGGGGGCGAGAGTAAGTTGCCAGCCGGGATGGGCGCGGCGGAGCTCTGTGATGGCGTGGGCTGCGAGGAGGCGGGCCTGGTTGAAGCCGCGCCGTGCGTAGCGGGCGCGATGCAGGGGGACTGGGACGACGAGCATCCGCTCAAAAAGACCGGGCGGAGCCTGCGCGGCGAGGCGCTCGACAGCGGCGGCGAGGCGGCGGCCGAGAGGACCGGCAGCGGGGCGGACGAGGTCGTACTTGAAGGAGTGGATGGCGTCGCGCATGCGGCCGGTATAGGGGCCGAAGGCGACGGCGCGCTGGAAGAGCGGAGGAGCGAGGCGGCAGGCGCGGCAGAGGATCTGTTCAGGTGGGGAGCCTGGCGGGGCGGAAGCGGGCGCGGCGAGGATGTCTCCACAGCGGAAGCAGAGGGGTCCCTCAAGGGCGGAAACTTCCATCCAGCAGGCAGAACAGATTGGCACAGAAGAGAGTTGCGGCTGAGGCGAGCCGCAGAGGAGGCAGGTACCGGGAAGGATGGCACAGCTCAGGGCATCGAGGGGACTTCGGAGCACGCGGGCTACAGCGCGCCAGCGGGAAGTCTCCGACGGCGGAACTTCGAGCGTAAGTGAACCGTGGTCCCTGCGGAAGACGCACCTCACTTGGGGCGGGTGGCGCACTGGTGTGCGCGCTGCCCTGGCAGCAGTATACCCGGACCTGCCGTGAGATTCCATGGCGATTCACTTTCGGTTTTGCGTAAGCTGCGGAAATTCAGGCGGCTCTCGGACTTGGAGAACTTTTTGATTTGCAGTACGCGGGCCAAGGCCATACGCATGGAAACACTGAGCTATTGGCTTTTTCTGGTTGAGAAATAGAGCAATGCGCCGCCCCCCAGGATGCCGGCAATGCCGAGAATGGGGGAAATGGGGACGGAGTGGTGCTCTGCGACCTTGACTTGAATTGGCCCCATGTCGACCGCATTTTTGTGGCTTGTGTAAGAAAACCCTCCGTAGAGGATGGCTGCGACTCCGGCAATGATGAGAAGAATTCCGGCGATCTTCATACGTGTTCCCTTCCCTGTTTCGCGAGGGTTGGCCGCTCATGAAAGTTGGGCCGCGAGGCTATTCGGATTTCTGGTCTTCCTGCATAGCGGGCTCGGGGACCCGGAAGTTGCGCGCCCTGAATGTGAGGAGGGTGAGCGCAAAAAAAACCAACACCTGTGAACAGTGGAAGAGAGTCATGCATCTAGTCGCTCACATGCGCCGGAGGTGCGGCTGTATAAAAATGAACACCATGGGAGATAAATGCGCGTTGGTACCAGCTTGGACATGGATCCGGGCATGTGAACCTGCGGCGGCAGCGCGTCTGGAATTTGGCGGGGAGGAATTTGGCGGGACGGAGGCGGCGGTCTTCACTTGGCGGAGCGACCGGGGGGAGTTTGGGAACGATGGCCTTTGTCGCCGGCGCGAATTTTGTCGAACTTGGCCGAGAGAGCATCGAGGTCCATGTCGCTCAGCTGTTCAATATTGATCATTTGATCGCGGGCTTTACCGATGGAGTGGATCAGTTCGTCGAGTTTGAGATTGATGGCGCGCGCATCGCGATTCTGTGTGTTCTGAATGAGGAAGACCATGAGGAAGGTCACGATGGTGGTTCCGGTATTGATGACGAGCTGCCATGTGTCGGAGTAATGGAAGACGGGGCCCGTGCAAATCCAGACCGCAATGACAGAGCCAGCCGCGGCGAAGGCCCACTTGGACCCCATCCAGAATGAGGTGGTGCTGGCGAATCGTCCGAATCGCTCATTGGACGTGAGTGGCGCGATTTTCGCGACTTTCTTTTTCATCTTTTCAGCCTTTGGTTGTTTATACGTCGCGCAGTAGTGGCGATGTCTGGTCAATCCGGCGCATAGGGATGGCCGAGAAGCAGCGAAATGACGCCGTTTGAGGCCTGGTGAGCGAGGCCGCGGAGAGGCTGCGCTGCCCGCACATGCGAAGGTACCGATACGATACACTACAAGCCTTGGAGGAGCCTTGGTTTTGACGAGTCTGAGCCGTGCGCGCGCGGTGCTGCTGGCTGTCTTGGTTGTGAGCGTGGCTGCCGCCGGGGCGCGGGCGCAGGGACAGAGTCAACCGAGCGGCGGAATGGCCACCGGTGTGCAGTCCAAGGCCGAGTATGACGCCGAGCACCGGCCGATTACAGCGGGCGGCTTTGTGAAGACGGGTCCGGTGGTGTTTGAAGACGTGGCGAAGGCCGCGGGGCTGACGACCTGGCGCCACAAGGCGGGCACGCCGGAGAAGAAGCTGATTCTGGAGGCGAAGGGGCCGGGAGTTTGCCTGCTGGACTACGACCACGATGGCTGGCTGGACATTTACCTGGTGAACGGGTCCACCTATGACGCGCTGGACGGCAAGGCCGCCGCGCCGAAGGCGGCGCTGTTCCGGAACAACCACGACGGGACGTTTACCGACGTGACGGAGCAGGCCGGCGTGGCGAACGAGCGCTGGGGTTACGGCTGCGCGGTGGGGGACTTTGACAACGACGGCTGGCCGGACCTGTACGTAACGAATTTCGGCAAGAACCGGCTCTACCGAAACAACCACGACGGGACATTTACCGACGAGGCGGCCAAGGCGGGCGTGTCGGTGGGCGACTGGTCGGCAGGTGCGACCTTTGGCGATTATGACGGAGACGGGCGGCTGGACCTGTTTGTGGATGGGTACATCGAACTGGACTTGAAGAATCCGCCGATTGCGGGCACCAAGGCGATGAATTATGCCGAGTGCGAGTACCGGGGCGCGCAGGTGATGTGTGGACCGCGGGGGTTGAAGGGGGCGCACGACCACCTGTTCCACAACAACGGAGACGGCACCTTTACCGACGTGAGCAAGAAGCTGGGCGTGGACGACCCGAACGGCTACTACGGACTGGGGGCGCTGTTTGCCGACGTGAACAACGACGGGAAACCGGACCTGCTGGTGGCGAATGATTCGACGCCGAATTATCTCTACATGAACAAGGGCGACGGGACGTTTGAGGACGACAGCTACGTGAGCGGCTACGCACTGAACGAGAGCGGGCGCGAGGTGGCGAACATGGGGATTGCGGCGGGCGACTATTTGAACAACGGTCACCTGGACGTGATGAATACGACGTTTGCCGATGACTACAACGTGCTGTTTGAGAACGACGGAACGGGCGCGTTTACGGACGTGACCTACCATGCGGGCCTGGCTACGGCGTCGATTCCGTTTGTGGGCTTTGCGGATGGCTTTCTGGACTACGACAACGACGGCTGGAAAGACCTGATGGTGATCAACGGGCATGTGTATCCGCAGGTGGACCAGCACCCGGGCTGGGGCTCGAGTTATGCGCAGCGGCCGCTACTGTTCCACAACCTGAAGGACGGGAAATTTGCCTTGGTTCCGGCGGTGGAAGGCACGGGGCTGGCGGTGGTGAGCGTGGGTCGCGGCGCGGCGTTTGGCGACCTGTTCAACGACGGCAAGATGGACGTGGTGATCAACAACATGGACGGCGTGCCGGTGCTGCTGAAAAACGTGAATGACGACCACCACCACTGGGTGGAGATGCAGCTGATTGGCCGGCCGAAGAGCCCAAGAGATGCGGTGGGCACGACCGTGTACCTGACGGCGGACGGCATGCGGCAGCGCGAAGATGTGCTGAGCGGCGGGAGTTATCTTTCGTCGAATGATTTTCGGCCACACTTTGGGCTGGGCGATGCGACCGTCGCGGGGACTGCGGAGATTCACTGGCCGGACGGCGTGAAGGAGACGGTGAAGCTGCCCGCTGTGGACCGGATTTACACGATCGAAGAAGGCAAAGGCATCCTCAGCGCGCTGTGCGCGGGCAAACCGTGCGCGGAAGCGAAGACGCCGGCGAAGTAAGCGCGCATGCGAGGCAACTAGAGCGAGTTGCAGTGCGCTCTAAAACGCGCTGGAGAGAAAGACCTCCGCAGCGTGTTCCGTGGTGGCGTGGACGCCGCATGCGGCCAGCACGGCAGGCGAAAGGGTGAGCACGGGGCACTGCGCCTGGGCCAGCACCTTGCTGACAACGCCCTGACGCGTGACAGCGGCAAGGGTGGAGGCTGTGTGAGCGCCGAGGACGATGAGATCGGCCTCCTGCGCGCGGGCCTGGAAGAGCAACTCCTCCGCGGGGTCGCCGGGCACCACGATGGGCAGCACGGTGATGCGTTTGCGCAGAGCATCGGGAGCGAGCGCGAGCATATCGGCTTCGATACTTTCCATGGTGCGGCCGGCCAGTTCCTCCGTGCGCTGCTGCGGGCTGATGGCATGCAGCAGGACGAGGCGCGCGTGATGCTGAGCGGCCAGTTGGGCGGCCAGCGCGGCTTCCACGGGGCTGCCCTCCCTGAGGGTGACGCCACAAATGATGGTGCGGGTGGCGTAGTTGCGGAACCGGGCGTCTGCGACCTGCGGGCCGATGACAAGGGCCGGTGCCGGGGAGGCGCGCAGAACCGCCTCAGCCACGGAGCCGATGAGCAGTTTGCCCAGCGGGCCGGGCGCGCGGGTGCCGAGGACGATGCGGTCTACCTCGCGCTCGCGCAGGAAGCCGATGATCTGGTCAGCGGCGAGGCCGGGGCGGACTACGATTTCGCAGTCAATGCCTTCACTGCGGGCTTGCTGGGCAAGGGGCTCCAGATGATGGATTTCGGCATGGGCGGCAGCAGCGTAGTCGAAGTAGCGGATGCCTGAGGTCTCCGATGCGGCCACAATCATGGTGTCAAAGGCGTGGAAGAGGATGAGTGTGGCGCCGAACTGCCGGGCCTCGGCGAGGGCAAAGCGCGCGGCCGCCTCGTTGGTAGGAATTTCAGAGGCGAAGAGAACGGTGGAGGGCTTGGTCCACCCCTGCTTGATTTGCATGACCATGGGAAACCTCCCAGTGTGCGTCTGTACGATGGCAGACTTGGTGTCCGTTGACGGTGCCTGGCGCCACATGGCGGGGTGATTTGCATCACCGGGCGAGCGGAGGGGCGGCCGGGCCGCGATGGCAGGCTGGAATCACTGCCGCCGGTTGGACGCTCGGGGGCAGAATTGGGCATCCGGCGGGGTGGACACACAGAAGTGATCTGAATCACAGATTTTGCTCGCCGGGGCTGGTCTTCTATGGAGGAATCGCGGCGCTTCCCCGCCGCCGGGCACTGCCTGAGGGCAGGCCGCCGCGAAGAAATTAGGAGGCCCCATGCAACCGATGCATCAGATTCCCGCGCGAGGCGGACTGAACTACGACGAGACGCCGTTTCTGGCGATCTGGGAAGTGACGCAGAGCTGCGACCTGGCGTGCAAGCACTGCCGCGCGGCCGCGCAGCCTGTGGCGCACCCCGACCAATTGACGACCGCCGAGGGCAAGCAGCTGATTGACCAGATTGCGGCGATGCATGTGCCGATTTTTGTGTTTACGGGCGGTGACCCGCTGAAGCGGCCGGACCTGTATGAGCTGATTCGCTATGCAGCCGACCAGGGTGTGAAGGTGGCGGTAACGCCGAGCGCGACGCCGCTGCTGACGCGAGAGGCGATCTTCAAGATGAAGGAGGCGGGGCTGGTTCGGCTGGGGATTTCGCTGGACGGCTCGACGCCGGAGATTCACGACACGTTTCGCGGGCTGCCGGGCGCATGGGCGCGGACGGTGCAGGCGATTGAGTGGGCCAACGAGGCGGGGCTACCTATCCAGGTGCACACGACCATCAGCCGGCACAATGCCGACGACCTGGACAACCTGTGCGCGCTGTTTGAGAAGCAGAAGATTGTGATGTGGAACGTGTTTTTCCTGGTGCCGGTGGGCCGCGGGCAACTGGGCGACCTGCTGAGCGGCGAGGAGTTTGAGCAGGTGTTCGGAAAGATTTATGAACTGTCGCACCGGGTGAGCTTCCAGATCAAGACGACCGAGGCGATGCACTACCGGCGTTACCTGCTGCAGAACAACCTGAAGGAGCGGCAGATGGGGCATGGGCACGGGCACGCCGTGGCGGAGTATGAGCCGGGCGCACCGCAGGCCGACGCGGCAACACGCACGATGGGCTGGGCCACGCGGCGGGTGAATGACGGCAAGGGCTTTCTGTTTGTGTCGCACGTGGGCAACGTGTATCCGAGCGGATTTTTGCCCATCCATGCGGGCAACGTGCGGGAGCAGGGACTGGCGGAGATTTATCGCGAGTCGCCGATCTTCAAGTCTCTGCGGGACACGAGCCAATTGCAAGGCAAGTGCGGCGCGTGCGAATACAAGGAAATCTGCGGCGGTTCGAGGGCGCGGTCTTATGCGTTGACGGGCAATCCGCTGGCGCAGGAGCCATGCTGCATTTATCAGCCGCGGAACTGGGTTCCGCCGCTGGAGGGCGACCAGCCGGCGGTGTGCCAGCCGGAGCTGCGGGGCACGCTGGTGACTTTGTAAAAGGGTTCTGGGGCCGCGGTAAGCACGCAAGGCCGCAGAGAAGAGCCGGGCAGGCGGGCTGGATTGGGGAATCCAGCTAGCCTGCCCGGTTTGTTTTTGGCCGATTGAACTAGTGGCTCTGCGCTGCCGAGTCCACCTTTCCCTTGAAGCGGCTGTAGACGAAAACGATGTAAGCGACGGCGAGGGCCATGCCGAAGGCCCACCAGACGAGGCCGACGGCCAGGGTGTGGGGGCTGGAGATGGCGCGCTGGAGGGTGATGTCGTTTTGCGCGCCGGTGGTGGCGGGCAGAAGGACGGGATAGAGGCCCCAGCAGGCGCCGGCGAGCATGAAGAAGAGATAGAAGCAGGAACCGAGGAAGGCCCGGAGAGGCTGGGCGTTGCGGTTGAAGTGCCAGACAGCCGCCAACGCCAGGAGGACGCCGACGGGAACGATGAAGGTGACGGGGTATTGGTAGTAGTTGTTGAGTGACTGGGGGCGGACGGCGATGGTGGCGATGAGGCTGACGAGGGTGAGGCCCATGAGCCCGGCGAGCAGCGGGTTGACGAGGCTGCGGGCGCGCTTTGCCAGGTCGCCGGAGGTTTTGATGGCGAGCCAGAGGGCGCCGTGGAGGGTGAGGGCGACGAGCGCGACGACGCCGCCGATGACGGTGTACCAGTCGAGAATGCCGGGCTGAACGCCGGGCTGCCAGTTGGTCCAGAGGGGCAGGAAGAAGTAGCCGTCGGGCGCGAGGGGCACGCCGCGAAGGACGTTGGCGAGGGCTGCGCCGTAAAAGATGATGAGCAGAGCGCTGGCCAGGCCGAAGATGCCGTCGAGCAGGCCGGTCCAGACGCCCATGTCGAGGTGGTTGCGCATCTCCAGGCTGACGCCGCGGAGGATGAGCAGCCAGAGGACGATCATGAGGGGCAGATAAAAGCCGGAGAAGGCCGAAGCGTACAACAGCGGGAAGGCGAAGTAGAGGGTGCCGCCGCCGGCCAGCAGCCAGACCTCGTTGCCGTCCCATACGGGGCCGATGGAGTGCAGGGTGGCGCGGCGCTCGTCCTCGGTGCGGACCAGGAAGAGATGGAGCACGCCGACGCCGAGGTCAAAGCCATCGAGCACCACATAACCAACGATCATGACAGCGACCAGCCAGAACCAGATGAAACCCAACATTTGCTAGAACTCCCTTCTGTCTAAGCGGAGGTGGCGGTGCAGATGGAGCGGCTCAATCCGCGTGGACCTGCTCGGCGGCTTTGGGTTCGGGGCCCCCGCCTTCCGGGCCGTTGCTGATTTCGCGATAGACGAGCACGGTGAAGAGCAGGCCGAGCACGGTGTACAGCCCCATGAAGCCGAGAAGGGTGAAGAGTCCGTTGCCTGCCGAGACGGTGCTGGAGAAGCCCTCACTGGTGCGCATGAGGCCGTAGATGAGCCAGGGTTGGCGGCCGATTTCGGCGGTCATCCAGCCGGCGGTGTTGGCGATGTAAGGCAGCGGGAAGCTGATGAGTAAGAGCCACAGGAGCCAGCGGGTTTGGAAAAGGCGCCGGCGCCAGAGGAAGAGGGCGGCAACGATCATGAGCAGGACGAAGTAGGTCCCGAGGCCGGCCATGATGTGGTAGGCGTAAAAGAGCAGTGGCAGGTTGGTGGGCCACTGGTCGCGCGGGAACTGGTCTAGGCCTTTGACTTCGGCCTTGGTGGTTCCGTAGATGAGGAAGCTCAGAACGTTATTGACGACGATGGGGTTGTCAATCTGCTGGGTTTGCTCATTGGGCTGGCCCATGAGGACGATGCCCGCGCCGGAGGTGGTTTGAAAGAGGCCTTCCATGGCGGCGATGGCGGCGGGCTGATGGCGCGCGACGTATTTGCCGTGGAGGTCACCGGTGGGAAAGATGATGAGGATGGTGGAGATGAGCCCGGCGACGACGCCGACTTTGACAAAAATGCGGCCGTAGCTGCTGGTTCTTCCCTCAAGCAGATAAAATGCGCCGGTGGCGGCCATGACGAAGCTGGCGGTGACGACGGCTCCGGTCATGTTGTGGGCGTACTGCAGCAGACCCCAGGGGTTGAGGAGCAGTTGCCAGAAGCTGAGCACCTCAAACTGGCCGTTGGGCAAGCGATCGAAGGCGACAGGATGCTGCATCCATGCGTCGGTGACGATGATGAAGAAGCCGGAGATCCAGGAGCCGAAGAAGACCATGACGGCGGAGAACCAGTGCATGGTTTTGGAGAGGCGCTTTTCGCCGTAGAGGAATAGGCCGAGGAAGGCCGACTCCAGGAAGAAGCTGAAGACACCCTCCATGGCGAGGGGCTGGCCGATGACGCCGCCGGAGAGCTGGGAGAAGCGGGCCCAGTTGGTGCCGAACTCGAACTCCATGGGGATGCCGGTGACGACGCCGAAGACGAAATTGATGGCGAAGATTTTTCCCCAGAAACGGGCTGCGCGGTCCCATTGTTGGCTGCCGGTTTTGAGTGCGACGGACTTGAGCACGACGATGAGCAGCGCGAGGCCCATGGTGAGCTGCGGGAACAGATAGTGAAATGTGACGGTGAAGGCGAAATGAAGTCGATGAATTACTTCGGCATCCATGGGGAGTCTCCCGGATTGAAGGACGTGCCCGGAAAGGATGAGGGTAGCCCCCGGATCCGAGCGCTGAAACAGCAGCGAGGCCAAGATACACGAAGACCCCTGCCTGACTGCGAGACCATTATGCGACGCGGGGCCGAGATGAGAAAGTGTCTGAAATCACACGCGACGCGCAGGGGTGTGACCAATTCTAATGGAGAAGGTGGCAAACGCCGCGCAGGACAGGCGGCAAACGGAAGCCAACAGACGAAACGAGGAATGGGATGCGGACGGCAATCATTGGCGGTGGAATTGCGGGCCTGGCAGCCGCCTATGAACTGGAAAAGGCGCGCGCGGCGGGCGAGGCCGTGGAGTACACGCTGTTTGAGGCGCGGGAGCGACTGGGCGGGGCTATCGCCTCAGAAATTGTGAACGGCGCGGTGCTGGAGCGCGGGCCGGACTCGTTCCTGACGGAGAAGCCTGCGGCGGCGGAACTGTGCCGCGAGCTGGGACTGGGCGAGGCGCTGACGCCGAGCAATGATGCGGCGCGGAAGACGTACATTGTGGTGCGGAACCGGCTGGTGCCGCTGCCGGACGGGCTGATGTTCCTGATTCCGACCAAGCTGGTGCCGACGGCGCTGACGCGGCTGTTCAGCCTGAAGACGAAGCTGAAGATGGCGCTGGAGCTGCTGCATCCGCCGCGGCCGAGCGAGCAGGACGAAAGTGTGGCGGCGCTGGTGGAGCGGCACTTTGGGCAGGAGGCGGTGGACCGTTTGGCGGACCCGCTGCTTTCCGGCATTTACGGCGGAGACGCGACGCAACTGAGTGTGCGGACGGTGTTGCCGCGGCTGGTGGAGATGGAGATTTATTACGGGTCGCTGACGCGCGGGATGCTGGCGGCGCACCGGCTTATGCGCGCCCGGGCGGCGGCCAGCCGCAAGGCAGGCAGCGAAGGGGCAACGGCGGAAGGCGGCGCAAGGCCCGCGGCGAGGGCGGTTTTTACCACGCTGCGCGGCGGGCTGCAGCAGATGGTGGATGCTGTGGAGCAGCGGCTGGACCCAGGGTGCGTGCGGCGCAGCACGGCGGTGCGCTTGCTGGAGCGGACGGAGGCTGGCTGGCGGGTGACCAGCAGCGACGGGGCGGAGCTGTATGACGCGGTGATTGTGGCTTCTCCGGCGTGGGCCGCGAGCGCGCTGCTGACGAAAGTGGACGCGGAGCTGAGCGAGGAGTTGGCGGGGATTCCCTACTCGTCGTCGATTACGGTGAACCTGATGTATGACGAGGGCAAGCTGGGGCCGCTGCCGGAGGGCTTCGGTTTTCTGGTTCCGGCCAGCGAGGGGCGGGCGATGCTGGCTTGCACGTTTGCGCATCGCAAGTTTCTGGGGCGGACGCCGAAGGGCAAAGCGGTGCTGCGGGCTTTCCTGGGCGGCATGAAGCAGGAGGCGATGCTGGCCGAGAGCGATGACGCGCTGGTGGCTACGGTGCGGCGGGAGCTGACGGAGATTCTGGGCGCGCGGGTGATGGGGCCGACGGTGGAGCCGGAGGCGGTGCAGGTTTCGCGCTGGCAGCGGGCCATGGCGCAGTATGCCGTGGGGCACGAGGAGCGTATGGAGCGCGTGGAAGAGAGGCTGGAGGCGCTGCCGGGACTGAAGCTGGTGGGCAATGCCTATGACGGCATCGGGATTCCGGATTGCATCCGGCTGGGGCGCGGAGCAGTGAAGGAGCTGCTGGAGAGTTGGGCGGCGGAAAAGGACGGAGCCCGCGCGGACCTGAACAGGGCCTGAGCAAAATCTAAACAGGGCCTGAATGGGACCGGAACGGGCGACGCTACATGCCGCCCTTGCCGAGCATCATACCGATACCGTAGGTGACTACGCCTTCCAGAGCGCCGATGATGGTCATTTCCAACCCGGAGGCCCACCAGGAGCGCACGGTGATGAGGCTCTTGGCCGCGCCGACCGCGAAGTGCGCCAGCAGCGACACGATGGCGGCCGCGATGACGGCTGGAATGCCCTGCATGAAGAAGAACGGAATGATGGGAATGATGGCGCCGACGGCGGTGGAAAGCGCACCGGAGCTGGCCGAGACGATGGGGTTGGAGAGCGCATCCTCTGAGGTGCCGAGGCGCTCACCGGCGAGCACGCGAAGCATCTGCTCGGGGTCGCGGGCGATGTGATCGACAACGTTGTCGGCGTCTTCTTCGGGCAGTCCCTTGACCTGGTAATAGAGCGAAAGCAGCTCGCGGGCTTCGGGGCCGTTCATCTGGATGGCTTCGCGTTCGCGGGCCAGCTCAGCGTGGTAGATTTCGCGCTCGCTTTTGGCGGCGAGGTAAGCGCCGGAGCCCATGGACAGGGCCGAAGCGATCATGCCGGAGAGGCCGGCAAGGAGCACGTATTTGCTGTCGCCGGCGGTGGCGCCGGAGACGCCGGAGACGATGCCGAAGATGGCTCCGAGGCCGTCATTGACGCCGTAAATGGCGTCGCCGATCCAGGCGCCGGGCTGCTTGCGGCCTTCGCTGCGCTTAGCCAGCAGCTCGTCGAGCACGGCTTTGGGGTCCACGCGGGGCGCGCCTGCGGGGGCCAGGTAATGGCCGCGCAAGAGCGAGCCCAGCTCGCGGTGGTGATCCTTCTCGTCCTCGATGACGTGCTCGAGGATGGCGACCGAGCCCTCGTCGCCGAGTTCCTTGAGCTGGGTGCCGTAGCGGGCGATGTCGCGGCTTTCCTCGATCTCGAGACGGCGGAGAGCCATTTTGGTGCCGCCGGCGCGGTTGGCGAGCTTGTCGGCCTCGCCGCCGGGGCCTCCGGAGTAGATGGGCTTGGGCCCGTCGAGCTCCTCAATGCGGCCTTCCCAAAGCGCAGCGTGCTCCAACTCCGCCTGTGCCAGGTGGCGCAGCACCTGCGCGCGGACGGGGTCGGTGTCGCGATCGGCCAGGGTCTGATAGGTGTGGTAGCCCAGCATCTCGGCTTGCCAGTTGCTTTCCAGAGCATCCAGCACCTTCTTCAGCTTTGCGGCATTCGGGGGCGCAGCGGGCACAGTGTTCTCCTAGCGGGATGTCCTGAGAATAGCGGAAACCGGGCCGTTTCCGGTAGCCTTCTCCTGGCCAAGGCGTCGGCTTCCCATTCTGGCCGTTTTCCGTATAGTGTTGTTGGCAGCCAAGAGTGGCCGGAGGCGCGGAACAAAGGGTCTGTCCGGCACGCCCGTCTGCCCGAATGAGGACGGGAATTTTCTTGAGGAAACGGGGAGCAACCTCTCATGTCCACACGATCGACACCGCCGGCGGGCCAAGGCTCGCCCAGCTACACAGGCCCGTTCATCATCGTTACGGCGCTGTTCTTCATCTTCGGGTTCATCACCAATTTGAATATGGCGCTGGTGCCGCACCTGCGGAATATTTTCACTCTTCCGTATGCCTGGGCCATGCTGGCGGAGTCAGCCTTCTTTCTGGCCTACTTTGTTTTCTCGTCGCCCACGGCCAAACTGATTGAGTCGATTGGCTACAAGAAGACGATGGTGGTTTCGCTCTTTATCCAGGTGGTGGGCTGTCTGATGTTCGTTCCCGCGGCCAAGTATGTGAGCTTTCCACTGTTTCTTACGGCGGTGTTCATCGTGGGCGCGGGCGTGACGGCGCTGCAGACTGCGGCCAACCCCTACGTGGCGATTCTGGGCCCCGAGAGCAGTGCGCCGGTGCGACTGACGCTGGCGCAGGCCCTGAACTCACTAGGAGGCAGCATTGCTCCGCTGATTGCGGGACACTACATCCTTACCGACCCGGCAAAGATGGCCTCAAAGGCGGCAGTCGCCAACACGGTTCGTGGACCTTACATTGCCATCGCGGCGGGTCTGCTGATTCTGGGCATGGCGGTTGCGTTCCTGCACCTGCCGCACGTTAAGCAGACGCAGGAGTTCCGCCCGGCAACGGAAGGCGACCCGATTTTGAGCCGCAGCATCTGGGGCTACCGACATACGGTACTGGGCGCGCTGGGCATCTTTCTCTACGTGGGCGTTGAAGTAGGATTAGCTTCGATCGCAGTCAACTACTTCCTCACGCAGGGCGTAAATGATGGGATGGGCTCCAGGGTAGCGCATTACTTTTCGACCCTTGGCGGATTCGGCGACCTGGTTACGCGAGTCTTTGGCCCGTGGAATGGAGTAGGCATCGCAGCAATTTTGGTTTCGCTTTATTGGTTTGGTGCACTCATCGGCCGCCTGCTGGGATCCTGGGTTCTGACGAAAATCAAGTCGAACCGGCTGCTGGGCGCCTTTGGCATTATCGCGGCGTCGCTGCTGGGGGTCGCGATGGTGAGTAGCGGGTTGGTGGCGATCTGGACCGTGGTGCTGTGTGGATTCTTCAACTCCATCATGTTCCCGAACATCTTTGCCCTGGCTATCAAGGGACTGGGACCGATGACGAGCAAAGGCTCAGGCCTGATTATGACCGCGGTCGTTGGCGGAGCGGTCATCCCACCCCTGATTGGCGCGACGGCTGACCACGTAGGAATTCAGCACGCCTTCTTCATCCCGATGTTCTGTTATCTCTACATTGCGTTCTATGGGCTGTGGGGATCCAAACCTCAGCACATGCTGCCTAAGCAAGCGCTCACGGATTAGGCTGGCTGTTTGCAGTTGTACGGGGCCCTCCGGCGCAAAGCCGGGGGCTTCCCTGATCAACATGGCGGAGCGC
>DATKTQ010000026.1:0-6947 GCA_035531055.1 Occallatibacter sp. | reverse complement strand
AATACGTTCACCTTGACCGCAGCTACGTGGTCTGCGCCATCCGTGACATCACCGAGCGCAAGGAGGCTGAGGAAGCGCTCTTGTTCAAGACCGCGCTGCTGGAGGCGCAATCCGAGACGACAATCGATGGCATCCTGGCCGCCGATGAGTCGGATCACATCATCCTCGTAAACAAGCAATTTGGACTCCATTTCGGAGTACCGGACGAAGTGCTTAGCTCAGAAGACGATCTAGTCGTGCGCAAGTATGTGACGGACCAAGTTGAATCCCCCGACGCCTTCATCGAGAAAGTCAAGTATCTCTATAGTCATCGGGATGAAAAAAGCAGGGATGAGTTCAAACTCAAAAATGGTAAGACTTTCGACCGATACTCTGCTCCACTCGTCGATTCAAAAGGTCGGCATCGGGGTAGAATCTGGTACTTTCGCGACATCACGGACCGCAAGACCGCCGAGGAACGAGTCCAATACCTGGCCTATTACGACGCTCTTACGGGGTTGCCCAACCGAACTCTTCTTCAGGATCGATTGACAAAGGCACTCGCCAGTGCTCGTCGACAAAAGGACAAAGTTGCGCTTCTGTTCCTCGATCTCGACCGATTCAAAGACATCAACGACTCGTTCGGACACCCGCTCGGCGACCTTCTCCTGCAAGAATTCGCAAAACGGCTTGAGAGATGTGTGCGTGAACAAGACACGGTGGCTCGTCTAAACGTCGCGCGGATAAACGGGGATGAATTCCTCATCGTGCTCGCCGGTGTGAGGGACATCTCTGACGCAGCAGTTGCCGCTAAACGGTTCATGGATACAATGACCGCTGAATTCGCCGTTCAAGGCCACTCCCTTAGCATGACTTGCAGCCTCGGCATCAGCATTTTCCCGGAACACGGTGCGGACGTCGAAACCCTGATCAAGAATGCGGACGCGGCCATGTATTCCGCGAAAGATGGTGGGCGCAACTGCTTTCGGTTCTTTACCGACGACATGAACGCTCAGATTGTGGAGCGATTGACCTTGGAAGCCGCTTTGCGACTGGCGCTGGAGAGAAAGGAATTCTTTCTGGTGTATCAACCGCAGATAGATATTGGCACGGGAAGAATCACCGGATTGGAAGCTCTCATCCGCTGGCAACACCCGGAACTGGGCCTCGTGCCGCCGGATAAGTTCATACCCATAGCGGAGAACGGCAACCTGATCCAGCCCATCGGCGAATGGGTACTCAGGACGGCCTGCGCTCAAGCCCGGAAATGGCACGACGAAGGGCTTTGCGCCGTGCCGATGGCCGTCAATGTGTCCGCGGTGCAGTTTCGCCAAGAGGACTTCAGCAAACTCATTGGCGCTGTGCTCCAGGAGACCGGTCTCGCTTCCCAATACCTAGAACTGGAGTTGACGGAAAGAGTCCTGCTATCGAATGTAGATACAACTTTCTCAGTTCTTCAGAATTTAAAGGCCTTGGGGTTGAGTCTGGCGATTGACGACTTTGGAACCGGCTATTCCAGCCTCAGCTACTTGAAACGGTTTCCGATTAACAAGCTCAAAATCGACCGTTCGTTTATTCGGGATGTTGCCGTGAATCCTGATGACGCGGCGATCACTACCGCCATTATTGCCATGGCAAAACAACTGAAGCTCAAGGTGATTGCGGAAGGCGTCGAAGACGAAGCCCAATTGTCGTTTCTGCGGGAAAATCATTGTGACGAGATTCAGGGCTACTACTTCAGCAAGCCTTTAGCGGTCGACGCAGTAGCCAACTTGCTGCGAGGCGCCGGAGTGTGACCTCTGGCTGCAATTATAGGGCGTGATAAGGGTGGGCATAAGAACTGCCGTATTGGCAGTCTCAACGAATCGTGTATACGCAGTCGATGGGGTAGACCTAAGTGCTTTCGTCGTATAGCAGGGCCTGTGCGTCGCGCAGCCTGCAGTGGATGGATGCTCCGATGTACTTGCGTTTCCGGGCTTCCGTGTGGCGGCCGGCGCAGATGCGGACCATCCGCATTTGCGATCCGCGACGAATAATCTGGCCAGTCTTTCGAGCTAAATATACTCGGAAAATAGAAAAGCGGCACACGTGTGGCACAGTGCGGCCGCTGCTCAACGTTGGTTTTTATTGGTGGATCAGTGAAGGGAAGACTGACGGGGGTTCAGTACCTGTTGTTCCCCTTATTGCCAGGAGCAGCGGACTGATCACTCTGACATCTGAAAATGGTGTGTTTTCGGCAGAGCTGCGTAGGTCAGAAGCAGTAACCTTGTGCGATCCAGTAATGCCAGTCTTCGATGGCCTGAGTGGTTGATTCATCCACGTCGATAGCCTTCAGCTGAGAGAGCGGCACAGCGATGTTCCGGTTCTTCCAGCGGGTCATCACGAGCATGTCGCTCGTGCAGCTATCCTCAGGCGCCATCTTTCGGATCTCGATAGTGTCCCCCTCGCGCAGCGGAGATGTCGGCACAGAAGCAACGCACTGTGCATGGAGCGGGAACTGGAGCTTGTCCTCGAGATAGTAGTACCAGCTCATAGCCTGTTCTTCCGGCCCATAGGCATCGACGATAATCTCCTCGTGGATGCGGATTTCCCGGTCGTGATTTCGTCGCGCTCTGGCCACGTTCTTATCCTTTGGTTCTTCTGTCCAGGATACGGCGCACGGAGGTGCGGCCGATGTTGAGCTGGCGGGCTATGGCCGATTTGCTGAGTCCGGAGCGACGGAGCTTGCGGACCTGATCGGATTGAAGAGCCGCCGTGAGGGGACGGCCCAGCCGCTTGCCGTTGGCTCGCGCGTGGGCAAGGCCGGCGCGGACACGCTCCCCCAGGACCTCGCGCTCGAAGGCAGCGAAGACGGCCAGCAGTCCGGCCATGGCGCGGCCGGCGGGCGTGGTCAGATCGAGAGCCTCGGTGATTGACACGAAGCCGACGCCGAGATGTTCCAGTTCCTGCAGAGTCGCGAGCAGGTCTGTTACTGATCTGCCCCAGCGGTCCAGCCGCCACACCAGCACCACGTCGATCTCCCGGCGCCGCGCAGCATCGATCAGCTTCTCCCGCATCTGTCGCTGTACAGTGCCGGAGCCGACTTCCTTGACCTGCATGACGATGGTCCAGCCTCGCCTTGCGGCATAATCGCACAGAGCACGATTCTGCATCGGCAACGTCTGCTGATCGTTGGTCGAGACGCGCGCATAGAGGGCAGCGCGTAGCGTCGTTTTACGCGTTCGAGTAAGGTGGCCAAAAACCCTTCGCGATTTTGGCTTTACGGAGGCCCGTTTTACGGGCATATCAGGAGGCTCCCCGCGCATGGCCGCAGAGTATCCTTTCCGGCCATCAGGGATTCATCATAACTCTGCAGTCCGCGCCAGAGTTTCGCGATAGTTCCACGGCATCCAGTCCGCGGGGCAGGCGGCAAGTTCGCGGGCGTGGCGCTGCAACTCGACCAGGTAGTCGAAGGAGTTCGCGCCACATAACTGACATGTGTGGATCAGGCTCATGAACAGATCGCCGACTTGCGCGCCATGCAGCGTACGGTAGAAGAGCGCGTTCTTTCGATGTAAAACGGCGCGCTTTAAGGCCCTTTCGGCGACATTATTATCAAGCGGGGCTCCGGCTTTGCGAAGGAACAACGTCAGGGGCTGCCAGTGCCGCAGCAGATACCCGATCGCCTGGCCTAGCCCCGAGTTCGGCTCCGTCCTTCGCTCGGATAACTGCGCCTCGAGCCACGCGTGCAGCTTATCCATCACCGGCCGGCTGCGTTGCTGATGAAGCCGCAGCCGCTCGTCCGGCGTCAGGCCTTGCTCGCGCGCTTCGGCATCGTGACCGTATACCTGGCCCAGCATCTCCAGCACATAGCGACATTCATGGGGGAAGTTCTCCGCCACGTCCACGAACTGCCGGCGACCGTGCGCGAGGCAGTTGGCCAGCAGGATCTCCACGCCCGCAGGCAGCTTCGGTACATTGCGCGACAACGCGTCGCACATCTGAATCGGGCTGGGCAGCTCCGCGCTTCGCTGCTTCAACACCTCGGCGAGGTTCTCCCCGGCATGACGGCCGCCCGTGAAGTAGAGCGCGATCTTCCTGCCCTGATCGACAGACACGATGCCGCTCGTGAACACGCCCGTGCGCTCGTCCTTGGGGTCGCGCTGCAGCATCAGCACCCGCATGCCGGTGTCGTCGTTATGAACTACCGACCCCTGCGCCGCCTGCCGGATTAACTCATCCCGCGCCGGCTTGATCACCTGCGCAGCTTCTTCGACGATCTCCCACTGCGTGGCCGCCGGCAGCGGGATACCCAACTGGCTCTCCAGTTGTTCCAACCGGTTGAACGGAGTTCCGGCGCCATACTTGAGCTGGGCGATCATCGCCGCCGCCGTCTCATCGTACTTTTCCGGCCCCACGCCTTCCGGCTCTTCGGCGGTGAACACCTGTCCGCAGGCGCCGCAGCGCAACCGCTCCAGCGAGTAAACCGTAGCCGCCAGCGGTGCTTGTCCCACGATCCGCACCAGCACCTTTGGCTCCTTCTGCCCGTACACATTGCCTTGGCCACACTCCGGGCAGCGGGCTCCATGGGTCAGCTTCTGGTGCTTGATGTCCACCTTCCGCGCACCACCAAACGCCTCCGCTCCATTGCGGCCGTGCCCTGGCGGCGAGGCCGTGTCGCCATCCGCATGCGCTTCAGCTTTCGAGTCTTCCTGCTCCCCAACCACTGCGCTGGTCTTCTCCGTATTGCGCTCCCGCACCAACAGCGCCGCCAGTGCGTGCAACGTGTCCTTGAGCTTGTCGTGATCGGCCTCGCTCAACGGCGCTTCCCGCGCTCCGTCCAGCACCCGGTCCAGTTCCTCAAGGTTCACGTCGATGCGCCGCCTGGTCTTCTTCATGCCGTTCCCCCCAGCAGCTCACGAAAACGCTTCGTCAACGGATACCCCAGAACCTCCTTGATCGACCGGTTGGGAACGTAGCTGTTCGATTGCTTGCCTCGCCCCGTAGTCCGGCCCATCAGCACCCAGTTAGCCGCGCGGTAACAGGTTCCGCGGAATCGCTCCGGATCGATGAACGTCTCCAGGAAGTAAATCGGATGCCCGTACATCTGTTGCCAGTCATCGGAGATCCGCGCCGCCATCCGGCCCAGGATATGCGACGCCAGATGCTCCACCCGTACCCACGGCAGGATCAGGAAGCGCGTGTTGTAAGCGATAAAACGGATGCGGCTGCGTCGCGCTGTGGCATCCCATCCGATATAGTGATCGCGACTGCCAAGATGGCGCGGAGCAGATGACCAGGCTAGGCACGCGATGGGACGGCCTTCAGCCCACACAACATACTTCAGGTGTTCTCCAACCGGTTGTTCATAGCCGAGATAGTGATGTTCCTCCATCAGGCTGTTGAACAGCGGCTCCTGCGCGCTGCGCCGCACTTGCTCAAACTTGAGCGGCTGCAGATTGCGCAACGGATCTTCGATGGGAGTCTTATCGATCAGCACCGGCTCCGGCCGCGCTCTGTGCGCCAGCGGATTATGCCGCACGTAACTGACCGGCGGCAGCGTGATCTGGCCGGCCCGCTCCAGCATCAGCAGCAGGCCGCGGCACACCATGTCACGCAACGCCCCATTGGCCTGCCGCCATTGCCAGGCTTCACATATTCGCATCGATAGTCTGCGGCGGCTTTCCTTCGGATACCGCTCGATCAGCGCGCGTATATAGAGGATGTCTCCCTCCCGGATTTCACGCCCGCGATATCGGAACTCTGCCATTGCCCAAAAGTATGAATCAACTTTTCTTGGAACGCAAGGGGGTATTGATGATTTTCCTGATTCTTATTTCAGTGCGCTCACTCGCCGCCACATCGGTGCCGCTCGGACTCGAGACACATCCCCGGCTACCATCAGTAACTGAGCTTCGTATGCCTCCAGCCTCTTCGCCGCCGAGCTCGCTTCCGGCCACCACGTGAACCGGCCTTTGGAAAGACGCTTTTGCGCCAGCCAGTATCCCTGGCCGTCATAGCTGAGCAAACGAATCGACGTTCCTCTCCGGCTCCTGAACACAAAAACACAACCAGTCATTGGGTCTTCACAGAGCTGGCCCTGGCAGACGCGAACCAATGAATCTATCCCCTTGCGTCCGTCCACCGGCTCGATCGCTACCAGGACCCGCATCTGCGCCGTGATATGGATCATCGTTCCGCTTCCCGCCAGGCACGAAGCAGACCAGCCCAATCCGGTGCCGTGGAGCTCTTCCACTGGATGCGCATCTTGCTTCCTATCGAGGACTCGAACTCGATCACACACTCCGGCACCGTCGCCGGATGCGCGGCGATCAGTTCCACGAATGCTGGCCTGGCAGCCTTCTTTTTAGAACTCGCGACTTCGCCCAGCCGCTTCTTCAGTCCCATGTAGTCCAGCCGCAACGGCTGAGCAACCGGATACACGCCGTGTTGCCGCGCCAGTTCCACCGCAGCCTGCCATAGCGCCTCCGGCAGCCTGGTCCGATGCGGCTGCGTGCTTCGAAACTGATCCAACTCGCGTTGCAGTTGAATGATTGGCTCGGGAATGGGCGATGCGCTTTTACGGTCCAATATCAGCCGACCTCAGCGGCTGATTGAACGTAACAAGGTCAGCCATATGGTGTCACGCACCTTTGCCGAAAACTCACTGCCTTCATGTGCGGATCGCAGCGCACTGCGGACAGGGTCGGCATAAACAGTGCTCGTCTCAGGTGGCGATTTCCCGCCCGGCTGATGCGGATTGAAGAACCTCTACCCGTGAGCGAAGGGAATACCCGACAGCTCTATGGTGAAGTCAATCGGAAAGCCGGATGCGCTAAAAGGCGCCTGTCCGGTTTGATGTGGCGGGAACTGGAAACGTGATTATGGCAGCCGGACTGAGGGCCTGAGCGAAAGCGAGGGGATGCCGCACCGGAGCCTAACATGCGCGCGCCAGTTCTCGACCCTACTAATAGAAAGGCTTTCGGCAC
>DATKTQ010000025.1:0-2647 GCA_035531055.1 Occallatibacter sp. | reverse complement strand
CCGCGACTTGTCCCACCCAGTGAGCCGCAGTGTATCTTCCACCGCGCTCCAGCCCTGATCGCAGGGGCCGGGTGTCGTCCAGTCCGTGCGGGCAAACTGACGCATCAGCATCTTCTTTACGCCGCTGCTCTGGCGCAGTTTCAGACATCCTGAAGTGGCGGGGAATTTGCGGGGTGGAGCGGAAAATACGATGGACCGGGAACGGGGTTGTGGGAGATAGGCGGCAGGAGAGACACTGACTGCGAATGCCACAACTGCAGCTTCCCATTTTCCCCGCCGGGGTGACGCCGATCAACCCGCAAATTGCCGTCCTGTGTGAGTCCGGAAAGGTGGCCTATCTGCACGGCCACTTGCCGGTGTTTCAGCACGACCAGCAGGACCTGGCCAGCTTCCGCCTGTTCACCAGCCAGATGATTGTCAACGGCAACGTGCGGCACGGCGAGATCGCGCGCGCCTTTGCGGTTCCGCTTTCGACGGTGAAGCGGTATGCCAAGCTCTATCGCGAAAAAGGCGCGTCCGGGTTCTTTGCCCCGCGCCGGCGGCGGTCCGCCGTTGTGCTGACAGACGAGGTGAAGGCCCAGGCGCAAGTGCTATTGGGCGAAGGCAAGAGCGTGGCGGAAGTCGGACAGGAGTTGGCCATCTTGCCGGACACGGTGCGCAAGGCGATCCAGGCAGGCCATTTGCACCGGCCCGGTAAAAAAAAGATTCCGTACTGAAGGTGTCCGTCGGCAGCAGCAAAAGCGAGCGGAGCCAGATCGACAGTCAGGCGGAGATGGGCAATGGGGCCACGCGCACGCTGCAGCGGGTGGCGGCGGCGATGGGCGAGATCGGTGCAGCCCCGGCGCAGTTCGAGGCCGCGCAGCGGGATGTGCCACAGGGTGGCGTTCTGCTGGCCCTGCCCGCGCTGCTGGCAACAGGCCTGCTGCGCTTTACCAACCAGATTTATACCTTGCCCCACGGGTATTACGGCATCGACAGCATATTTTTGCTGCTGGCGCTGATGGCCATGGCGCGCATTCCTTCCATGGAACAACTGCGGTATGTGGCCCCCGGGGAGTGGGGCAATCTGCTGGGACTGGACCGCATTCCGGAAGTGCGGACGCTGCGCGCCAAGCTGGAAATCCTGTGCCAACAAGCGGGGCGCGCGGCCCGTTGGCAGGCGGCCCTGGCGCACGAGTGGATCGCCGGGACACCGGACGCGGACATGGTGTTCTACGCCGACGGACATGTGCGCGTGTATCACGGAGATCTGACGCCGCTGCCGCGGCATTACGTGACCCGGGAGCGGCTTTGTCTGCGGGCGACCACGGACTATTGGGTCAACGCCATGGATGGCCAGCCTTTTTTCTACGTGAACAAAGAGGTCGATCCAGGACTGATCGCCACGCTGCGTCAGGACCTGGCGCCGCTGCTGGAGAAGTATGCGCCGGTCCCGCCGGAGATGCAGGCGCGCCTGGACGCCAACCCGCGGCAACACCGGTTCACGCTGGTCTTCGACCGGGAAGGCTACAGCCCGGAGTTGTTCGCCGAGATGCAAGCCAAGCGCATCGCGGTGCTGACCTATCACAAATATCCGGGAGAAGACTGGCCGGTGGAAGAGTTCCGCGAGGTGACCGTGCCGTTGGCGAGCGGAGAGCGGGCGCCGATGCGGCTGGCCGAGCGGGGCACGCAGCTCCGCCATGGGTTGTGGGTGCGGCAGGTCCGTAAACTTTCCCAGAGCGGCAAGCAAACGGCCATCCTGAGCACCGATTTCGTGGCCGACCCCATGCGGCTGGCCGCCTCCATGTTTGCCCGTTGGTCGCAGGAGAATTTCTTTCGCTACATGCGCCAGCACTATGGCCTGGACAGGCTGGTCGAATATGGGACCGAGCCGATTCCTGACACCGTGCGGGTGGTCAACCCGGCCTGGCGCCAACTGGATGCCCAGATCCGCAGCCTCAATGGCCAACGCCAACGCGACCGCGCCACCTTCGGTGCCCAGAGTCTGGCTGCGGAACTATCGGACGCGGAGGTGGCACGGTATCAACAAAGTCAGGCCACGCTGCAGGAGCGCATCGAACATCTAAGCCAGCAGATCGAACAGCTCAAAGTGCAGCGCAAGCAGACCCCGCACCATCTCACCCTGGCGCAGTTGCCGGAAGAGGAACGCTTTCAGCGGCTGCTCCCGGAGCGGAAACATTTTCTGGACACCATCCGGATGATCGGCTATCGCGCTGAAACCAGCATGGCCTCCGTACTGCGCGAGAGCATGACGCGCAGCGAGGACACCCGCGCCCTGCTCCGTCAGATCTACAACACCGAGGCCGACCTGTTGCCCGATGCCGAGAGCAAGACCTTGACCGTGTCGCTGCACCACCTCACGCAGGCGGCGCACGACCAGGCGCTGCGTCATCTCTGCGACGAACTCAATGCCACTGAGACCACGTTTCCCGGTACCGACCTGCGCCTGATTTACAAAATCGGCCCATGTTAATTTCCGCCCACTTCAGGATGTCTGAGCATCTTTTCCGTGCGCCCGGGAAGCGCCAGCAACCCTGCGTAAACGGCCCCAGTGATAACAAGTGCGCCCCGCGCCTGAGCAGAATCAAGGGCCTTATGCACGGCGCTGTTCAATTGCGGGTCCGTGTCCCAGAGCGCAACCAGAATA
>DATKTQ010000024.1:0-42222 GCA_035531055.1 Occallatibacter sp. | reverse complement strand
TGAAGGTGCTCAAGTCCAACGGCGCCCACTGGCTGACCGAGTTTGAAGAGCTGGTGGGTCGCAACATCCTGGTCAAGAGCGACCCGACCCTGCATCCGGAGCAGTTCGACATCCAGGGTTGAGCAAGGCGTTCGTGGAATGCCAAAGGCCGGAGCAACTGCTTCGGCCTTTGTCTTGGAAACCCAGCCCCCAATACGACAGCAGGCCAGCAGAAAAGGTCTCAGCCGTCCGGAGCCTGCCCCCTGCATCTGCATCCCATCCTTGCCAACTTTCCGGCTATCGAGCGGTTCCATGCCGCATTCCTGCGAAATGTGCACATCCGAGAAAACCCTTCTTGCGATTCTGCGCTCTGAATGAGTGGGAAGTATCGTGCCGCGCAAACTGGCTTCCAGCGTCTTGAATGTGTCCATCCGGGGAATATTTCCGCGCGGTCACGCGCACGCCCCATGGTTCTTCGTCTGAATGTGTCAATCGTCTGCTTCGCGAAAGTGTGTTGAGGTCTCATAAATTTGTCCCCGCGCGAGACACCCCCCAAACGCAGGCTCTCGAACCGTAGCGCTGTCTGGCTCGGCCTCCTTTCCGGAATTGTTCTTTCCCTGGCGAGTTGCGGGTCACCGCGCACCTACAGCAATGCCCCCACGCCAAACGCGCCAGCACCCAGCCAGCCGCCTCCCGTTGCCACCCAGGCGGGAAACGTTGCCGTGTCTCCTCAATATGCAGCCCTTGGCGCAGGGCAAAAGCAGATATTCCAGGCAACGGCACCGCCCGGCGAGACCCTGCAGTGGGCGGTGAATGGCGTCGCGGGCGGCAACAAGGATGTCGGCACGGTGGATTCAGCCGGCAATTACACGGCGCCGGCGAACCTGCAGTACGGGACGAATGTGGTCATCTCGGCCGCGGATGCAAACTCGCTCCTGACCAACTACGCAACCGCCGTTGCCACCATCCTCGCCCCCGGAGTGGTCACAGAGACGGCGAATCCTCAGGTTGCCACGTACTCCATTGACCTGCCAGCTCCGGGGAAGGCAAGCATTGAATTCGGGCCTGACTCGACCTATGGATGGAAGACCTGGACGCAAGCGACTCCGTCCCCGAACGGGGGAGAAGTCAGCATCTTCGTGGCGGGAATGCGCGCCCAAACTCTCTATCACATGCGCGCCAGGGTCACGTTGGACGATGGCGCCACCTATACGGACACTGACCGGACCTTCACCACGGGTCCTCCACCCGGTACAGCCCCAGTGACCGTTTCTGTTCCAGCCGGGCAGACCCCGCAGTCGGGAATTGAGATGTTTGACACGGTGCTTCCTCATGAAAGCGCCCAGGCCTTTGCCACCGATCTGCAAGGAAACGTGATCTGGACCTACAGCTACTCGAAGGGCTCCACGATGGATGCGGTCCAGCCAATCAAGCTGCTTCCCAACGGACATTTCCTGGTCTTGATCTCCTACGCATCCTCGGCCATTGTGAACGGCGTCCAGATTCCATCGGGCACCATTGATGCGGTGCGCGAGGTGGATCTGGCGGGAAACACCATTCGCGAAATCACCCTCAGCAACCTGTCGGCGGCATTGGCGGCCAAGGGCTACAACTTCAATCTCGGCAGCTTCCACCACGATCTCCTTGCCCTTCCCAACGGGCACTGGATTCTGCTCGCATCGCTCTACAAGTCCTTCAACAATCTGCCCGGCTATCCCGGAACCACGAACGTGCTAGGCGACGTAGTGATTGATGTGGACCAGAACGGCCAGCCCGTTTGGGTTTGGAACACGTTCGACCATCTCGACATCAACCGGCATCCTTACCTGTTTCCGGACTGGACGCATGGCAATGCCCTGCTTTACTCGGCCGACGACCATGACCTGATCTTCTCCATGCGCCACCAGAACTGGGTCATCAAAATCGACTACGCCGACGGCCAGGGCTCGGGCAAAATCCTGTGGCGCCTGGGCGAGGGCGGCGACTTTACGCTCCAGAACGGCGTCGATCCGACGGATTGGTTCTATGCGCAGCACGGGCCTTCTTTCTTCAGCGCGAACACCGCCGGAGTCTTCCGCCTGGGCGTGATGGACAACGGCGATGACCGGCAGCTTCCGGGAGGAGCTGTCTGCGGCACAACTGGTGAACCTGCCTGCTATTCCACCGCATCGATCTACCAGGTGGATGAGTCCGCAATGACGGCTACCCTGGTTTCCCAGTACAAGCCACCGCAAAGCATGTACAGCTATTTCGGGGGCGACGTGCGCAATCTGGCAAACGGGGATATGGAAGCTGATTTTTGCGCTTCCGCCGGAGGGTCCCTGATTCAGGAACTGGATCTGAACGGTTCCACGCCGCAGCTTGTTTGGCAGGCACAGACCCAACAGACATTGCAGTATCGCGCCGAGAGGTGGCCCAGCCTGTACCCAGGGGTCCAATGGTGAGGTTTCTGCTGCACAATGCGAAACTGCCGACAAATGTGTTTCTAAACCGTCAAATACGGCATGGGAAGAACACGTCGGCTCCTGGAGGCGCAGCCCAATCCGCCCGATTACTCAGGAGATTGGGGCCTCCGGCGCTCTGGTTCCTTTTTGTACGATGCCGAACGCAACCTACTGGGGGCAATCGGTGTCTAAATCCTCAATACGAACTGCGTTAGGGTCAGCGCAGGTGCGAGAAACAATTCGACCCTGAGGTAAAGGTATGTCCTTCCAATCTTGGCTGCCGCTGATGCGGCATTTGACCGTCTTGTCCGCCGCAGCGACTCTGGCCATTGGTTCGGCAAATGCACAGTTCTCCTCTTCTGCTTCGCCTGCCACCTCGGACACACCCACGGCAGCGGAGTCCAGCTCCCTGCAGCCGCTGCTGGCCGACGACGCAGACGGCATGGCGGCGCTGCCCGCGGCTCCTGCTCCCGCCGGCGCGGCTGCAGCCGGACAAAGCAGCCGCTACCAGAACCACAGCTGGACCAGTAAGCTGGCGCTGGAGGCGGGCGGAGGCTTCAATGCGCCCAGCAACCAGTCCTCGCCGTACATCACCTGGGGCGGCAACTTTACTCTGGGCGCGGGCTGGCGCTTCAACGACTACCTGAGCCTGTTGACCGAGTACCAGTTCATTGGAGACAAACTGCCCGGCGCGCTGATTGCCGAGACCGGCGCCCAGGGTGGCCACGCGCACATCTGGTCTCTCACGCTGGCTCCGGTGGTGGATCTGTTTCCCAAGAGCTCCAACAGCATATACGTGACCGGCGGCGGCGGCTTTTATCGCAAGGTCACCAGCTTCACCAATCCCCAATACACGCAGTACTGCGATTATTACTATTGCTATCCGGGGATTGCGAACGTGGTGGTGGGCCACTTCTCCAGCAACCAGGGCGGATGGAACATTGGCGGCGGCTTTACGCATCGGCTGGGCGGGATGTACGGCGACAGCCGGATGAAGCTGTTTGCCGAAGTCCGCTACCTGGACGTCCTGACGCCGGCCGTGACCACGCAGCCGAACGGCCTGGGCACCACGACCGTGGGTGCTGGCACCAAGGTGATTCCCGTCACCTTCGGCGTGCGCTGGTAAGCGCAACCCGCAACCTCACCCATCCCCTCCGCAGGCCGGCACGCGGAGGGGATGAGTGCTTTTGCTCGAAACCCCATCCCACACACTTGCGTTAAATGAACCCGAGTACGCGCAGGCGCAGCAACCCCCCGGCCAGCACGCCCAGCGGCGAAATGGCCACCTGCAGCAGCTGGTACCAGACGGGCTGCTGGCCGCGTGCCTGCAGCGCGCTGAGCGCCGACAACGCCAGCACAATGATGCCAAGAGCCAGCACGTACACCATCGGGTTTCCGCTGCCCACCCACGCCGTCACATAGCCGCCGGCCGTACCCGCCAGCAGCGAGGCGCCCAGGTTCACCACCGTGTAGCCGGGGCCGGGATAGGGGTCCTGCGCCGCCATGCTGGGCGCCAGCCATTGCAGCAGGGCGCGCAGCGCCAGCACCAGCAGCAGAACCGCGGCAAACCCGGCCAGCAGAGATAAAAACGCATGCAGCATTACCACGGCAGCCGCTCCGACTGCGTGGGAGAGCCCACATCTCCGCGCTCAATGCGGGCCAGAAACTCGCGCGCCAGCCGCGGCTCGCCGGGATGGCTTTCGCCGTGGATGGTGCACAGCTCCAGAAACTCGTCGCAGAGGGCGTTGGGCTCGTCGGCCTGAAGACTGATGGCCTGCAGGGCCAGGGCCAGCTCGCGCAGGCGCGCAGCCTCAGGCCATGCGCGGCTCTCGTCTTCGCCCTGGGTTAGCTCAGTGTCAGAGAACAGGCCCCGGCGGCCGCGCGCGCACTCCTGCAGGCAGGCCAGCAACTGCTCCGCAAAAACCCTGCTCAGGGTCTCCCACTGCTCCGGATTCATGGCATCCCGTGGATCCATACTTTGCTCTGCTCTCGAGTTTCATGTTCACAGGCGGGCCGCGCTCACTGGCCGCGCATCGCCGCTTCCACTTCGTCGGCGGTGTGCGGCAGCGCCGCGTCCAGGTCCAGCAGCTTGCCGTCGGCGGTCACCAGAAAGTCACACTCAATCCGCACGCCAAGCTTCTCTTCGGGGATATAGACGCCCGGCTCGATGGTAAAGACCATGCCCGGCCTCAGCACCGCGGGATAGTTCGCCGGGTCGTGGACATCCAGGCCCACCATGTGGCCCAGCCCATGCAGCCAGTACTTGCCCAGCGGCTGCCCGTGCAGGTCTTTGCCGTGGGTGTTGATGTAATTGTAGGCCGCGGTGTCCAGCGAGTTGGGATCCTTGCGGTCGCGGTCGTTGATGGTGGACTTGCCCGCGACAAAAGCCTCAATCGCCGCCCGCTGCGCGCCCAGCACGATGTTGTAAATCTCCCGCTGGCGCGCCGTGAAGTGGCCGTTGGCCGGCACCGTGCGCGTAATGTCGGCGGCATACATCGAGTACTCGCAGGCCGCGTCCACCACCACAATGTCTCCGTCCCGGATGGTGCGCGAGTTGGCGGCGTAATGCAGCGTGGTGGAGTTGATTCCGGAGCCGACGATGGGCGCGTACGACGGCCGCTCGCAGCCGTGCTCCATCCAGACCGCCGTCATTTTGCCGGCAACGGCCAACTCCGTCGCGCCGGGCTTCATTGCAGTCATCATCACCCGCTGCGCGGCAATGGAGGCAGCGGTGGCCTTCTCTATCAGTGCAATCTCGCCCGCGCCTTTTACCTGACGCAGCGGCATGGTGAGCGTGGCCACATTGTGCGTGGCGGGCGCGGCGCTCATGCCCAGCGTAACCGCGTTGAAGCGGATGAGCGCTTCGGCCTGCGGGTCGCCGGTCTCGGTCCACAGGTTCCAGGCCAGCCTGCGGTCGACAGCCACCCGCTTGTTCAGCTCCGCGGGAAGCTGGGCCATGGGCTCCACGGCATCCACGCCGGTGGCGGTGGTTACGCCGGGCGTAACGGCGTCCAACTCAGGCCCCGTGTAGGTCTCCTCACGCAGGTTCCGCGTGGGAAGAAACAGAATTTCCCGGTAGCCGCGGGAGTCCGCGCCAGGGCCCACAATCATCAGGGCCGCGCCCGGTTCGGTCCAGCCGGTGAGGTAGTAGAAGTCCGAGTCCTGCCGGTAGGATGTGAAGTCCAGCAGCGGCTCCGGCGCGGCAAACAGCACGGCGACGCCGCCCTTCAGCTCCCCGGCCAGGGCCACGCGCCGCGCGTGATAGACGGACGAGGGCTGTTTCTCCAGCGAATGGGCAAGGGGCGCAAAGGCAAGCAGGGCCAGCAGAGCAGGTGCAAGGCGGCGCGGCAGGTTCATGCCGCTATTGTCGACGGTGGCAGTGCCAGATGCCAATCGGAAATCCGCAGGGCACCGGCGTGCATTGCATTGTGCGGCGGGTGCTCCTATCCTAGGCAGTCCCTTCCCCGCAGCTCGAGGTCCACCGCCAAACGAGTACAAACGCACCGAGGAGGAAGCATGGCGCCATCGCACACAGGTTCTTCAGGATTGCGACCGGCGCGCTTTGCCGCCCGCCTCGGATGGTGGTCGGCCGTCGCAATGGTTCTTTGCACCGTCGCCGCGTTTGCCATCGGTATTGCCACCCCGCCGCGGTCCGGCACTTTTTGCGTGCAAAATTGCATTGCTTATCCCTACACGGATGCCGCGCCCTTCTTTCCGCGCGACTACCTCTGGATGTATCCGGGGCTGCTTCTCACTCCGCTGTTCCTGGTTCTGGTTGCCTGCACCCAGTCCATTGCAGAGGAGGGCAAACAAACGGCGAGCCGAATCGGTCTTTGCTTTGCCACCATCGCGGCGGCCATTGTCACCATGGACTACCTGCTCCAGCTTGAAGTGATCGCACCCAGCCTCATGAAAGGCGAAACAATCGGTGTGGCGCTGTTCACGCAGTACAACCCGCACGGCATCTTCATCGCTCTCGAAGATCTGGGCTACCTGATGCTGAGCGCAGCATTCCTGTTTACTGGCGTGGCGCTGTCTCGAACCACGCGGCTGGAGCGCGTGCTGCGATGGATTCTTGTGGGCAGTTCCCTGCTGGCCTTTGCCAGTTACCTCGGCTTGGCCTGGATCTTCGGCCCGCATGTCGACTACCGCTTTGAGATCACGGTCATCTCCATTGACTGGACGGTGCTTGTGCTGGCGGGCGGAATGCTGAGCGTGCTCTTCCGGCGGGTGATGCGCAAAAGCTTCGAATGATGCGGAGCGAACCGGCTCTGATTCTGCCCTGCTCCCTCTAGCGAGGCTTGCTTACACTGCCCGCGCGGAAATGGCGCCGCTGTGATCCAGTTCCATGTCCTCGGCCAACTCCGGCTGAAAGACCGTGTCCTTGAGGAAGGAATGGAAAAGCATCGCCGTGACGGGGCGCCCGAAGAGCCATCCCTGGCCATAGATGGATTGGCGCGCGGCAAAGTAGCGGGCCTGTTCGCGGGTTTCAATTCCTTCCACCACAACGAGCAGGTTCAACTGCTCCGCCATGGACAGAATCTGCGGCAGGATGGAGACGGTAACGGCATCCGTGCCGATGGAGCGCGTGAAGGCCTTGTCAATCTTGATGGCATCCACGGAAAGATCATGCAGGTAAGCCAGGCTGGAGTAGCCGGTACCGAAGTCATCAATGTGGACCATGTGTCCGCGCTCGCGCAACCGCAGAATGGCGGCTTTGGCCACATCCTGCCGCGCCGTGTAGCTCTCGGTAATCTCAATGCCCAGACTGCTCGCATGCAAGCCGGCCATTGTCAGCGCCTCATCCAGCATGGGCAGAAATCCGGGGTCGGACAAGTCAGAAGCAGCAACGTTCACATTGACGCGAAACTCCGGATCGCGCAGCATCGTCTCTCGAAAATCCTCGATCACGTGCCGAACCACCAGCCGCGTCAACAGGGCAACAAAGCCGTGCGCTTCGGCAGCTTTCACAAAGACGTCCGGTGGAACCACCTGGTGGTCATCGTCGGTCCAGCGCACCAGCGCCTCCGCCTCCACCACGCGGCCAGTGGTCAGGTCCACAATGGGCTGATACACCACGCGCAGCGAATCCCTGCGGATGGCTCGCAGCAGTTGCGCGTGCAGGCTGACCCGGCGACGGTACAGGAGCGACAAGGCAAAGCCTACAAAAGCTCCGAGAAGTCCGCCCGCCACCAGAAAGACCAGCAGGATGCCGCGGCCGGCTCCCAGCACTGCGCTCACCGGCTGGAAGGCCGTGGTGCAGATGGTCCCACCGGGAATGCAGCGGGTAGCGTAAAGGTTTTCGTCGTTGCGCGTGTCGCCGGGCGTCGTCAGCACTGCGTTGCTGGCCTCCGGTTCGTCTCCCAGGATGCTCTCCACCCTGGAACCGGAGTTGCCGGTAACCGTAATGGAGTAGCGCATGGTGTCTGAGCCGAGCGGCGCAAAGTTGTAAGGGCCGTAGACCGCAAAGGCGTCACCCCGTTGCACGGCAATCACCGTCTGGCCGGGAATGCGAAACATCGCCGGATTTCGATAGACCCGCGTGCCGTCACTCTCGGTCAGGTCCGGCTTATACTCCTTCGCGGATGGGTCCGGCGCGCCCACGGTGGAGCAGACGATACGGCCGTCGCGCATGCGGCCGGCGCTCTTCAGATATTCGGAATTGAAGACCAGGGTGCGGAAGTAAGCGATTTCATTTGGAGAGCAAAAACTGAACGGGGAGTCGTTCATTTTGGCCAACAGGGTGCGCGATTCCGAGCGAGAGGTGTGGTCATGCTCGAGGATGCGCGAGGCGAACTTGCCGAGCCGCGCCTGAGCCTGACGAACCATCAGGGCACAAGTTACCTGATATCCCGCCGCAATCCCAAGTGTTGCGCCGAGCACGGTGATCACAAGGGTGACCAAAACGCGCTGTCGTTGAATGCGCATAAATACTACAACCATCCTCCTATATCCTTCGGGGCGCTACAACGCCTCTTTTGGGGTATATCGGCCGAATTCTTTGGCCCATTTCGGGCCATTCATGTAATGCCGGACGTTGAATTTCCCGGCATTTGGCCGTATCCTAGGAATGCAGACGCGTTTGTCCGCCGGGAATGCCAAAGGGAACCTGGTTGGCGGAGAGATGAGTGGGCTAAGAGCCCACTTTTTATTTGGGGTAAACACCTCAGAGTAAACAGCTTGCGGTTTTGCCCCGGAATCGGGTGCTTGCCCGGCGCAGCCCAGCGGTGCGCTGGAACTTGGAATTGGCGTTGGATTGATGGCAGTAAGGCTGGACGAAATTCGAGCAGCGGCGGCCCGTGTGGCCGCCTCCCATGGGCTGGACCTGGTGGAAACAGAGTTCCTGGGACCGGCGCGGGAGCGCATATTGCGCGTCTTTCTGGAGCGCAATGCCGAGGGACGGCGGCGGCTGAAAGAACAGTTGGAAGCCGGCGCGAAAGCGGAAGGAATGGAAGGGCTTCCGGAGCGGTTGACCTCCGGGGAAGTGAATGTGGAGCAGCTCTCCGGCATCACCCACGAGGACTGCGCTGCCTTCAGTCGTGACTTTGGAGTGTTGCTGGATGTGGAGGACCTGATTCCGGACGGG
The DNA here is from genome assembly GCA_035531055.1 of Occallatibacter sp. Classification (GTDB taxonomy): domain Bacteria; phylum Acidobacteriota; class Terriglobia; order Terriglobales; family Acidobacteriaceae; genus Telmatobacter. The sequence continues at coordinate 33,213 of DATKTQ010000024.1, read as the reverse complement.
GAGTACACGCTGGAGGCCAGCTCCCCCGGCCTGGATCGCAAATTGACCCGGCCCGAGGAGTTTCAACGGTTTGCCGGCAGTCTGGTGAAGGTGCAGACGTTTGAGCCGGTTCGCAACAACCGGCACTGGCAGGGCAGGCTGGTAGCTGGAGCGGGAGAAACCATCCAGCTGGACCTCTCCGCCACGAAGCAGAACAGCAAGAGCCGGAAGGCCGGCGTAAGCACGGTGGAAATTGCGCTCGGCAACATTGAAAAGGCGCAGCTGATTCCAGAGATTTAGCCGCATTTGCCCCGGCGGGCAAGCGCGGCGCCGGGACGGAGCCTGATGCCCGTCCTGAACCCGACGAAGAACATGGCAGGCGAACCCGAAAGACCGGGCCGACGCCACAACAAGACGAGAGAGCAAGCACAGAATGTCCAGCGCTTTGTATCAGAGCATCGAGATTCTCAGCCGCGAGAAGGGCATTGAGCCCGGAATCGTTGTGGGCGCCGTGGAAGAGGCGATTGCCCTTGCCACGCGCAAGTACTACAAGACCCAGGAAAACATGCGCGGCGAGCTGAACAAAGAGACCGGCGAAATCACGGCCTACATTTACAAGATCGTGGTGGCGGACGAAGAGCAGATTGAGGATCCGGTGAACCAGATTACGCTGGCCGAGGCCGGCGCGCTGGCTCCGGGCGTGGAAGTGGGCAGCGAGATCCGCCTGTACCGCGACACCAGCCCCCTGGGCCGCATTGCCGCGCAGTTGGCCAAGCAGGTCATCTTCCAAAAGGTGCGTGAGGCTGAGCGCGACACGGTCTTCAACGAGTACGCCCACCGCGAAAAGGAAGTGCTGACGGCCACCGTCAAGCGCGTCGAGGGCCAGGACGTAATCTTCGACCTGGGCAAGGCCGAGGCCCGCTGCCCCAAGCGCGAGCAGTCGCGGCTGGAACAGTTCACCGTGGGCGAGCGCACTCGCGTAGTGCTGCTGAAGGTGGACCGCGCCGCCAAGGGGCCACAAGTTATCGTCTCCCGCGCCGCGCCGGAGCTGGTGCAGAACCTGTTCCAGTCCGAGGTGCCGGAGATCTATGACAGCACCGTCGTCATCCGCGCCATTGCGCGCGAGGCCGGCGAGCGCACCAAGATTGCGGTAATGAGCCGCGACAAGGACGTGGACCCGGTGGGCGCCTGCGTGGGCATGAAAGGCATGCGCGTGCAGTCCATCATCCGCGAACTGCGCGGAGAAAAGATTGACATCATCGAGTTCAGCGAGGAGATCACCACCTTTGCGGAAAAGGCTCTGCAGCCGGCCAAGGTGAGCCGCGTTTCCATCACTGACTTGACCGAAAAGCAGCTGGAGGTCATCGTCGACGACACGCAGCTCTCGCTGGCCATCGGCAAAAAGGGACAGAACGTGCGGCTGGCGGCCAAACTGCTGGGCTGGAAGATTGACATCAAGAGCGAGGAAGAGAAGCGCCAGGAAGTGGAGCAGCAGATGCAGGCGCTCACCGGCGGCCCTTCCACGCCCATTGAGCAAGTGACCGAGCTGGGCGACGGCATTCTTCAGAAGCTGGTGGCCGCGGGCATTACCACCGTGGAAAGCCTGGCCGACATGACGCCCGAAGAGCTGGAAGAGATTCCGGGCATCGGCGAAAAGACGCTGGAACGCATCAGCGTGGCCGTGCGCCACTACTTTGGCCAATTTGAAGAGGGCGAGGCCCCGCCACCGGAAGCCGCGGTGGAACCCGCCGCAGAACCCACCGCCGAAGCCGCTGCAGAAGCGCCGGAAGGTGAGGCGGAACCGGCAGCGGAAGCAGCACCGGCCGAAGAGGCTGAGGCGGAACTGGCAGAAACTGAGCCCGCAGAGACCGAGGCGGCCGAAGCCGCACAGGCCGAAGCAGGCGAGCAGGCAAGCGAGAACGAGCAGGAGCAAGGGCAGGAAAAGGCGGCCCCGGAGGACGGCGCGTAAGATGCGCCGCTCGAGACAAGGACGCTCAGGCGATAATGGAAGTGCAGAGCACAGCCAATACCATGGGGTAGCTATGAGCAACTAACGGCTTTGGATAGCAACTTTTGAAAAGAGGCGGATGAGTAAGGTTCGAATCAACGATCTCGCACGCGAGATGGAAGTCAAGAGCAGGCAGATCCTTGACGTCTTGACTGAGCTGGGAATGGGCGAGGGCAAGACGCACTCCAGCTCGATTGAAGAGGCAGAGGCGGGCAAGGTTCGTGCTCATTTTGAGCGCGGCCGGGCGTCCCATGCCGGCGGCTCGCGTTCCGGGCAGCCAACCATCACTCCCAAGATTGATCTGTCCCATGTGTCCAAGCCTGGCGACGTGCTGAAGGCTGTGCTGGCCCGCAAGCAGGAAGCAGAGGCTGAGGCGCGGCAGAGTCACGCGCCGGCCAAGTCAGCTGCGCCGCCGGCAAAGGTCGTGGCCAAGCCGGCCGCTCCGGCCCCGCCAGCCGCAACTCCGCGCCCGGAGCCCCGCCGCATTGTGCCTCAGGCCCGGCCCGCGCCCGCCATTATCCCTCCGCCGCATGCCACGCCGGCCATTGTCTCCAAGCCCCCTGCAGGCCCCGTGGTGGCCAAGCCGCCAGCGGGCAGCACGCCGCGCCCGGCTGTGGCCGTGGTGCCTCCAGCGGTCGCGGTGGTGGTCAAGCCTCCGGCAGCTCCGCCCGCGCGGGAAGCGCAACCGGCCGAGCCCGCCGAGCCAGCAGCAAAAACCGCGGCACCGGCCGCAGAAGCCGCGTCCGCTTCTGCCGCAGCGCCGGAAGTTTCCGCGCCGCCAGCCGAAACTCCGGCGTCCATTCCGACTCAGTCCGCTGCGCCGGAAGCCCCTGCGGAACCGCCCGCGGAGGCAAAGCCCGCTGCACCCGCACCTCCGGCAGCCCCAGTGCGCCGCGTGGTCATGCCGCAGACCGGTCCGCGCCCTGTGTACAAGGCGCCGCCCGTGGTGCCCGGTGCCACGCCCCCGGCGCCACATGCCGGCATCCAGCGCGGCAAGCCAATCTTTGACCGTCGTCCTGCCGGACCAGGCGGATTCAGCCAGCGTCCAACCGGTGCCCCCGGCCAGCTTGGTGCCGGCCCGCGCCCCAAACATCCCACGCGCACCACTCCGGGCGGCTACCCCTCAGGTCCCGGCGGTCCGGGCGCACGCCCCGGCTTTGGCGCACGCCCCGGCTTTGGCGCGCCACGTCCAGGCGGCTTTGGAGCACCTCGCCCCGGCGGAGCCCCGCCCACCGGTGAGGCGCCTCGCCCGCAACGCGCAGCCCCCAGAGGCCGTGGCGGACGCCAGCAGTACCCCAAGACCAAGGAAGGCCCAATGAAGGGCTTTGTGCCGCCTCCACGCTTTGGCGGTGCAAACATGAGCGACGAACCGGTGCCCATCACGCGCGAAATCACCGTGACCGAGGGCATCAGCGTGAAGGACCTGGCCGAAAAGCTCGAAATCCGCGCCAAGGACCTGATCGCCATGCTGCTGATGCGTGGCGTATTCGTCACCGTCAACCAGTCGCTGGACGCCGAAATGGTGAAGGATCTGGCTGCCAGGTTCGGCACCGGCGCGACCGTCATCAGTTACGAAGAGGAGATCGCCAACCAGTCCATTGAAGAGGTTCTGGAATCGGAGAACACCGGAGAGCTGGAAGTTCCGCGCTCACCTGTGGTCACCGTCATGGGCCACGTGGACCATGGCAAGACCTCGCTGCTGGATGCCATTCGCGAAACCGACGTGGCCGCGGGCGAGGCCGGTGGCATCACTCAGCACATCGGCGCCTACAAGGTCCGCTTTGCCAAGGAAGGCTCCCCGGCTTCAGGCCGCGAGATCGTCTTCCTCGATACGCCGGGCCATGAGGCCTTTACCCGCATGCGTGCGCGCGGCGCCAAGGTGACCGACATCGTGGTCATCGTCGTTGCCGCCGACGACGGCGTGATGCCGCAGACGCTCGAAGCTATTGACCACGCCAAGGCTGCCGAAGTGCCCATCATCGTGGCCGTCAACAAGATTGACAAGCCGGAAGCCAACCCCGACCGCGTGAAGAAGCAGCTTGCCGATCGCGGCCTGATTCCCGAGGAGTGGGCCGGCAGCGGCGAAAGCGGCACCGTCTTTGTGGAAGTTTCCGCCAAAAAACACCTCAACCTGGACCTGCTACTGGAGATGATCTGCCTTGTCTCTGACATCAAGGCGCCCAAAGCCACACCCGGCCGCAAGGCCGTGGGCTCCGTGCTGGAGGCCAAGCTGGACCGCGGCCGCGGCGCCGTGGCCACCGTGCTGGTGCAGGATGGAACCCTTCGCCTCAACGACAGCTACATTGTGGGCAACACCTTCGGCAAAGTCCGCGCCATGTTCGACGATCGCGGCCGCGCCATCACTGAGGCAGGTCCTTCCACTCCGGTGGAAGTGCTGGGCCTGGAGGCCATGCCCGACTCCGGCGACACCTTCCTCGTCGTCGCTGACCGCGACAAGGCCAAGGGCATTGCGCAATACCGCAAGATGAAGGAGCGCGAGGCGCAGCTCGCCAAAAGCTCCCGCGTCTCGCTGGAAGGCCTCGCCGAGCAGATTCGCCAGGCCGGCGTGAAGGATCTCGCCCTCATCATCAAGGGCGACGTCACCGGATCAGTGGAAGTGCTAGCCGACTCGCTGGTGAAGATGTCCACCGAGAAGGTCCGCGTCAAGGTGATCCACTCCGGCGTCGGCTCCATCACAGAGAGCGACGTGCTGCTGGCCACGGCTTCCAACGCCATCATCATCGGCTTCAACGTGCGCCCCGAGCGCAAGGCGGCCGAGCTGGCGCAGCAGGAAGGTGTGGAGATTCGCCTGCACTCCATCATCTACGAGCTGCAGGACGAAATGCGCCTCGCCATGATGGGACTGCTGGAGCCCACGTTCAAGGAGAACTACCTGGGCCGCGCGGAAGTCATCAACGTCTTCCGCATTCCCAAAGTGGGCACCATCGCCGGCTGCCGCGTGCAGGATGGCACCATCCGCCGCGATGCCGAAGTGAAGGTGATGCGCGGCGGCGAGCAGGTCTACAAGGGCAAGGTGGGCTCGCTCAAGCGCTTCAAGGACGATGCCCGCGAAGTCACCTCCGGCATGGAGTGCGGCATCGGCCTCGGCGGATTCAGCGACCTGAAGGAAGGCGACCTGCTGGAAGCCTTCTCCACGGAGAAGATGGCGGCCGACCTCGGTGCCCTCACCTCCGCCAAGGCATAAACAGAAACCATTCACCCAAAAGAAACGGCCCGCTACTCGTACTGAGAAGCGGGCCGTTTTGCGAGTGCCTACGGGCAGCCTCAGCCGCCCGGTCCGGCTAGCGGGTCACGCGCAGCTCCGCCGTGCCGGGCACATCCGGAACGGTTACGTGGAGCGCATGCTGCGCCGCGTCGTAGGTGGTCTTCAGCGCCTCGGACGAGCCGGTCAGCTTTGCCGTCGCGGCAGCCGAGGGCCAGCCGTAGACGACCACGTCCATCGTCTTCCACCACGGCTTCCAGGTGCCCTCGCGCGCGCTGAAGTTCACGGTCACGTCGCCCGGCGCGGCCTTGCAGGTGAAGCTCTGCCGCAGATAGACGCCCTGCTTGTAGTCAAAGGTGTGCCCGTCGTCCTCGTAGAGCGTGCCGTGGCACTCCGGCCCCGGATAGACGCGCAGTTCCAGCGGCCCATTCGGCGTCTCGTCCGTGCTTTCCACCAGCGGCTGCATGGGCAGGATACTGCCCGCGCGCACGTACACCGGCAGGGTATCCAGCGGCGGATTGATGGTGTAAGGCTCGGGGAACTTCGACAGCGGCTCGCCCTTGGCCACGGCCTCGGACACCTGCACAATGTCCGGCCCGGTGCGCTGCGGAGGCATCTTCTTGCCGGTCCAGAAGTCGTACCACCCGCCCGGCGGATAAGAGACAGCGTAGCGGTCCCGCATCTCGCCGAAGGGCTTGGGCGCAACCAGCAAATCCGGCCCCAGCAGGAACTCCGTGTCCGACGAATCAAAGTAGTTGGGGAACTCCAGGAACAGCGGCCGCACCAGCGGCAGGCCGGTGCGCGAGGCCTCGTCGGCCAGCGTGTAAATGTACGGCAGCAGGCGATAGCGCGTGTCAATGTAGCGCCGCCGAATCGCCTCCTGCTGCGGGCCGTTCACCCACACCTCCTGCGGCAGAGAGCCGAGAGTGGTGTGGTCGCGAAACATCGGATTGAACGCGCCAATCTCGACCCAGCGCGTCAGCAGGTCCGCCGGTGGCGATCCGTTGAAGCCGCCAATGTCGTCGCCCACCATGGAAATGCCGCTCATGCCCAGGTTCAGCAACATCTGCGTGGCCAGTCGCAGGTGGTTCCACGTGGCGGAGTTATCACCCGTCCACGTAAAGCCGAAGCGCTGCCCGCCCGCATAAGTGGCGCGCGTCAGCACAAACGGGCGCTCATTGGGCCGCAGCTTCAGCAGGCCGTCGTAGGTGGCCCGCTCGTTTTCCATGCCCAGGATGTTGTGAATCTCCCGGTGCGTGGCCGTGCGAGTTTCAAAGCCCGGCTCCTCGATGCGGTGCACCGTATCCAATGGCATGGTCTTGTCTGGCCCGCTAAACACCGAGGGCTCGTTCATGTCGTTCCAGAAGCCCGCCACGCCATCCTTTACAAACTGCGCGTAGAGCCCGCCCCACCACTCGCGCGTTTTCTCGCGGGTAAAGTCCGGAAACACCGCAGGGCCCGGCCACACAATGCCCACAAACTCGCTGCCGTCCGGGTTGTGCACAAAGTTGTCGCCGGCGTGGCCCGTGTCATACGGCATGTAGCCCTGGCCGGCAATATGCGCGATGTGCAGGTCCGTAATCGTCACCACGTGGAAGTGCTGCTTGCGCAAGTCCGACACAAGCCCCGGAAAGTTGGGGAACCGGGTCGGGTCCACGGTGAACGGCCTGTTGCGATATTGATAGTCGATGTCGAGATACAACACATCCGACGGAATCTTGTCGGCGCGCAGCCGGTCGGCAATCCGCCGCACGTCGGCCTCCGGCGAATAGCTGTATCGCGACTGCTGAAAGCCTAGCGCCCACAGCGGCGGCAGCGGCGGCTTGCCCGTCAGGTAGGCATAGTCTTCCACCACCTGCTTGGTCGTGGGCCCGTAAATAAAGTAGTAGTCCAGCGGGCCGCCCTCGGATCCGAAAGCGTAGGCATCGCGCGCCTGCTTGCCAAAGTCGAACCAGGTGCGCCACGTGTTGTCCAGGAACAGGCCATAAGTGCGTCCGCCGGTAATGGCCAGAAAGAACGGAATGCTCTTGTACAGCGGGTCGGTGGACTCCTGCGGGCCGATATCAGTGTTCCACAGCGTGTAGGCCTGGCTGCGGCGGTTGAACGAGCCGGCCTTGTCGCCGAGGCCGTAAAACTGCTCGTCGTCGGGCATCTGCTTGTACACCGTGAAGCCGCCCTTGCGGAACTCCGTGGGCCGGCCCAGCGCGTCCGCGCAGAGCGTATGACCGTCCCGGTCGCGAATCACCAGGCGCAGCGGCTTGCGCTCCACCAGCACTTCCAACTTGGCGGTGCGAAAGCCCACGGCGGATGCATTGTCGATGGGCTCCACGGCCACGGAGGCCTCGCGCGGCCCCGGCAGCACAGCCCAGGAAGCATCCTCAGGCAGCTGCGGCCCATCGGCCTCGCGGATGCGGACAATGTCCTCCCGCAGCGCGGTGATGCGCAGTTGCGCAGTGCCGGCCTGAATCTGCACGCCGTTGGGCAGGGCATGCGCGGCAGTCACGGCGTCCACCTCCACGGCGGCCGGCTGTGAATAAGTAAGTGTGGTTGCGGCAAGAACAAAGAGGCAAACAACAAGGGGGTGTTTCCCGCGACGGATCATTCTGGAATCTCCTGTCAGCCTGCCATGATAACAATGAATCGCGCCCGGCGTGAGCCTCGCCTGCGGCGGCTGCCTGCGCGACAATCAGTGGGAGGAGCGAGCGCGAATGTCCGGTGCCAAACCACAACAGCACATGTACGAGCTCACCAGTCGCGGCACCGCGCAGCGCGTCACGCTGGCCGTGCTGCTGGCGGCGTGGCTGGCGCTGGCCTGGTGGTTGCTCTTCGGCGGCGGGATTGTTCTGTTGAGTAACCGGCTGGGGATGGAGTGGAATCTGGCCGAGCCCCTGCGGCGCGCTTTGCTGGGCGCGGCCTTCACCGTCTACTTTGTCCGCGTGCTCTTCACGGTGTTCGCCTTTCTGCGCCGCGGCATGGGGTGGGCAGAGACGTTCACCATTGCTCCATGGGTGCTGTGCGTCGTTCTGCTGCTCACGGTCACCGGCAGCACCAACACGCACGCGCTGGGCGCGGCGGCGGCGGCGGGTGCGGCGCTGTTCGTGCTGGGCTCCTGGATGAACACCTTCGCCGAATTCCAGCGGCACCGCTGGAAGCAGCGGCCGGAGAATCGCGGCCAGCTTTACACGCTTGGCCTCTTCCGCTTCTCGCGCCATCCCAATTACCTCGGCGACCTGCTCTCGTTCTCCGGCACGTGTCTGCTGGCAGGCCGCTGGATTACGGCCGTCGTGCCCGTGCTGATGCTGTGCGGATTTGTCTTCGTCAACATTCCCGCACTGGACGCGCACCTGCGCGAGCGCTACGGCGCGGCCTTTGAGCGCTACGCCCGCACCACGCGCAAGCTGATTCCCTTCCTCTATTAGTGAGCAAAAAGGAACAGCAGACGCCATTTCGCGAAAGGCCCATTACCCTCTTTCAAATTCGCCGCGCACGCCCGCGCCACTCACCTCCTGCGGGTTTGCTTCGTCTAAGCAGCAGGAGGAAAACAATGCGTACCTCGCTGCTTGCCGGCCTATTGCTGGCTCCGTTGGCTTGTTCCGCGACGGCAATCGCAAGCACGTCCGCGATGGTCGCCTCAACCTCGCACTCCCCTTGGATGGTCAGCACCGGCGTCACCCCGGCAAAGGTGATGCAGACAGACAATGTGAATCTGCCCGGCGCCATGGGCCTGGATGAACTGCCCAGGACTTCAAGGGTTGTCATCAAGATGGATGTAAGCCGGGATGGTCAGCCCCGGAATTTGCACATCCTGCGGTCCGCGGACCCCTTGCTCGATCAGTCCGTACTGGCTGCGGTGGAAGGTTTTCGCTTTCGTCCGGCTCGGTTGGACGATCACACCATCACGGATCCGGTCAATCTGACGGTGTTGGTACGACGCTGAGCGTTTCGCAGGTTTCTTTTCGGGTTGCGCACTAGGTCGCAATCTCGCTCCATCCCGGATTATGCCTCAACACCGGGATGGAGCATTTTTTTGTGCGCACGGCATCGGCGCGGAGCGAGCGCAATCAGAACAGGCGCAATCAGAACGGATATTTTTCCGCCTGCAGACAGTGCCGGGCCGCCGCGCGGCTCAGGCTCACGGTGTCCGCCGGTGTGGCGCGCGTTAGTCGCCGCAGAATGGCCAATTGCGTGCGCAATGTGTCACCTTCTCCACAGGCCGCCAGCACGCGCCGCGCGCACTGCGTAGCCACCGCCATGCTCTCTTCCGCCAGCAGACCGGTGAGCGCCGCAGCCGCTGCACCTCTGGGCCCCGCCGCCATTTTTTGCGCGCGCAGCAGCGCAGACTCCAGCGCAAACACCTGTCCAATCATGTCGGCCAGGTCGGCCATCACTTCCTGCTCCTCCTGCAGCGCGGCGCCATACTGCTGGCTAGCCACGCCCGCCGCAAACAGCGTCAACTTACGCACCGCGGCCAGTACTGCGGCCTCGTGCGCCAGCGGCTCATCCGCTGCTCCAGCGGCGTCCAGCGCGGGCGGCTGCATCACATCGTCCATCACGCCCTGGATGGCCGGCAGCAGCGGCAGTTGCCCGTTCATCGCGCGCTTCATCAGCCAGCCGGTAATGATCAGCCGATTGATCTCGTTGGTGCCTTCAAAAATGCGATTGATGCGCGCATCGCGGTAGGTGCGCTCCGCCGGATACTCTTCCACATATCCGTAGCCGCCCATCGTCGCCACCAGCTCATCGGCCACCAGCGCCAGCATCTCCGATCCGTAGACCTTCAGGATGGAGCACTCCACGGCATACTCCTCAATGTGCCGCTGAATCTCTCGCGGCTGCTGCGCGCGCTCCGGCCCCATCGCCTCCATTGCCGCGTCCATCATGCCCGCGGTGCGATAGACCATGCTTTCCGCGGCAAACAGCCGCGAGGCTGTGGAAGAAATCTTCCGCTGAATCAGTCCGAACTCGGCAATCGGCTTACCGAAGGCGCGTCGATCCCTTGCGTAGCGAATCATGTGGCCCAGTGCGTCGCGCGCACCGCCCACGCAGGCCGCACCCAGTTTGAAGCGTCCCACGTTCAGCACGTTGAAGGCGATGTGGTGGCCCTTGCCCGCCTCGCCCAGCAGGTTCGCCACCGGCACCTTGCACTCCTGCAGCACCAGTGGGCAGGTGGACGAGCCGCGAATGCCCAGCTTGTGCTCCTCCGCGCCCACGCTCAGCCCCGGCGTGTCGCGCTCCACCAGAAAAGCGGAAAACTTTTCGCCGTCAATTTTGGCAAACACGGTGTAAAGCCCGGCGATCCCGCCGTTGGTAATCCACATCTTTTCGCCGTTCAGCGTGTAGTGCGCGCCGTCCGCGGAAAGCGTGGCGCGGGTGCGGATGTTCATCGCATCGGAGCCGGAGCTCGACTCGGAGAGCCCGTAGCCGCCAATGCACTCCGCCGTCGCCAGCCGGGGCAGGTAGCGCTGCTTCTGTTCCGCCGTGCCATACCACACCAACGGCAGCGTGGCGATGCCGATGTGCGCGCCAAAGGCCGTGGAAAAGCTAGCCAGCGAGGAGATGTGGTCGGTGATGAGCGTGGAACTCACCTTGTCCAGCCCCATGCCACCGTATTCCTCCGGGATGTCCACCGCGGTCAGGCCGAGTTCGGCGGCCTTGCGCAGCAGCGCAGGCAGCGCTCCCGCCTGCTTGGCCTCAACCTCCGCCGCACGCGGCAAAATTTCCTCCCGGGCAAAGGCAGCAGCCATGGCGGCAATCTGCCGCTGCTCCTCGCTCAGGTCCTCCGGCGTAAACACCTCGGTGGGCGCGCGCCGCTCCACAAGAAAACTGCCGCCGGGGGCGGCAACAATGGGCGTTGGGTTGTCAGCAGGCATCCGCGTCACTCTCCGGCTGAGGTCAAACTACCCCATCTGTGCCGGGCGCGGCAAATTCCGCAGTCCCGCTGCCCTCGGGTTTTCAATGGGGTACGGACCGCCATCGCGTACAATTTTTGTATTCCTGTCGTGGAGGCACTGCCCTGTTCGACGCCCTCGCCGCCTGCCTGCTTCTCCCCGCCAGCCTGTTCCATGCGCTGGCGCCGCGGTTGGCCGCCTATCTTGCGTTTGCGCCGCAGACCGGGCTGCGCCATTACCTCAAGATGCAGTACGCCGACCAGCCCTTCCGCGGCCTCTACCAGTGGAACTGGTTTGACGCTGCCATTCTCATCCCCTACTTCGCCGTAATGATCGCGCTCTCCATCTACGGAGTACACCGCTACACGCTCGTGTATCTCTATTACAAGTACAAGAAAAATTACGACCCCAACCCGCCCAAACACTTCGACCAGCTTCCCAGCGTCACCATCCAGCTGCCCATCTTCAACGAGCAGTTCGTCATTGACCGCCTCATTGAGGCCGTCTGCGCCATGGACTACCCACGCGACCGGCTCGAAATCCAGGTGCTCGACGACTCCACCGACGAAACCTGCGAAGTGGCCTCCGGCATCGTGTCCCGCTACGCCGCCATGGGCCAGCCCATCGTTTACATTCACCGCACCAACCGACACGGCTACAAGGCCGGAGCCCTGGGAGAAGGGCTCAAGGTGGCCACCGGCGAATTCGTCGCCATCTTCGACGCCGACTTTGTGCCCCCGGTCGACTGGATCATGAACGTCATCCACCACTTTGCCGAGCCGCACATCGGCATGGTGCAGACCCGCTGGACCCACCTCAACCGCGACTACAGCATGCTCACCCAGATTGAGGCCATCCTGCTCGACGGCCACTTTGTGCTCGAGCACGGCGCCCGCGTCCGCACCGACGACTTTTTCAACTTCAACGGCACCGCAGGCATGTGGCGCGTCCAGGCCATCACCGACGGCGGTGGCTGGCAGCATGACACCCTTACCGAAGATACCGACCTGAGCTACCGCTCCCAGCTCGCCGGATGGAAGTTCAAATACCTGCCGGAAGTCGAGTGCCCCTCCGAGCTGCCCATTGAGATGACCGCCTTCAAAACCCAGCAAGCGCGCTGGGCCAAGGGCCTCATCCAGACCAGCATTAAAGTCCTGCCCGTCATCTTCAAGTCGCATGTGCCCATGCGCATCAAGAAGGAAGCCGTCTACCACCTCACCGCCAACCTCAGTTATCCGCTCATGATCATCATGACCGTGCTGCTGATTCCGGCCATGATCGTGCGCTCTTACCAGGGCTGGTTCCAGATGCTGCTCATCGACTTCCCCATCTTCGCCGCCTCCACGTTTTCCATCGCCGTGTTTTACCTGGCCAGCCAGCGCGTCCTCTTCCCCAAAACCTGGAAGAAGTCCTTCTTCTACCTGCCCTTCATCATGGCTCTGGGCATCGGCCTCACCGTCACCAACTCCAAGGCCGTGATGGAAGCCATCTTCGGCATCAAGAGCGCCTTTGTCCGCACCCCCAAGTACCGCGTGGCGTTGAAGGGCGAAAAGTCCCAGGCGGCCAAGTATCGCAAGCGGCTCAAGCTGGCGCCGTGGATCGAGCTGGCCCTCGGCGGCTGGTTCTTTGTGGCCATCCTGTATACCTTCGTCAACCAGAATTACTTCACCATGCCGTTCCTCGTCCTCTTCGTCGTCGGCTACTGGTACACCGGCCTCATGAGCCTGCTGCAGGGCCGCTTTGAGCGCTGGCGCACCGGCGGGGCAAACACCGACGAGGAATCCAGCCCAAAGCCCTTCCCGGTTGGCGTGTAAGGCGAATCTTCTGTTCGCAGGCGCTGGCACCTTAGCCTGCCAACGAGCCCACCCTTGCCCACTCCGCTACAATAGTCAAAAGCGCCTGCCGGAGCGGGGACCCGAATCCCCTCACCCGTCAGGCGCATCAAGGCATTATGCTCTCAAAAAACCTACCGGAAGCCCTGACCTTCGACGATGTCCTGCTGGTGCCCGCCTACAGCGACGTGGTGCCCGCGCAGGTGAGCACGCAGACCCAGCTCACCCGCGACATCACACTGAACACCCCGCTGCTCTCTTCGGCCATGGACACCGTCACCGAGTCGCGCATGGCCATCGCCATGGCTCAGCTGGGCGGCATCGGCATCGTCCACCGCAACCTTTCCATCCCAGACCAGGCCGGCGAAATCGACAAGGTCAAGCGCTCTGAGAGCGGCATGATCGTTGATCCAGTCACCATCGGCCCGGACCAGATGATCGCCGACGCGCTCGAGGTCATGCGCCGCTACAAAATCTCCGGCGTGCCCGTCACCAGCGGCAAAAAGCTGGTCGGCATCCTCACCAACCGCGACCTGCGCTTTGAAACTCGCACCGACATTCCCATCGGCGACGTGATGACCAAGGAGCACCTCATCACCGTCCCCGTGGGCACCACGCTGGAAGAAGCCGAGCTCATCCTGCATAAGCACCGCGTGGAAAAGCTGCTGGTGGTCGACGACCAATACAATCTCAAAGGCCTCATCACCGTCAAAGACATCCAGAAGAAGCTGAAATATCCCAACGCCAGCAAAGACCTGCAGGGCAGGCTGCGCGTGGGCGGAGCCATCGGCGCCACGGGCGACTTTCTGGAGCGCGCCGCGGAGCTGGTGAAGGCGCGCGCCGACGTACTCGCCATTGACTCGGCGCATGGCCACTCCTCGCGCGTGCTTGAGGCCGTAACGGCCGTCAAGAAGGCCTTCCCCGGCGTGGGCCTGCTGGCCGGCAACGTGGCCACCTATGATGGCGCGCTGGCGCTCATGGACGCCGGCGCAGACGCCATCAAGGTGGGCATCGGCCCCGGCTCCATCTGCACCACGCGCATGGTCACCGGCGCGGGCATGCCGCAGATCACCGCCATCTCAGAGGCCGCGCGCGCCGCCCATGAGCGCGGTATTCCCGTCATTGCCGATGGCGGCATCAAGTACTCGGGCGAAATCACCAAGGCCATCGCCGCCGGCGCCAGCTCCGTCATGATCGGCTCGCTCTTTGCCGGCGTGGATGAGAGCCCCGGCGAAACCATCCTCTACCAGGGCCGCAGCTTCAAAGGCTATCGCGGCATGGGATCGCTCACCGCCATGAGCCAGGGCTCCGGCGAGCGCTACTTCCAGTCCGTTTCCGACCTCGATAACCCCAACCCCGAGACCGAAGGCGTCGTCCAGCGCGAACGCAACAGCCAGAATCGCCTTGCCAAGTTTGTCCCCGAAGGCATCGAGGGCCGCGTGCCCTACCGCGGGCCGCTCGAATCCATGATTTACCAGCTCGTCGGCGGCTTGCGCTCCGGCATGGGCTACCTCGGCTGCAACTCCATTCCGGAGCTGCAGGAGAACTCCCGGTTTGTGCGCATCTCCGGTGCCGGCCTCAGAGAGAGCCACGTGCACGACGTCATCATCACGCGCGAAGCGCCCAACTACCGCGTCGAATAGACGCGAATGGGCAACGCGCGGACGGGAAAGGCCGCGACACATGGTTGCTGACACGCCACACCCGCCGCGGCGGAACCCTTGGCTCTATGCCTGGCTTCCGGTGCTCATCGGCACCGCGCTCATCGCTACTTCCTCCACTCCATACTTCAGCGCAAAGGACACGAGCACGCCCTTCCGCTGGGTCTACGAGGGGCTCTTCGGCCACGTCAGCAATGACCACTGGGGCAGAATCCACTTTTACATTCGCAAGACCGGGCACTTTGTGGGCTATGGCGTCTTTGGCCTGCTGTGGCTGCGCGCCTGGTGGCTTTCGTTGCCGCGCTCCCGCTTTCTGCACGATGCCGCGCTGGCCGTGCTGGGCGCTGGCCTCGTGGCCAGTGCCGACGAGTTCCACCAGCACTTCCTCCCCAGCCGCACCGGCTCGCCCTGGGACGTGCTGCTGGACTGCAGCGGCGCCCTCTCCGTGCAACTGGTGGTCTACATCTTTCTGCGCATCTTCCGGCCCAAAAAGCTGGCCCGCGCGCTCTGACGACATAGCAAAGAAACTGGATCTATCCGCAAAAAAGCAACGGGCCCATCCCGCGTGGGGATGTGCCCGTGGTGCCACTGGCCCGGTAAATCTTGTCAGAACACGGAAAGGACTCGCTTACGCAGCCTCTTCGCCGCCCTCGTCCTTCTTGGCTTCTTCCATCTGCTTTTCCAGCTCGGCGCGCTTCTTGGCCTTCACGTCGGCACGCTTCTGCCGCTTAACCTCAAGCTGCTTCTCAGCGCCCAGCAGTTCGATGAAGGCCTTCTCCGCCCCGTCGCCCTTCTGGAATCCGGTGCGGACAATCCGCAGGTAGCCGCCCTGGCGGTCACCGTAGCGCGGCGCCACCGTTTCAAACAGCCTCTCCACGGCCGCATCGGTCATGAGAAAGCTGAGCGCCTTGCGGCGCGAGTGCAGATCGCCCTTTTTGCCCAGGGTGATCATCTTTTCCACGTGCGGACGAACAGCCTTGGCCTTGGCCACGGTCGTCTCCACGCGGTCTTCCACAAGGACGGACGTCACCAGGTTCCGCAGCAGCGCGCGGCGGTGGCTGGTGTTGCGTCCGAGCTTGAATCCTGCATTGCGATGGCGCATGTTGCAACTCTCTTTCCCGATAAATTCGCTTGCGGGTCCCCGCCGTTCCTGCGGAACCGCGGGGTTCCCAAACATCTTGTTCACCGCCGAAGGAAGCGGGCTTAAAAGTTCTCCGTCTCTGTGGGCAACTGCAGATCCACGGAGTCCAGGGGCTCGTCTTCTTCGTCAAAGCGGTTGTAGCTGGCAGCCAGCGCGGTGGCGGGTGGAATGCTCGTCGGCCCCGGTACTGCGTTGCCACTCTCGTCAATCTTCATGCCCAGCGAAAGACCCATCTGCGCAAGAATTTCCTTGATCTCGTTCAGGCTCTTGCGGCCAAAGTTCTTGGTCTTCAGCATCTCAGCTTCGGTCTTCTGCACCAGCTCGCCGATGGTCTGGATATTGGCGTTCTTCAGGCAGTTGTAGCTGCGGACCGAAAGCTCCAGTTCCTCAACCGAGCGGTTCAGATTATCGTTGCGCAACAGCACGCGGCTGTCATCTCCGCGCGACTCCGCTTCAATTTCCTCCTCAAAGTTGATGAAGATGTTCATGTGGTCCTTCAGCAACTTGGCGGCCAGGCCCACAGCATCGGCCGGCAGCACCGCGCCGTTGGTCCACACTTCCATGGTCAGCTTGTCGTAGTCGGTAATCTGTCCCAGACGCGCCGCTTCCACCAGGTAATTCACGCGCCGCACCGGCGAGTGCACTGAGTCCACGGGGATGAAGCCCAGACCCAGGTCGGAGTCAAAATTCTTGTCGGCGGAAACATAGCCACGGCCGCGCTTCAGGCGCATCTCCATGTCCAGCCGCCCGCCCTCTGACACCGTGGCGATGTACACGTTCTTGTCCAGGATCTCCACGTCGCCGTCGGCCTCGATCATGCCGGAGGTCACAACGCCGGGCTGGTCGGCGCGCAGATACAGCGCCTTCGGCCCTTCGCCATTCAGCTTGAAGGGAACCTGCTTCAGGTTCAGGATAATGTCGGTGGCGTCTTCCACCACGCCTGCAATGGACTGGAACTCGTGCAGCACACCCTCAATGCGGATGGCGGTAACGGCCGCGCCCTCAATCGAGCTGAGCAGCGTGCGGCGCAGGGCATTGCCGATGGTGGTGCCAAATCCGCGCTCGAATGGCTGGGCGCTGAACTTGCCAAAAGTTTCTGTGAGCGTCTCTGCATCCACGGCCAGGCGCTTGGGTTTTTGGAATCCTCTCCACAACATAGTTCTCTCTCGTTTCCCGCGCGGCTGAAGCGTCGCGATGCATTTTGCGGCGGCCGCGCAAGTTCTCCTTCGGTTGAATGGTCCGGGCCGCGCCCTCGCGGGACGGCCCGGTAGTGCTGCTTACTTCGAGTAAAGTTCGACGATCAGCTGCTCGTTGACCGGCAGGTTCACGTCCTTGCGCGTGGGCAGGCTCAGGATGCGGCCCGACAGACCCTCGAAATTGGCTTCGAGCCAGCCGGGAACCGGACTCTGCGCGGCAAACTGCGCAGACTGTTCCAGGATGATCATCTTCTTGGCGCTCTCGCGAATGGCAATCTCGTCGCCCACGTTCACCTGGTAGGACGGGATGTTCACCTTGCGGCCATTCACTGAGACGTGCCCGTGGCGAACCACCTGGCGAGCCTGGCGGCGCGAAAGGGCAAAGCCCAGCCGGTAGGCCACGTTGTCCAGGCGGCGCTCCAGTTGCTGAATCAGCAGCTCACCGGTCACGCCGGGGGCGCGGTTGGCCTTCTCGTAGTACTCGCGGAACTGGCCTTCCAGGGTAAAGTAGATGCGCTTGGCCTTCTGCTTCTCATGCAGCTGCAGGCCGTAGCCCACAATCTTGGGCTTGCGATCCTTGCCGTGCTGGCCGGGAGGAAAGTTGCGCTTCTCCAACGGGCAACGGTCAGAGGCGCACTTGGTGCCCTTCAAAAAAAGCTTGGTGCCTTCACGACGGCAAAGGCGGCAGACTGCTCCGGTATAACGTGCCATTTCTTCTCCTGACTTCGGATGACGGCCGGTTTACGCGCGGTGCGCTTCGTCCCGGCCCAAGTTAACTTCTCTTACACTCTGCGCCGCTTCGGCGGACGGCAGCCATTGTGCGGCACCGGCGTCACGTCGCGGATGGAGCGCACCTCGATGCCGGCCGCAGCCAGCGCGCGGATGGCCGACTCGCGGCCTGATCCCGGACCAGCCACGCGCACATCCACGGCACGCATGCCGTGATCGCGCGCCATGCTGGCCGCATTGGACGCCGCCTGCTGCGCCGCAAAGGGTGTGCCCTTGCGCGAGCCGCGGAAGCCCAGCGAGCCCGAGCTCTTCCAGCTTAGCGTGTTGCCTACCTGGTCGGTGATGGTGACGATCGTGTTGTTGAACGAGGCCTGAATGTGCGCAATACCGAACGGCACATTCTTGCGCTCGCGCTTCTTGAATCGCTTGTTCTTGCCGGCTTTCCCGGCGCCGCCCTGTTGTGCTTTCGCCATTAGGTCTTCGCCGTCGCTTTCTTCTTGCTGGCAACCGTGCCCTTACGGGGGCCTTTCCGGGTGCGGGCGTTGGTGTGCGTGCGCTGTCCGTGCACGGGCAGCGACCGCCGATGACGGTTGCCGCGATAGCTTTGGATGTCGATGAGGCGCTTGATGTGCATACTGACGTCCTTGCGCAGGTCGCCTTCTACTTCTCCCTCGTCCTCAATCACCTGACGGATGCGGTTTACCTCGTCCTCGCCCAGGTCCTGGATCTTCTTGAAGGCATCCACATTCGCCTTCTCCAGAATTTTGAGCGCACGCGGGTTGCCGATCCCGAAGATGTATGTGAGCGCGATCCGGGCCTGCTTGTTGCGGGGCAGATCGACGCCAGCAATACGTGCCATTCTTGTTCCTTTGCTGATTTCGGTTAGGTGCCTCCGGCCTCAGCCGGTTCGCACGGGGTGATGCGGTTGCTCCGGGGTTCCTCGCAAGCCTTGACTCAAGCTAACTCGCCCCTTGCCCGAAGGCTGTGGAGATTCCGCCTGTGCCGGGGCCTCAGCCCTGGCGCTGCTTGTGCTTTGCGTTTTCGCAGATCACACGAACCACCCCACGGCGGTTGATGACCTTGCACTTGACGCAAATCTTCTTTACCGATGCCCGAACTTTCATTCCTGCTGCCCTTCTCCGCACTCCAAAAAATCGGCGCGGCTGCTTTAAAAACCCAAACTCACTTGTAGCGGTACACAATCCGTCCACGATTCAGGTCGTACGGGCTCAGCTCCACGGCCACCCGGTCCCCCGGCAAAATGCGGATGAAATTCTTGCGCATCCGCCCGGATACATGGGTCAGCACCTCGTGGTTGTTCTCCAGCTTCACCTTGAACATGGCGTTCGGCAGCGTTTCCGTCACCACCGCCATTACCTCAATCGCGTCTTCCTTTGACAAACTGTTTCCCGCTTCTGCCGGCCCGCCCGCTGGCGGCTCCGGCTGGTTGTGCCGAGCTGTTACTCGGTCAGAATTCTTGCTCCGGTGTCGGTCACCGCCACCGTGTGCTCAAAGTGAGCGCTCATACTTCCGTCGCTGGTCACCGCCGTCCAGCCGTCCTTGAGAACCCGCACGTCCGGCTTGCCCACGTTCACCATGGGCTCAATGGCAATCACCATGCCGGCCCGCAGTTTCATGCCACGGCCCGCCTCGCCAAAGTTCGGCACCTGCGGCTCCTCGTGCATGTTGGAGCCGATGCCATGCCCCACAAAATCCCGCACCACGCTGAAGCCGTGGGACTCGACCACCTTCTGCACCGCGGCGCCGATATCGCCCAGAGTCGCCCCCGGACGCACCGCGGAAATGCCGGCCTTCAGCGATGCCTCGGTCACCCGCAGCAGCTGCTGAGTCTCCGGCGCAATCTTCTGGCCCACCGGAATGGTGACGGCCGAGTCGCCAAAGTAGCCGTCGATCACCGCCCCGCAGTCCACCGAAACAATGTCGCCTTCCTTAAGCACCCGCTTCTTGGACGGGATGCCGTGCACCACCTCGCTATTCACTGAGGTGCACAACACGCACGGAAACCCGTGATACCCCTTGAAGGCGGGCTTGGCGCCCAGCTCGGCAATCCGCGCCTCTGCCACCCGCTCCAGATCGAGGGTGGTGGCGCCCGGCTTCACATGGTCGCGCACCAGCTCCAGCACCTCGTGGACAACTTTGCCCGCGCGGCGCATCTTTTCGATCTCTTCAGAGGACTTCAGCACCACTGCCAACCCGTTTTCTCCTTACACCTTGCACATCGTGCCCCACGGCACGCAAAAACCCGCCAGCCGACTGCCTTACTTCCGCAGTCGCGCCACGGCGGCAACAATTTCAGCCGCAATTGCGGCAATCGGACCGTCCCCGTCCTCCTCGACAAACCGCCCCAGAGCCCGATAGTGCTCGACGACTGGCGCGGTTTGGCCGGCATACGCACGCATGCGCTCGGCAAACACCGTCTCCACGTCGTCGGCTCGCTGGGCCAGGGCAGCACCTTCCACATCACAAAATCCCTCCCGCTGCGGCGGGTTCGAGTAGATGTTGTAGATGCTCTGGCAGACTGGGCAGTTCCTGCGCCCCGTAATGCGGCGCAATAATATATTGTAATCCACCCGCAGACTCACAGCAACCACAGGCAGACTGCCCGGCTGGGCTGCCAGCCGATCATCCAGCCATTTGGCCTGGGGCAGCGTGCGCGGAAAGCCGTCCAGAATGTAGCCGCGCGCCGCATCCGGCTTCTCCAGGCGCAGAGCCACCATCTCATTTACCAGCGCATCGGGCACCAGCTCCCCGCGCTTCATGATCTCCTGCGCCGCCAGGCCCTGGGCCGTGCCCTCGGCCGCGTTGGCACGCAGCAGGTCCCCGGTGGAGATCTGCGGAATGCTCCACAGCTTCACCAGCGCCTTCGCCTGGGTTCCTTTGCCTACACCCGGGGCTCCCAACAACAGAATGGGACCAGGAACGGTCTTAGAGGCCGCCTTTCGGTCGGCTTCCTGTTCCATAGCAATTCCGGACATTACCAAGTTTTCCTTCCGCGTATGCGACCGGAGCGCGGGGAAAAGCCATCATAGTGACGCATGATCAGCTGCGATTCGACCTGGTTGATGGTGTCCATGGCCACACCCACCACAATCAGCAGGGAGGTGCCACCAAAGTAGAAATTGACCCCCAAACCGTGCGTAGCCCAGGTCGGCAGCGTCTCAAAGAAACGGCCCACCAGCCACAATTTATCGAAGCGAATACCGGAAATCAGGAACGTCGGGACAAGCTGGATCAGAATCAGATACAGCGCGCCCACCAGCGTGATGCGGGTAAGAATGTCGTTGATGAAGTCCGACGTGCGCTTGCCCGGGCGAATGCCGGGGATGAATGAGCCCGACTTGCGGAAGTTATCGGCAATGTCGTCCGGCTTCATGATGATGGACACATAGAAATACGCGAAGAAGACGATGCCCACCATATTCAGGAAGACATACCAGGGATAGCCCGGCGTCAGCGCTTCCATAATTGGCTGGATCAGCCGGTTATTCTGCACCCAGTCCACCTGGCCGAACAGCAGCGGTGCGGAAAGGATTGAGCTGGCAAAGATGATCGGCATCACGCCGCCCGAGTTCACCTTCAGCGGCAGGTGACTGCTGGCGCCGCCCATCATGCGCCGGCCCACAATGCGCCGCGCGCTCTGGATGGGGATGCGCCGCTCCGCCCGCTCCACGAACACGATAAATGCCACCACCGCGATCATGCCGACCAGCAGGATGATCACGGCAAAGATGGTGAACGAACCCCAAGCGTTGGTCTGGACTTTCTGCACCAGCTCGCCCACGCCGCGGGGCAGGCCGGCCACAATGCCGGCGAAAATCAGCAGGCTCATGCCGTTGCCGATGCCGCGGTCGGTAATCTGCTCGCCCAGCCACATGATGAACGTGGTGCCAGCTGTCAAGGTCAACACCGTCAACAGGCTGAAGCCGATGCCCGGATGCAGCACCAGTCCCTGTTTGGTCAAAATGGCCGCAATGCCGATCGACTGCAGCAGGCCCAGGACGATGGTCATATAACGGGTCCATTGCGTGATCTTGCGCTGGCCCATCTCGCCTTCCTTCTGCACCCGCGCCAACGGCTCATACACCACGGTCAAAAGCTGGAAGATAATCGACGCGGTGATGTAGGGCATAATGCCCAGCGCAAAAATCGTCATGCGCCGCAGGTTGCCGCCACCAAACAGGTCCATCAGGCCCAGTGCCGAGCCGTTCTGCGCATTGAACAGGAGCGCCAGTTGATGCGTGTTCACGCCTGGCGTGGGAATCCAGGCGCCCAGCCGGTACACGGCCAGAATGCCCAGGGTGAACAGCACACGGTTGCGCAGATCAGGAATCCGGAAGATGTTCAGGAACTTCTCAAGCATGTTGGCTAATCCGCTTCAGGCGTTGGCCGCCGGTCGAATTTTTACTGGTTCCATCTTAGAGCATCCCGTGATTTCCCATGAGACTATGGAAACCGCGGAAAACTGTACGTGCGGGCTGTCACAGCAATGCGTATTGCCCGGCTGCCCGCTTATCCCTTCCAGCTCAGCCGTTTCCGGCTGCTAGTGCAGGTTCAGGCGCCTGAGCCGCGCGCCGCTCAGGCCTCTGCCGGGGCTCCAGCCACTACGGCCTTGCCGCCAGCCTTCTCAATCTTCTCCACGGCCGATTTGGAAAACTTGTGCGCGTGGATGGTGACTGCTTTGGCCAGCTCGCCCGAGCCGAGGATCTTGATGAGAGCCTTCTTGCTCGAAGCCAGACCAAGCTTGCGGTAGTCGTCCAGGCCGATCTCCGTCACATCCAGCCCGGCAATCCGGTCCAGATTCACCACCGTGTACTCGGTGCGGAAGATGTTGATGAAGCCGCGCTTGGGAAGGCGGCGGTGCAGCGGCATCTGGCCGCCTTCAAAACCCCGCATCAGGCTGAAGCCCGAACGCGAACCCTGGCCCTTGTGGCCGCGCGTTGAGGTTTTTCCCATGCCGGAGCCCATGCCCCGGCCCACACGCTTGCGCCCGGTGTTGGCCTTCTTCGGCGCGCGCAGATTGGATAGATTCTTCGCCATTGTGTCCTCGCTCATAACGCCGCCGGAATGGGAGTTCCGCCGACTCGCGTCTTCCGGGATGTGCCGCCCGGCCGGCCTTGTGGCGGCCCGCAGGCCGCGCTGTCGTTTCGCTCTAGCTTTCGAGAATGCGGACCAGGTGCGGGATGACCTTCACCATGCCGCGAATCGAAACCGAATCCTCGCGCTCCACAATCTGGTTGAGCCGCGTAAAGCCCAGACCCTTCACCACCAGCTTGTGCTTCACCGGCGTGGAAATGGCCGAGCGGTAGTACTGAATGCGAATCTTCTTCGGCTGTGCCATTAAATCTCCTCCACCTGCTTGCCGCGAAGTGCGGCCACATCGGCCTTGTCTCGCAGCTGCACCAGCGCATCAAACGTGGCCTTAATTACGTTGTGCGGATTGGCCGTGCCCAGGCTCTTGGTCAGCACGTTCTGCACTCCGGCCGAGGTCATCACCGCGCGCACCGCGCCGCCGGCAATCACGCCCGTGCCTTCCGGCGCCGGCTTCAGCAGCACCTGCCCGGCGCCGAAACGGCCCAGCACCTGGTGCGGAATCGTGGTGTCGGTCAGGTTCACGCGAACCAGGTTCTTCTTGGCCGCCTCAATTCCCTTGCGGATCGCCTGGGGAACTTCCTTGGCCTTGCCCGAACCATAGCCCACCACGCCCGAAGCGGCGTCGCCCACCACCACCAGCGCGGCAAACGACATGTTCTTGCCGCCCTTCACCACCTTGGTCACGCGGTTGATGGAGACCACCTGATCCTTCAGGTTGTACTGGTTGGCATCGAGTTTCTTCTTCAAC
Source organism: Occallatibacter sp. (assembly GCA_035531055.1). Lineage (GTDB taxonomy): Bacteria > Acidobacteriota > Terriglobia > Terriglobales > Acidobacteriaceae > Telmatobacter. The sequence goes on along the minus strand of DATKTQ010000024.1, from coordinate 9,696 downwards.
ATCGTCATGCTCTCTTCTGTCCTTCCGGGCCGCTTCGCGCTTCCCTGGAAAAGCCTTGTCTCAACCGAAAAACTACTCCACAACACGAAAGAGCGGAGCTCAAAATTCCAGTCCGGCCTCGCGGGCCGCCTCGGCCAGCGCCTTGATGCGCCCGTGATAGAGGAACCCGCCGCGGTCAAAAACCACCCGCTTGATTCCCTTGGCCGTGGCCTGCTCGGCAATCGCCTTGCCGATCTCCTTGGCCGCCGCCACGTTGCCGCCGGTCTTCACCTTCAGCCCCAGCGTGGAGGCCGAAGCCAGCGTCTCGCCCTTCTGGTCGTCAATCACCTGGGCGTAAATGTGGTTCAACGAACGGTACACATTCAGCCGCGGCCGCTCGCCCGTGCCGGAAAGCTTCCGGCGGATGCGGTCATGGATGCGCTGGCGGATGGCGTTTCGTTTGGTCTGCGTAATCATCGCTCTCTCATTCCTATCAGCGGAGCCGCCCGGCGGCCCCGTTCGGTTAACTGCGCGGGGTTACTTCGAGCCGGTCTTGCCGGCCTTCTTCTTCAGCTTCTCGTTGGAGTAGCGCACACCCTTGTTCTTGTACGGGTCCGGCTTGCGCAGCGAGCGCATGTCGGCAGCCACCTGGCCCACCTTCTGCCGGTCAATGCCGCTGATGGTCACGTGCGTCTGCTTGGGGTCGATTGCCACCTCAATCCCCGCAGGCAGCGGAAACTCGATGGGGTGCGAGTAGCCCAGCGTGAACACCACCGTGCCCTTGCCCTTCAGCTCGGCGCGGTAGCCGATGCCCACAATGTCCAACTCGCGGGTCCAGCCCTTGGTCACGCCTTCGACGGCGTTGGACACCAGCGCCCGCGTGAGCCCGTGCACCGCGGCGTACTTGTCGCTGGTCCGCTCGATCAGCAAAACGCCGTCCTTGGTCACCAGCTGAATGCCCTCGGCCACCAGCGCGCTCACCTTGCCCTTGGGACCTTCCACCAGAACGGTGTTGCCCTCAACCTGGTACTTCACCCCCGCCGGCAGCGGGATCGGTTTCTTTCCTACTCGTGACATCGTTCAAATCCTTCATGGCTTGCGAGTCCCGGAGAAGCGCAACGCGCGCTCATCCGTTCCACTGCAGCCGTCCCGGCCTCATCGGCCCGGGGTTCTGCCAAACACCGCCCGCAAACGTCCGTTACCAGACTTCGCAGAGCACCTCGCCGCCCACGCCTTCGCGGCGAGCCTGGCGGCCGGTCATTACGCCCTTCGGCGTGGTCATGATGGAAATGCCCAGCCCACCCTGCACGCGCTTGATCTCGTCGCGGCCAATGTAGACGCGGCAGCCGGGACGCGAAATCCGCGCCAGGTCACGAATGGCTGCCTCGCTGCCGCCGTACTTCAAATACACGCGCAGAATCGGCTTGCCATCCTCGTCCTGGGTCTTGTAGTTCGAGATGTATCCCTCTTCCTTCAGAATGCGGGCAATCTCGGTCTTCAGCTTAGAAGCCGGCACATCCAGCTTCTGGTGGCGCGCCCGGATCGCATTCCGGATTCGTGCCAGAAAATCTGCTACTGGGTCGGTCAGACTCATTCCTTCTCCTTCATTCCCCGTTCGTCCACCGTGGCGGAAACCTGCGGGAATGGTTGTTGCAGTTGTCAGTCATCAGTCGTCAGCCCTCAGTTCCGGCTGGCCTGTTGCTGATTGCTTCAGCTTCGTCAGTAACTCGCGACACGAACAAACTGTCGACTGAAAACTGACCGCTGAAAACTGTCTTAACTACCAGCTCGACTTCACGACGCCGGGAATCTCGCCCTTCAGGGCCAGTCCACGGAAGCACAAACGGCAGAGGCCGAACTTCCGAAGGTATCCCCGCGGCCGCCCGCAGATCTTGCACCGGTTGTGCTTGCGGCAGCTGAACTTCGGCTTCCGCGCGTCCTTCACTCTCTTTGCTGTCGTTGCCATATTCCTCTTCTTCCTTATCCCGCGCGCCCGGTCCTATGCGCCCTGGCGGAACGGCATTCCGAAGTGGCGCAACAGCGCGCGCGCTCCGTTGTCATCCTCTGCCGTGGTCACAATGGTGATGTTCATGCCCTTCATCTTTTCCACCTTGGAGTAGTCAATCTCCGGGAAGATCAGCTGATCGCGCAGGCCGAGCGTGTAGTTGCCGCGCCCGTCAAAACTCTTGGTCGAAACTCCGCGAAAATCGCGCACCCGCGGCAGCGCCGTGGAAATCAACCGGTCCAGAAACTCGTAGGCCTTTTCGTTGCGCAGGGTCACCATCGCGCCAATCGACATGCCTTCGCGTACCTTGAAGGCCGCAATCGACTTCTTCGCCTTGGTGGTCACCGGCTTCTGCCCGGTGATGGTCGTCAGGTCGCCCACCAGCGGATCCAGCAGCTTGGTGTTCTGCGTCGCCTCACCCAGGCCCATATTGATGACGATCTTATCCAGCCTCGGAACCGCCATCGAGTTCTCAATGCCAAGCTCCTTCTTCAGGGCCTGCTTGATTTCCGTGTTGTACTTCTCTTTCAGCCTTGCCGCCATGTTGCTCTGCTCTCTTTCTTCCGGTGTCCGGAGTGGGCCGCCCCGATTCTTTGGTTCTGGTCGTCCCGTGTACCGCTGCGGAAGGGGTTGGCCGTCCGGGCTTCACGCTCCGGCCGGCGTCTCGGGTCCCGCTGTTTCTCCACTACTTCTTGGTGGGCAACTGTTGCCCGCACTTCTTGCAGATCCGCGTCTTCACGCCGCCCTCGGTCTTGAAGCCGATCTTCGCCGTGCCGCAGTTGGAACACACCAGGGCCACGTTCGAAATGGAAATCGGCGACTCGTGCTCGGCAATGCCGCCCCGCGTGTTCTGGCCCTGCTTGCTCGAAACCGTCTTCTTGACGATGCGCACATGCTCCACCAGCAGCGCGCCCTTGTCGGGAATCGCGCGCAGCACGCGGCCCGTCTTGCCCCGGTCGGCGCCGGTCAGCACCTTGACCACATCGTTGCGATGAATACTCAAACTCGGCATCTTGTCTCTCTCTTCAAAAAAACGCTTACGCGGAGCCGGCCCTTTTAGATGACTTCCGGCGCCAGCGACACAATCTTCATGAACTTCTTCTCGCGCAGCTCGCGGGCCACCGGCCCGAAAACGCGCGTACCCACCGGCTCGTTGGCGTCGTTGATCACCACTGCCGCGTTCTCGTCAAAGCGGATATAGGTGCCGTCGCGGCGCCGGTGTTCCTTGCGCGTGCGCACGATCACCGCCTTCACCACCTTGCCCTTCTTCACCGTGCCGTCGGGCGAGGACTCCTTGACCGCAGCCGTGATCACGTCGCCCAGCCCGGCCTTCTTGCCCAGGCTGCCGCCGAGGGGCAGAATCATTTGCAGCTTGCGGGCGCCGGAGTTATCGGCCACCTTGAGCATCGACCTCATTTGTACTGCCATGGTTCTTCTCCTTACCGCACGCCTTAGTTGGCCACCGGAACATCGGCCTTCGCCGTTGCGTCTTCCACCTGGCTCAGCGAGGAGCGCCGCACGATCTCCTCAAGCGACCACCGCTTCAGCTTGCTCAGCGGCCGGGTCTCGCGGATTCGCACCACATCACCCACCCGCGCCGAATTCTGCTCGTCGTGCGCGTAAAACTTCTTTGAGCTGCGCACAATCCGCTTGTACTTCGGGTGCGCCTTGCGCATCTCGACCTCGACCACAATGGTCTTCTGCATCTTGGTCGAAACCACGTTGCCCACCTTCTCGTTGCGCCGCGAGGCTGGCGCCTGTTTCGTTTCTGTCGCCGGCATTTAGCGGGCTCCCTTCTTGGCCTTGGCTGCCGCTTTCGGCTTCGCCGCGGTCTTGGCCTTGACCGTCGGCGCAGGCGTCTCAGCGGCAACGTCCTTCGTCGCCCCGTGAATGCCCAAATCGCGCTCCCGCGCCACAGTCTTGATCTGTGCAATCTCCTTGCGCAGCAGGCGGAGCTTCTTCACTCCGTCGTTCTGCCCCAGGGAGACCTGGAAGCGAAGCCGGAAAAGCTGCTCGGAGGCTGTCTTCTCCTGGTGCACCAGCTCAGCGTCGCTCAAACTACGAATCTTTGTCAGTTCCATCGTGTCTCTCCTGCGCCTCTCCAGCCCCTCTGCGGGTCCGGCGGCGCATCCCTCTCCACCGGCGGCCTTACTTGGCCGCGGCCACTACCTTTTCAGCTCCCGGCCGCTGCACAAACTTGGTCTTTAGCGGAAGCTTGTTCGACGCCAGGCGCATGGCTTCCTGCGCAATGTCCGGAGCCACTCCCTCCATCTCGAAGAGAATCTTGCCCGGCCTCACCACCGCAACCCAGTGGTCCAGCGCGCCCTTGCCTGAGCCCATACGGACTTCGGCCGGCTTCTTGGTAATCGGCTTGTCCGGAAACAGCCGCAGCCAGATCTTGCCGCCGCGCTTGATAAACCGCGTCATCGCAATACGGCTGGCTTCAATCTGCCGGTCGGTGATGTAACCGCACTCCATCACCTTCAGCCCATACTCGCCAAACGAGAGGGAAGACCCGCGCCAAGCCTTGCCGCGCCTCTTGCCCTTCTGCTGCTTGCGAAACTTCACCTTCTTTGGCATCAACATAACGAAAACCTCGAACCGAGTTGTCCGCCACTCACGGACCGTTCCTGCTGGCGGCCGCCGTGGAGGCCGTTCCTAAAATACCGAAGTTCCAACCTGCGGCTGGCGGCGCTTCTGCTCATAAATATCGCCGCGATAGATCCAGGTCTTCACACCGATTACGCCGTAGGTGGTGTGCGCCTCGGCAAACCCGTAGTCAATGTCGGCCCTGAGGGTGTGCAGCGGCAGACGGCCCTGCAGATACCACTCCGAGCGAGCGATTTCGTTGCCGTTCAACCGGCCGGAAACGCGCACCTTGATGCCTTTGCAGCCGAAGCGCAGCGCCGAATCCACGCTCTTACGCATGGCGCGGCGGAAGCTCACGCGCTTTTCCAACTGCAGCGCGATGTTCTCTGCCACCAGCTGTGCGTCCAGCTCCGGCTTATTCACCTCGATGATGTCAATGAACACGTCACGGCTGGTGCGCTTGCCGAGTTCGGTCTTCAGCTTCTCGATCTCGGCGCCCTTGCGGCCGATCACGATGCCCGGACGAGCCGTGCGGATCAAAAACCGCAGCTTGTTGCCGGGGCGCTCAATCTCCACCGAGCTGACACCTGCAGCCTTCAGCTTCTCGCGCAGCTCCGCCTTCAGCTTCACGTCCTCGATCAGCAGCTTGTCATAGTCGCGCTCAGAGAACCAGCGCGAACGCCACGGCTTGTTCACGCCCAGCCGGAATCCGTAAGGATGGACTTTCTGTCCCATAATTACTCCCTCAAACCTCTCAGGCCTTTTTGCTGGCCTTCTTCGTTGCCTTGGGCGCCGCCGGCTTGGCCTTGGGCGCTGCCGTCTTTGCCTTCTTCGCCGGCTTCGCTGCCGCCGCGGGCTCTTCCACCTTGGTCACCAGGTCAGCCGCCGCCTTGCGCTCGGCCACTGACACCACAATGTGCGCCAGCCTGCGCTGGTAGCGGTAAGCACGGCCCATCGGCGCCGGACGAATGCGCTTCATGCGCGGTCCGTCGTTGGCCAGGGCCTGCTTCACATACAGGCTGTCCACGTCCAGATCAATGCCCCGCTCCTCGGCCACGTACTTGGCGTTGTCCACCGCCGACGTCAGCAGCTTGTGGATCACCGGCGCGATGCGCTTCTTGGTAAAGGCCGCCGTCTCCAGCGCCTCCTGGACACCCCGGCCCCGAATCAAATCCAGCACCAGCCGCGCCTTCTGCGGCGACACGCGCTGAAACTTGGCCTCTGCCCGGTATTCCTTCGTCTCGACTGCCATTGCTCTGCCTTCCTCAATCTCCCCGCCCGGCCCTTGCGGCCAGCCGGCGTATCCTCTTGTGTCCTACCGCGCCTTGGCGCCCGACTCTGCCTTGCCGCCGGTGTGTCCCTTGAACGTCCGGGTCGGCGCAAACTCGCCCAGCTTGTGACCCACCATGTTCTCGGTCACATACACCGGAACAAATTTCTTGCCGTTGTGCACGGCGATGGTGTGGCCCACAAACTCGGGAAAGATGGTCGAGCGGCGCGACCAGGTCTTCACCACTTTCTTGTCGTTGGCCTTGTTCAGCACCTCAATCTTCACGCTAAGGTGTGTGTCTACAAACGGCCCTTTCTTGGTCGAACGTGCCATATCTGTTCCGCTCCTCTACTTCGTCCGGCGGCTGACGATGAAGACGTCGGTCCGCTTGTTGTTGCGCGTCTTGTAGCCGCGCGTCGGCTGGCCCCACGGCGTCACCGGATGACGGCCGCCCGATGTCTTGCCCTCGCCGCCGCCGTGCGGGTGATCCACCGGGTTCATGCTCACGCCGCGGTTGGTCGGGCGAATGCCCTTCCAGCGGTTGCGTCCCGCCTTGCCAATCGAGACATTCTCGTAGTCCGTATTGCCCACCTGGCCAATCGTCGCCATGCACTCGGCCAGCACCTTGCGGGTCTCGCCGGAGGGCAGCTTCAACAGGGCGTAATCGCCTTCCTTGGCCACCAACTGCGCCTGCGCCCCGGCCGAACGCGCCATCTGCGCGCCCTTGCCCGGCCGCAACTCAATGGCGTGCACCGTGGTGCCGGCGGGAATGTTTTTGAGCGGCAGCGCGTTGCCCACGAGGATGTCGGCGTCGGCGCCGGCGGTCACCGTGGCCCCCACCTTCAGCCCCACCGGCTGCAGAATGTAGCGCTTCTCGCCGTCAGCATAGTGCACCAGCGCAATGCGCGCCGAGCGGTTCGGATCGTACTCGATCGTCGCCACGCGGCCCGGTACGCCGGCCTTGTCGCGCTTGAAGTCGATCAGGCGAAGCTTCTGCTTGTGTCCCCCGCCGTGGTGGCGGATGGTCATGTCGCCCGAGTTGCGGCGGCCGCCCGTACGCTTGCGCGTGGCCAGCAGCGGCTTGTGCGGCTTGTCCGTCGTCAGGTCGTCGTTCACCAGCGAGGTCTTGAAGCGCAGCGTCGGGGTTACCGGTCTGTATGTCTTGATTGCCATCGTCTTTGTCCTGGAGAACTCGCGCAAAAACTATCTGCGCCGCTCTCCCCGTTTCTCCGGAATCCGCGTCCTCCGCGGTTTCCGCTAGTCCTTGCTAACGGGCCTCATCGGCCCTGCGGCCTGTTTTGGCCATGCAACTCTTACAGGTTGCTTACATATTCCGGAAGCTTCTCGCCGGCCTTCAGCCGGACGTACGCCTTCTTCCAGTCGGGCCGGAAGCCGGCAAACTTGCCGCGCCGGCGTTCCTTGCCCACCACGTTCGCGGTGCGGACCGCAGCCACCTTCACCTTGAAGAGGGCTTCGACGGCCTGCTTGACTTCGGTCTTTGAGGCCTCGGGCGCCACGTCAAACACCAGCGTCCCTTCGGTCTCCTTCACAGCCAGCCCTTTTTCGGTAATCAGCGGGCGGCGAATCACAGTGTAGAGAGTCGGCATTATGCGGCCTCCGTCTGCGCGGCGAGCTTGCGCTTCGACACGGTCTTTTGCAGGGCCTCGCCCAACTGCTCAATCGCGGCCTTGGAAAAAATGGCCCGCTCATAGCGCAGCAGATCGTAGGGATGCACCTCGTTGTTCAGCACCAGCTCCACGCCCTTCAGGTTGCGCGCGCCCAGCACCAGAGCCTGCGACAGCGTCTTGCCGTTTTCCACCAGCAGCGCGGTCCGCTTGGCATCCAGCTTGTCCAGCGCCGCGCGATACAGCTTGGTCTTGGCGTCCTTGATCTCGAGCGTGTCCACCACCGTCAGCTTGCCGTCGGCCAGCTTCGATGCGAGCGCCGCGCGCAACGCGCCCAGCAGCTTCTTGCGAGGAAACGCGTAATCATAACTGCGCGGCTGGGGGCCATGCACCGTGTAACCGTGCCGCCACAGGGGCGAACGCACGGAACCGATACGAGCCCGGCCTGTGCCCTTCTGCTTCCACAGCTTCTTGCCCGAACCGGCAACTTCGGTGCGGCTCTTGGTCTTGTGCGTGCCCTGGCGCAGCGAAGCGCGATAGTGCTTCACCGCCTCCCACAGCAGGGCTTCGTTCACCTGGTTGGCGGCAAACACCGCGTCGGCCAGATCCACCGAGCCCACCTTTTCCCCGTTCAGATTCAAAACATCCACGTTTGCCATCGTCTTCTTCTTCCGCCGGCGCTTTTCTCGCCAGCTTTCAATCTCTCGCGCCCACCAGGGCGCATTCAGCCGCAACGCAGGTTCCTACTTGCGCTTGCCGCCCGCCTTCTTTGAAGCTTTCAGCGGATCCACCGTGCCCGAACCCGCAAAACCGCGGCGTTCGCGTGGCGGAGCCTTGGCCTTGGAAATCAGCACGTAACCTTCCCGCGGCCCTGGAACCGCGCCTTCCACCATCAGCAGATTCTCTTCCAGATCAATGCCCCGGATGCGCAGGTTCCGCACCGTCACCTGGTCGGTTCCAAAGTGGCCGGGCATGCGCTGGCCGGGGAACACGCGCGAGGGAAAGCTGGAGGCGCCGATCGAACCCTGTACCTGGAACATGTGGCCGTGTGACTTGGGGCCGCCGGCGAAACCATGCCGCCGAACCACGCCCGAAAACCCGCGACCCTTCGAGGTGCCGATCACATCCACAAACTTGGCGTCGGCAAAAATGTCCACCAGCACCCGGTCGCCGGCCTTGGTCGCCACTTCGCCGTCCGGCGAGGCTTCCACGTCCACTTCCTTGATCACCTTCACCGGGGGCGCTTCGGTCTTCGCAAAGTGGCCCGCCTGCGGCTTGGTGATGCGCGAGGCCTTCACAAATTCCACCAGGCCAATCTGCGCGGCGTCGTAGCCGTCCCGTGCCGCCGTTTTCAACTGCGTAATCACGCAGGGGCCGGCCTGCAGCACCGTAATCGGGTGCACATCGCCTTTTTCGTCGAAGACCTGCGTCATGCCGATCTTTTTTCCCAGAATACCTGTAACTGCCATTTCGTCCTCTCCTCATCATGCGTGGCCTTGGCCTGCGCACTGCCGGGCCCCTTGCGGGGCTTTTGTCTTTTTCCAATGCCGCGAGGTCTCTGCGCCGCAAGGCGCGTCCGCCGCACCGCAGGTGCTTACTTCTCGAAAGCCTTGATTTCCACGTCCACACCGGCTGGCAGATCCAGCTTCATCAGCGCGTCCACCGTCTGCTGCGTCGGCTCCAGAATGTCAATCAGCCGCTTGTGGGTGCGAATCTCGAACGCCTCGCGCGACTTCTTGTCCACGTGCGGCGAACGCAGCACGCAGTACTTGTTCTTGATCGTCGGCAAGGGAATCGGGCCGGCCACCGTTGCTCCGGTGCGCTTGGCCGTTTCCACAATCTCGCCGGTCGAGGTGTCCAGCACGCGATAGTCGTATGCCTTTAACCGGATGCGAATCCTCTGTCCTACCATGCCATCCATCTTCCCCGCGTCGGGCGGGCCTTTCGACCCGCCTTCAGCGAACCCCGCAACCTGCCGGGTTCCAACCTACTTGATGATCTCCGAGATGGTGCCTGCACCCACGGTGCGGCCGCCCTCGCGGATTGCGAACCGGAGGCCCTTTTCCATGGCCACCGGAGTAATCAACTCCACCACCAGCTGCACGTTGTCGCCCGGCATCACCATCTCCGTGCCCTCCGGCAGCTCCGCCACGCCCGTCACGTCCGTCGTGCGGAAGTAAAACTGCGGGCGGTAGCCCTTGAAGAACGGCGTGTGACGGCCGCCCTCT
>DATKTQ010000023.1:0-7251 GCA_035531055.1 Occallatibacter sp. | reverse complement strand
AACCTGGCCGATAACCAGGGCCCCGCCGGCACCGGCTTCGGCGGAGAAACCGGCGGTCAGCGCGCAACCTCCATCCTCAACCGCCACGTGGACTTCGGCAACGCTTAAGGCACCCGCCGTCTGCGCTGGAACACCACCGCGCTCTATGACCTGCCCTTCGGCCGCGGAAAGATGTTCGGAGGCTCCATGAACCGCGTGGCCGATCTCGTGGTCGGCGGCTGGCGCCTCTCCTCCATCCTGACCGTTCAGACCGGTCCCTATGAGACACCCTACTTCCCCAACGGGCAGGGCGATCCCTCCGGCACCGGCTCCGGCCTCAACGGCGCTTACGGCGACGGCACCGGCAGCTTTGACACCGGACACCGCAACCAGCACCCCGATCAGCTCACCGGCGTCAGCGTCAACCCCGCCGGCAAAAACCGCTTCAACTGGACCAACTCGGCGGCCTTTGCCTGCCCCGGGGACCCCTCCTGGACAGTCGGTAACGCCTGCACCACCGGCGCCGGCTTTAATCCCGCGAACGGCGACCCCCTCAGCCCCCATCCGCTGCCCATCGGCCGCTTCGGCAACAGCCAGGTCGGCTCCGTCGAGGGCCCCAGCCTCTTCAACCTCTCGGCCGGACTCAGCAAGTCCTTCGCCATCACTGAGCGCATCCGCATGAAGATGGAGGGAACCTTCACCAACGTGCTCAACCACACCAACCTGGGCGACCCCAACATGAACCTCAGCTCGTCCAGCTTCGGCCTCATCACAAGCTCCATCGGTTCAGACTTCGGCGGTGCCCGCACCGGTCAGGTCTCGGCCCGCATCGAGTTCTAGCCGCGCAGTTCATGCACTTCCTGCGGCGTGCGCCTCCCCGGTTCACGCCGCATTTCTTCGCCCGCCGTCATTTCTGCACCCAATCCTGCCTCGGACGTCGCAAAGCCCCCTTCTGCGCATCTAAATCAACAGGGAACCCCGCTGCGTTCTCAGCCCACACGGCATTCTTCGCCGGCAGCGTCTAACCCTACGGGGAAGGGAATTTGCCCGCGCCCCCGGAATTTGCGGCGTACCATGGAATCTGGTACGCTCAGGCTTTCTTTTAGTCAACTGAAAGGAGATACATCATCATGGCGGACGATAACAAGGTCCAGGGTCTGGCTTGGTTTCTTGCCGGCCTCGGCGTAGGTGCGCTCGTGGGCATTCTTTATGCTCCCAAAAGCGGCCGCGAGATGAGAGAAGAACTTGCGCAGGGTGCGCGCGAAAAGAGCGAATATTTGCGGGCCCGCTCCCGTCAGGCTGCCGATCAGGTAGGAACCTTCGTGGACAGAAGTAAAGAAAACGTTGGCGAATACGTTGACCGCGGACGCGCCCAGTGGGAGGAATTTGTTGAGAGGGGCAAGAGCCTCGTCAGCGACCAGTCCACCCGCGTTGCGGCAGCTGTTGAGGCCGGCAAGGATGCCTACCGCAACACCACCGCTGCTGCCACCGTGCCCAGCGAGCCGGCCGAGTAACACCGACATGAGCCGGGCGCCTTCTCGCCCGGCGCATCTTCGGTCTGTTGTTCCACTCTGGACCGGCATTCGCAGAACTGCATCCAACCTGCGATTTCCGGCCCTCGCTTCGGATCTCAGGATCCATGGTTGCCGCGGCGCGCTGCTTTCTTCGCTCAAGCCGCAAACGTGCCGCGGGAGATCACGCTCATGTCCCAGCTGAACAACGATACCCTTCTGCTTATCTTCGTCGGCGTCACCGGGCTCGCCGTCCTGATGCAAGCCGTCGTCCTGCTGGCCCTCTTCCTCTCCGTGCGGAAAACGGCCGCCGCCATGCAGAATCAGATTGAGGAACTCCGCTCCACCATCACTCCGGTGCTTACTGAAACCAAGAGCTTCCTTGACAATGTCGGTCCCAAAATTGAATCCGTTGCCTCAGATCTGGCCGAGCTCGCCCACGGCCTCCGCGTGCAGAGCGCGGACTTGCAGGACTCTGCCACTGAAGTTCTGGACCGCGTCCGCCGCCAGGCCAGCCGCCTCGACATGATGTGCAGCGACGTGCTGGATACGGTGGATCGCGCCGGGAGCCTCGTGACAAGCGTCGTCAACTTGCCCCTGCGCCAGCTCACGGCCCTCCTCGCCGCGGCTCGTGCCGCCTTCGGCGTGCTCCGCTCGCCCGTCCCCGCCCAGGCAAAGACCCATTCCCCCGCCGACAAGGACATGTTCGTTTAGACCCGCTTTCCCGGAGGTCCCACGCCATGCGTGCAGCCCGCTTCGCGCTTTCCATCCTCTTTGCCCTCGCCTTCGCGGCTCTCGCGCCCGCGCAGTCCGCGCCCCGCGCTTCGCTGCTCGTCCTTTCCAAAACCGACCACACCCTGGCCATCGTCGATCCCGTCACTCTCCAGCCCATTGCGCGCATTCCCGTCGGCCCGGACCCGCATGAGGTCATCGCTTCCGCGGACGGCCGCACCGCCTACGTGTCGAATTACGGTTTCGGCGCTTATCACACCCTGGCCCAGATCGATCTCGTCCACCACAAGCAGCTGCCCTTCATCGATCTCGGTCCTCTCCGCGGTCCCCACGGCCTCGTCTTCACCCACGGTGAAGTCTGGTTCACCGCCGAGGGCGCCAAGGCCATCGGTCGTTACAACCCCGCCACCGGCAAAGTGGACTGGATCATGGGCACCGGTCAGAACCGCACCCACATGCTCTACGTTTTCCCCAACCTCCAGCGCATCCTCACCACCAACGTCGCCTCGGCCTCCGTCACCATCCTCGACAAAACCTCCGGCCCCGCCGGCATGCCCGCGCACCTGGCCCCCGGCGCGCATCCCATGCCCGGCCCTCCCGGAGGCGACTGGAATGAGACCATCGTCCCCGTCGGTCAAGGCTCCGAGGGCTTCGCCGTCTCGCCCGACGGCCGCCAGATGTGGGTCGCCAACGCGCAGGACGGCACCATCTCCATCCTCGACCTCACCGCAAAAAAGGTCATCGCCACGCTCGACGTCAACATCCGCAGCGCCAACCGCATCGCCTTCACGCCAGACGGCAAGCTGGCCCTCGTCTCCCTGCTCGGCTCCGGAGACCTGGTCATTCTGGACACCGCCACCCGCTCCGTCCTCAAGCGCCTGCCCATCGGCCACGGCTCGGCCGGCATCCTCGTTCAGCCCGACGGCCGCTGCGCCTTCATCTCCTGCGGGCCAGACAACTACGTCGCCGTCCTCGACCTCAAAACCCTTGCGGTCACCGGCCACATCAAGGCCGGCGGCAACCCGGACGGCCTCGCCTGGGCTGTGCAGTAGCGCCCCGTGCAGCCGTAGCGCCCCGCCCAGCAGCGCCTGTCAACCCTTCCGCCCACGCCGCAGCCCGCAACCGGCTGAAAACACGCGTCCAATCCCGCCCCGCCCATTTGCGTAAAATTTGCCCCGCCTGCGGCACAATGGAGTTGGCAAAGCAGTCCCGGGATCGCGCTGGAACTTGCCCGGCCACCGACAAGCTGACACCTGAAAACTAACAACTGAGGCCTGGCTCGGCGCAGCGGATCCTACCCCCTCCCCCCATATTGAAAATTTGCAGTTTTCCACAGCGATTTTGCCGATTAATTCGAGATGTGTGAAACACAAAGGCTGCCCCCCAGAGCAGCAGGTCGGCCTTGGCGTTCCCGGGCGCATGCGGCCCCAGCGTTTTACTTCTCGTCGAACACCAGCACCTGAATCGCGTACGCCGGCATCGTGTACTCCACTTTTCCACCCGCGTCGCTCACCATCGAGCTCACCGGCTCCAGGAACGTCGGCTGGTGGATGCTGTTGGTGGCCTGCGTGTCCTTCGCCGTCAGGCTCACCAGTTTGGCTGTCGGGGCCACCTGTGCGCCCTTCAGCGCAATCTCCACCTTCTGCGGCGTGGAGGCTGCGTTCACCAGCTTCAGGTAGACCTGCTTCTTTGCCGCGCTGCGCGTAATCGAGTAAAAGAACTTCTTGCCCGCGCCCTTCAGGCTGGTTTCCAGCGTGTGGTCGCCCAGGTACTCGGCAAACATCACCTGCGCGTAGTAGCTCGGCGAGCCGTAGCTCTTCATCGCGTTGTAGCCAATCAGGTCCGTCTCCCACTGCATACCGCCAGGGTCCACGTTCACCAGCAGCGGCGCATAGCTGGACATGATCACCAGGTCGCTGTTCCGCTCCAGACCCGTCATCCATGCCGCATCGCCCAGCGTTGCGCCAAAGTTCGGCGTTGGCGCGCCCTCGCGCGTGGCCCACTCGCCCACAAAAATCTTCGGCCCGCTGCGGTCAGCCTTGTCGTAGTGCGTCGCGTCGTGGAAGTTCTCCGTCGCCCGCACATAGAAGTGGTCGTCCTGCACGTCCGGCTTGAAGTCCTTCAGCGGCGCCGTCGCAATTAGCTGCAGCTCCGGATACTTTGCCTTGATGGCCTTGTAGAACTGCTCGTAGCGCCCTTCGTAGCTGCCGGACTTGTCAAACTGGTCCTCGTTTCCGATCTCCACATAGGTCAGCTTGAACGGCGCGGGGTGCCCGTCCTTGGCGCGGATCGCTCCCCACTTCGTGTCTGTTCCGCCGGTCACATACTCCAACTCCTCCAGCGCGTTCTGCACGTAGGGTTCCAGCGCCGGGCCCGGGTCCACGTGTTCGCCCGCCAGCGAGTAGCCCGCATACACGGCCAGCACCGGCTGCATCTTCAGGTCCTCGCACCAGCCCAGAAACTCCAGCAGGCCCAGACCGTCCGACGACTGGTAGTGCCACGGACTCGGATGCGTTGGCCGGTCCACCAGCGGCCCAATCGTCTTCTTCCACTCGTACCGGTCCTTGATGTGGTCGCCCTCCAGGAAGTTGCCGCCGGGGAAGCGCAGAAACGCCGGATGCATCGCCGCCAGCTTCTCCATCAGGTCCACGCGGTTGCCGTTGGCGCGATGGTGATAGGTGGGCGGAAACAGCGAAACCAGATTCAGCCAAAGCGAGCCCGCATGCCCCACCGCAATCACCAGGTGATTGTTCGCCGAGGCTTCCACCGCGCCAGCCTTCAGCGTAAATTCGTACTGCTTCCACTCGGTGCTCACCGCCGGAATCGTCGCCTCGGCCAGCGTTTTGCCGCTGTCGTTGCCCACCAGGCTCACCGTCACCGGCCCCATGCTTTCATCCCCGGCCTTGGCATAGAACGAGCCTTTGTAGGTCGTCCCCGGCCGCACCGCCATGCCCCACCAGCCCACGTTCAGAATGCCGGCCCGGTTGTGCGCATCGGCCTGCTCCACGTCCAGCCGCAGGCTGTTCGGCAGCGCTTCGCTGGGGCCTGTCTTCGGGTCCGCCGCCATCTTCGCCGTGGCGTTGCCGTCCTCCACCAGGTACCAGTAGGGAATGCCGCTCCAGTCGCCACGGAAGGTGCGGTTGCGCACCATCTCGGCATAGAGGCCGCCGTCATAGCTGTAGTTGATCTCTTCGGTCATCAGCCCGTAGAGTGTGGGGCTCACGGCATGCACAGGCTGGTCGGCCTGGATGGTCAGAACGGCCGTGGGCGCCTGGGCCCCGGCAGGGGTTGCAGTCAGCGTTGTGGTCAGGACATAGGCGGCCAGGGCGGCCATGCCAGCAAACGTTTTCCGGGTCATCGTAATCTCTCCCCATTCGCAGTGCGGCGCCAGTATAACCCGCCTGCCGTCACTCGCGCTGCCCCGATCGCCAATCTTACGAAATCCACCCGCCGCCCACCACCTCGTCCCCTGCATAAAACACCGCCGACTGCCCCGGCGTCACTGCCCGCTGCGGCTCGTCGAACTCGGCTGTCACCGCATCGGCTCCGGCAGGCTCCAGCGTGGCCCAGGCAGGCTCGTGCCGGTGGCGAATCTTGATCTGCACCCGCATCGGTCCCGTCAGCTCCGCAATGCTGATCCAGTTCAGCCGCCGCGCCCGCAGTGTCCGCGTCGCCAACTCCGCATCCGCGCCCACCGTCACCCGGTGGTTCGCCGGGTCAATCTGCAGCACATACAGCGGCGAGGGCGACGCCACGCCCAGACCCTTCCGCTGGCCCACCGTAAAGTTGGAGATCCCCTCATGACGCCCCATCACTTCGCCGTTGGAGGCCACCAGCTCGCCCGCCGTCTCCGGCAGCTCCCGGCCCTGCTCCTCCAGGTAAGCCGTCAAGAACTGCTTGTAGTCGCCGCCCGGAATAAAGCAGATCTCCTGCGAGTCCGGCTTCTCGGCCAGCGCCAATCCGCGCTCCCGCGCCACCGCGCGCACCTCCGGCTTGGTCAGCCGGCCCAGGGGAAACATCGTGTGCGCCAGCTGCTCCTGCGTCAGGCCGAACAGGAAGTAGGTCTGATCCTTGGCCAGGTCCGCCGGCCGCTTCAGAATCCACCGCCCGCGCTCCTCGTCGAACTCGTTGATGGCGTAATGCCCCGTGGCAATGCGGCTTGCGCCAATCGACCGCGCCGTCTTCAGCAGCTGGTCAAACTTCAGGTGGTTGTTGCACAGCGAGCAGGGAATCGGCGTCCGCCCGGCCAGGTACTCCTCCACAAACGGCCGCACCACGTCCTGCTCAAAGCGGTCCTCCTGGTTCACCACGTAGTAAGGAATCCCCAGCTCCCGCGCCACACGCCGCGCGTCATACACGTCGTCCAGTGAGCAGCAGCGGCCCGCCTTGGGCGCGTCCGGAATCCCGTGCTTGCCCGCCAGCCGCGTCTGGTCCCAGAGCTGCAGCGTCAGCCCAACCACGCGCTTGCCCTCATGGGCCAGCATCGCCGCCGCCGTGGAGGAGTCCACTCCTCCCGACATGGCTACCGCAATGGTCTCCCGCTCGCTCATCCTGCGCAGTCTCTCCTGCTTTTAGTGTAAAGCCCTTTGGGATTTCCGCCCTGCGGCGGCTCGCGCTCCGGGGTTATCCCAGCGTTCCGGCTGCCGCCGGAGACAAAGCGCGCAACTGCTCCACGGCCTGCGGCACCACCCGCAGCACGTGGTCCACGTCCGCCTCGCTCACCGTCTTCAGCAAGCTCAAGCGCAGGCTCGCCCGGGCACGTGCCTTGTTCAGGCCCATCGCCAGCAGCACGTGGCTGGGCTCCGTCGCGCCGGAGTGGCACGCTGAACCGCCGCTCACCGCCACGCCCTTCAGGTCCAGCGCAATCACCAGCGCCTCACCCTCCAACTGGTCAAACCACACGTTGGTCGTGTTCGCCACCCGCGGAACCGGCTCACCGTCTTCGCCGCGGCCGTTCAGCCCCGTTCCCGGCAGCGCCAGCAGCGCCTGCTCCAGCCGGTCGCGCAGCCCTGCCAACCGGGCAAATGTC
>DATKTQ010000022.1:0-30162 GCA_035531055.1 Occallatibacter sp. | reverse complement strand
GGCGAGCGCAACGGAATCTACATCATCGACCTGCAGAAGACCCTCAAGCTGTTCAAGGACGCGTCCAAGTTTGTGACCGAACTGTGCGGCAGCGGCAAGACCATTCTGTTTGTGGGCACCAAGCGCCAGGCGCAGGATGCCGTGGCCGAGGAAGCCACCCGCGCGGGGATGCCGTACATCAACCAGCGCTGGCTGGGCGGCCTGCTCACCAACTGGGTGACGGTGCAGAAGTCGGTGAAGCGCCTTCAGGAACTGGACGAAATGGCCGCCGATGGGCGCTATGACCTGCTGACCAAGAAGGAAGTCATTAAGCTGGAGCGGGAGCGCAAGCACCTGCAGGCGAACCTGGCCGGCATCAAGACTATGAAGCGGCTGCCGGACGCCCTGTTCATCGTCGACTCCAACAACGAGGCGATTGCGGTGAAGGAAGCTCGCAAGCTGGGCATTCCCGTGGTGGCCGTGGTGGATACCAACTGCGACCCCACCGTGGTGGATTACGTGATTCCTGGCAACGACGACGCCCTCCGCGCCATCCGCCTGTTCACCTCCAAGATTGCCGACTCGGCTGCCGAAGGCGTGAACATGGTGAGCGACAAGGCCTTTGCCGACGAGCTGCCCGAGCAGCCGGCCGAGGAGAGCGTAGCCGAGGAGAGCGTGGCCGTGGAGGCTTCTGCTGCAGACGAGGACGTGGACTTGAACGTGGCCCTGGGCGGCGGCATCCGCAAGGCTCCCGCGGCCGTGGCGGCTCCCGACGAAGTGGCTGCAGCCGAGAGCGCACTCTAAATTCATCCCGCGCATCGCGGTGCGCATCGAATGGAAAGCGTGGCCGCAACGGGCGATTGCCACGCTTTTCTTGTGCCGGGATGTCCCGGCCCAAACCGATCGATAGACTGGAAAAAGTGAGATGACAACCGTGACTGAAAAGATTGATGCCAAG
The DNA here is from genome assembly GCA_035531055.1 of Occallatibacter sp. Taxonomy (GTDB): domain Bacteria; phylum Acidobacteriota; class Terriglobia; order Terriglobales; family Acidobacteriaceae; genus Telmatobacter. Next base: position 29,225 of record DATKTQ010000022.1, on the reverse strand, counting down.
CTGGTCAAGGAGCTCCGTGACAAGTCCGGAGCGCCCATGGGCGACTGCCTGAAAGCCCTGCAGGAGGCCAAGGGGAGCATTGAAGACGCCTTTGTGGTGCTGCGCAAGCGCGGCATGGCTTCGGCGCAGAAAAAGGCTGCCCGCTCCACCAACGAGGGCGCGGTGGGCACCTACATCCACGCCGGCGGCAAAATCGGCGTGCTTCTGGAGGTCAACTGCGAGAGTGATTTCGTGGCCCGCACTGAGGACTTCCAGGACCTGCTCAAGGACATCGCCATGCACATCGCGGCCAGCGATCCGCGTTACGTGCGCCCCGAGGACGTGACCCCCGAAGATCTGGATCGCGAGAAGGAAATTTATCGCGCGCAGGCGGCCGCCACCGGCAAGCCCGCGCCTGTCATTGAGAAGATCGTCGACGGCAAAATGGCCAAGTTTTACGAGGAGGTCTGCCTGCTGGAGCAGCCCTTCATCAAGGACCAGGCCATCAGCATCAAGGAACTCATTGCCCAGAAGGTGGGCAAGCTGGGTGAGAATCTCACCGTCCGCCGCTTTGCCCGCTTCAAGGTGGGCGCGCCGGAGTGGACCGTGGCCACCACCAAGCCCGCCGAAGGCACCGCAGAATAAGCGCGGTCGGTGTTCCGGAAAAGACTGAAGGCCCGGGGAGCGATTCTCGGGCCTTCTTGCGTCTGGCGCAGGGCGCGCGTCCCAGCCGCGCGCCTGTCCGGCGCCCTCAGCCCCCGGCCGGAGACAGGCTGCCGGCGGTAGGCAGCACCGGAATAAGATGCTCGGGCTGCCATCGGTCTTTCTTCCACCGGCGGCCGTCAAACTCCACTTCGAGCAGGCAGCCCAGGGTTGCATCGGTCTCGGCGTACTCCACGCGCCCGCGGAAGATGCACTCTCGGCAGGAGCGCTTGCCCGCTGGGCACTCCAGGCACTGCATCCGCACGGTTGTCCCCACGGGGACTCCGCCGGGTACCGACAACACACATCTGTGTTCGCTTATCTGTTCCAGTTGGCCCACTTCCGCGCTGCGGCCGGCAATCACACGCACCAGTTGCGCACAAAGAAAGAGCTTGCTGTCCTGCATTGCCACCTCCTTGATGGCCTTATCGGCGCATTCCCAAAGTAATCTAGCTTTTTAAAGTGGAAAACTCATCGCAAACCCAATCCGTCAATCCCACTTTCCGGTGATTCGGGTCAGGCATCGGGGACGGGCGTCCCACCCTTCGGCAGGTATGCGATACTCAATCAAGCATGTACAAGCGCATCGTTCTCAAGCTTTCCGGTGAGGCGCTGGCCGGCCCTCGCGGCTTCGGTCTGGACGCCGAGAAGGTCTCCGAGATCACCGCCGAACTGGCGGAAGTCCACGCCCTTGGCGTCGAGATCGGCATCGTGGTGGGCGGCGGCAACTTCTTTCGCGGCGTGGAGCAGCAGGCCCGGCAAATGGACCGCGTGGCCGCCGACAATATGGGTATGCTGTCGACCGTCATCAACGCCATCGCCATGCAGGATGCGCTGGAGCAGCGCGACGTGCAGTGCCGCGTGATGACCGCCGTCTTCATGAATCAGGTGGCCGAGCCGTACATCCGCCGCCGCGCCGTGCGCCACCTGGAAAAAGGACGCGTGGTCATCTTTGCCGCGGGCATCGGCAACCCCTTCTTCTCGACGGACACCGCGGCCAGCCTGCGCGCCATGGAGATCAAGGCCGACGTGCTGCTGAAGGGCACCAAGGTAGAAGGCGTTTACAACGCCGACCCCGTGCTGGTGAAGGACGCCGTCAAGTACGACGAGATCACCTACATGGACATCCTCAGGCAGGGCCTCAAGGTGATGGACCTGACGGCCGTGAGCCTCTGCAAAGATAACAATTTGCCCATGATCATCTTCAACATGAACCAGCCCGGCAACATCCGGCGCGTGGTGCTGGGCGAGAAAGTCGGCTCGCTGGTTACGGCCTAGCTTCGTCCCATGTCATCCAAACCATTGGTGGAACAGCGCAAGCCAGCCCCGTTGCGAGCTCTCACAGGCCTGCGCTGCTTTGCGGCTGTCAACATCGTCCTGTTCCATTTTTCTGATCCGCACTGGTTCGGCATTCTGGCGCCCATCGTCAACGCCGGCTACGCCTCGGTCAGCTACTTCATCCTGCTCTCCGGCTTTGTGCTGGGTTACAACTACAACAAGCGCGCCCGCGCCGGCCAGTTTGACACCGTGCGCTTTTACAAGGCGCGCTTTACGCGCATCTATCCCATTTACATCCTCAGCCTGATTCTTGCCTGGCCCATGATTCCCACCGAGTGGGCCGCGCACACGCACACCATGTTCTGGACCGGAATGGCGCTTTCGCCGCTGCTGCTGCAGGGCTGGATTCCCTCCATCGCCACATTCCTCAACACGCCCGCATGGACCATGTCTGCCGAGGCCTTCTTCTATCTCATCTTTCCCTTCATGGCGCGCTGGAAGAAGCCTACAAACATCAAGCGTCACGTCCTCAAGCTCGGCGGCGTTTGGCTCATCGGGCTCATCCCGGGCACGCTCTATCTCATCTTCAGCCCGGACGGCATCGCGCATCCCGACCGCTTCAGCTACGGACCCTGGCTGCAGGCGCTCAAGTTCACGCCGCTGCCGAATCTGGCCAGCTTTGTCTTCGGCGTGCTTCTGGCCGAGCTCGACGAACTCCTGCCGCGCGAAGGCCGCTTGCGTTTCGCCCTCGGATCTTTCGGTTTCGCCGCTGCGTTCGGCTTGCTTTCGCTAGGAGAGCGCGTGCCGTACGTGCTGCTGCATGACGGCGGCCTCATGCCGCTCTTCGGTTGCATTGTGCTGGGCCTCGCCGGAAAAAATCCGCTGGCCACCGCGCTGGGCGTGCGCCCACTGGTCTTCGTGGGCGAGGCCAGCTACTCTCTCTACCTGCTCCACTTCAACATGTGGCAGTTCATCCACCAGTCACACATCCTCAACCGGCTTCACCTCGCGCAATACGACCCATGGATCAGCTACGCGCTGCTGATTGTCATGGCGCTGCTGGCGCTGCACCTGATTGAGAAGCCGGCCCAGCGCAAACTGCGCCAGTGGATGTCCGCCACGCCGTGACGCATTTCTGGCCGGGCCACCGGTCCCGCGCGCTCGCTCACTCCTCCGCAAAGCCCGCGAAGCTGTGCGGCGGCAGCGCAAGGTGGAAGACCGTTTCCGGCGTGCGTATCCGAAACTCCCCAAACGGCGTGTGAATCGGAGCCGGAGCTTCGCCCGCAATCGCCTCGCCCGTCGCCAGATTGCGCAAGTGACGGCCCGTTCCCGTCAACGTCACTGTCACCGTCGTTGGTTCATCCAGAAACGACTCTGCAACAAAAGTCTGGTTGTCATACGGGAACAGGCTCACCTGGCTTGGCGCGTCGAATTGCAGCGGCATGCCGCGCAGCAGATAGCGCCGCAGCCCGTTCAACACCGGCTCGGGCAGCGCATAAAGTTCCGCAGGATTTTCCGGAATCGTCAGCACGTACAGCAACCCCTTGCCGTAGTGATCCTGAAAGAGCAGCGGCGCGCCGCTCCCGTTTGCAGTCAGCCGCACCATCGGCCACGCGTCGTTGGTCATGAACGCGACTTCCGGCACAAGAATCTTGTGTGGCAGCGCACCGCCGCCGAAGGCGAACATCCCCTGGTAGCTGTCCGCCTCCAGCACATTGCCCGTCACGCTCATCTCGGCAAGCTGGCCGAACTTGTCCGGCCCGTTGCCCTGGAGCGCCTTCAGCAATCCAGTGGTCACAATCACCGTGCCGCCCTGCTCCACATGCGTCTTGATTTCGCTCACCAGCTTCGGATCGAAGCGCGCCTCCTCGGTCAGCAGAATGGTGTGCGCCTGCGTGGGAAACGCCGGATACATCTCGATGGGAACGCCGATCATGCCCAGGTAGTTCTGCAGAAAATCCTCGCCAGTGGATTGATACGGCTTGTAGCTCGCAATGCCGACGGGATTGCCCAGCTTGCCCGCAATCGCATTCACGCTCGCAAGCGAGTAGCCGGCCACCGTTGCGTAATTGATGGGCGCGTCCGAGTTCGTCGCCGCGTGATACTTGTCGAGCCCCGCCTCGGTAAAGCTCGTCTCCAGTCCGCTCCACGCCTCGCGATCGCCCATCCGCGGCGCATTCAGCAGGTCGCTGTACTGGAAGAGCAGAATCTGCGGCGCCTTGGCCAGCATCGTGTCCCAAAGTTGCTCGGCATAGCGGTCCACATACGTGGTGCCGTACGTGTCCACCCATCCGCCGCCGTTGCGCCCCGGCGCCACATTGTCAAAGTAGCGCATGATCTCGAAGCTCTCGTACTGCTGCAGGTGCTGGTCGTTGAAGACCGGATCGCGCGTCTCCGTGCCGGTGTAGATGCCGTCGAAGATCTTCGGCTCCTGGTCCAGGTCGTAGCCGTTGGCCTGGAAGTGCTCATACCAGTTGGGAAACTTGATGATCACCTTCACCTCCGGATTCACCGAGCGCGCCGCGCCCACCACAAGGTTGCGCGCCACCTCGTCCATCATGCGCAGCCTGAAGTTCGTCCAGCTCTCCGCCCCCTTGGCCGCAATGTCGGACGGCTCCTTCGTGTTGTAAAAGAAAAAATCGTCCAGGATGATCTCGTTGAAGTGCCGCGCCGTCAGCTCCGCCACGCGCTTCACCAGCGCGCGCTCCGCGGGGTCGGTGTAGCAGAGCGAAACGAACTGCCCGGGGTCGGCCGGTGCTGCGTGCTTCGCACCCGAGCCGCCCGCGTTGTCGCCGCCGCCAACATACGCAATGCCGCCGGCCACCTGTACGCCGTGCGCCACAAAAAACTTCTTCACCGTCTCCAGCAGCGCGCCGTCGGCAATCTGTCCGCTGCGGTAGCTTTCGATGTAAACCTTGTCCACCTTCACCTGGCTGGAAAGCTCCTGCCACGAGTGCTCCAGATAGGCCGGATCCTTCATCTTCTCCACCACGCCCACGGGAATGTACACGGCCACGCGGAACTGGTCGTGAACGGGCGGCGCGGCCTGCGCCTTTATGGCGAGAAGCGGCAGCGCAAACAGCATGACAAGAACAAAAGGCAACAGGCGATTGCGAAGATACACGACGGGGTCTCCTTGGTCGCCTTGGCATGGCACGAGCCGTCTGATTTCTGCCGTCGGCTCACGCGTACCTTTCGGCGCGGAGACAGTATATGCGCTGTACGCCCTTGAATAAAACGATTCTGCAGCGCTTCCCTCCCGCGCATCGCAGCAAAAAGCCCAGCCGGTGAGGGCTGGGCCTTGTTGCATCCCGGAAAGGGAAGGGAATCGCGCGTTACGGAGCCACCGCCTGCAGCGAGTGGTTGCCGTGCGGCACAATCACCACTACCGTGGGCTGCTGCGTGTTGGTGGGGTAGGGCGTGGCCTGCGTCGGGGTCAGCGTGCCCGTGTTCGGGTCCAGCCGGAAGCCGGAAATCGAGTTGCCCAGGACGTTTGCCGTGTAGACAAAGCGACCCAGGGCCGGATCCACCGCAATGGAGACCGGCTGCGTGTCGGTTGCACTATTGGAGGCGCCCGTGGAGTTGATGGCCAGCGAGGGCGTGCCCGTGGCGCGGTCAATCACGTAGCCGGAGACTGAGGAATCCAGCGCGTTGGCCACGTACATGTATTTGCCGCGTGGATCAATGGTGACTGACTGCGGCTCGTTGCCCGTCTTGAAGGGGCCGTTGATCAGGAAGCTCAGCACGCCGCCGGCCTGGATGCCGTAGCCCACCAGCTGGTTAGAGGCGTAATCGGCCACGTAGACAAAGCGGCTGGTCGGGTCCGCAGCCAGCGCACTGGGCTTTACGCCCGCCTGGTAGGGGCTGCCGTTGGTGGCCGCAAGAGCGCCGCCGGAGCCCACGGCGAAGCCGAAGACCCAGCCCGGATGCGCGTTGCTGCTGGTGGTGCCGCCGGGGTTGTAGGCCGACTTGTCATAGGCCGTGGCGTAGACGGCAGCGTCGGTAGCCAGCACGGTCACGCCGGTGGGCACCATCGAGTCGCCCGCGTAGCCGGGGATGACAAGTGGCATCAGCGCCGTCTGTGAGCCGATGGTGCCGGTAGAAAGAGCGTACTCGGCCAGCGTAGCGCTCGTGGTGCCGTAGACGACGTACAGCTCAGTGCCGGCCGTGTTTACGGCCAGAGAGACCGGCGCGTCCGGAAGAGAAATGGTGTCCTTCGCGGTCAGCGTGCCGTTCGGGGCCACGGCGAAATGGACCACCGAATTATCGCCCATGTTGGCCACGTAAAGATCGGTGTAGTCCGAGGTGACCGCCATGGCCACCGGGTCCACGCCGCCGGAGTCGACGATGCCCGTCCCGGAGCGCAGCGCACCCGATTCGGAATCGACCGCGAAGGTCTCAATCTTGCCGTTCGCCGAGGTCTGTGGCGTACCCTTGCTTGCCACAAAGACGTAGTCGATGGTGACAATCTGGCAGGCAGTCAAAAGTGTGGCCACTAGAAGGCCGATCGAAGAGACCAGAAAGAGCTGGCTCAATTTGCTGAACTTCATGCGCTTCCTTCGTCGTGGGCCAACAGGTTCGAGCCCATGGAGTGCTGGTTGTGTTGGCCCCGTAGGTATTCTAAAAGCCCCTTACGGGGGGTTGCTAATGCGGCCTGCCCGTTACTTCTTTTGGCTGCCGTGTGGAATTGCCGCAACTGCGGTCAGCTGTGCGTCGGCCTTCGAGGGCGAAAACTGCGAGTTCAGCAGCGTGCCGTCCGTGGCGTTGATCTGGAAGCCATTCACGGAATTGCCCAGGAAGTTGGCCGTGTACAGGTACTCGTTCAGCGAGGGGTCCACGCCGATCGCCACCGGCTGCGAACCCGTGGTGTAAGTGCCCAGCGAGCTAAGCACGCCGTTGTTGATGGTGTAGCCGGTCAGGTTGCTGTCCTGCGAGTTGGCCACGTAGGCGAATTTGCCCTTGGCGTCCACCACGATGGCCGCTGGCCCGTTGCCGCTGACCGCTGGACTGCCGAAAGGACTCAGCATGCCGCTGTTCAGCTGGAAGGTGAGCACCTGAGCCTTGGCAAAGTCGGTCACGTAGACATAACTTCCGCTGGGGTCGGCCGCAATCGACGAGGGATTTGTCCCGGCTGCAAAGGGAACTCCGCCGTTGAGCGGGGTCAGGGTACCGTCGGAGTTGGTGGAGAAGCCGAAGATGTATCCGCCGCCGCCGGTCGTGTCCACCGCCGTCACGTATACGTAGGCCCCCGAGCCGGCCGTGGTTATCGCCGTCGGTTTCAGCACGTCGGTCGAGTTCGCCGGCAGAATCAGCGGCCAGTACTTGGCGCTCAGGCTCGCGTTGATCAGCGGCGCGGCCAGCGAGTCGTCCTTCTGGATGGGGAACACGGCGATCGAACCCGAGCAGGGCGCGGCCGTGGAGCAGGTGGGCAGCGGCTGATAGGTATCGGCCACGTACAGGTACGAGCCTGTCACGTTCACCGCCATGGGAAAGACGCCCGGCGTGTTCACCGTATTCTGCGGATACAGCTTGCCGTCGTTGCCGATGACAAACTGCACAATCGAGTTATCGTCCCGGTTCACCACGTACAGGTTGGTGTTGTCCGCAGAGACGGCCTCGGCCACGGGGTTCCGCCCGCCGGAGGGGAACGGCGAGGTGGGAATCTGGCGCATGCGCCCGGACTCCGAGTTGATCTCGAAGACGTCCACTTCTCCGTAGCTGTTGGGGCCCGCTGCCAGGGCGCTGGTCACGTACACAAAATCCACGGTCAGCGTGCTGCAGGCAGTCACAAGGCCGGCCGCCAGCAGGCTGACCGCGGAGACCAGCACCAGCTGGCTCGATTTGTTGAACTTCATGCGCATCTTTCGTCAGCGGACCGGAACCCTGGCCCGAAAATTCCTGGTTGGTGAATCGAACTGCGGGCGTCGCGGGAAGGGTCCAGCGTGTCCGTAGTTCCGCTTGCGTTGACGGGGTTCCGAAACCTCCGGAGCCCCGGAGCAGGAGCCGGCGCGGGGCCGACTCCTACCCAGGTTGCCTGCGCCTCCGCCTGCCGCGCTAGCTGGTACGCCCGGTCACCACGCACCACGTGGCCGGTCCGTCCAGCGGAACTGCTTGCTGGGCCGCGCCGGAAAGGCTGGTCAGCACGCCGGAGTTCTGGTCGATCAGTCGCCCGGTCACCGTGGAATCGTTGAAGTTGGCCGTGTAAATGAACTGGTAGGAGGGATCTTCCAGCAGGCACTGCGGACCGGCCCCGGCCCCGGCAACCGTGCCGAAGGTGCCGCCCGCCAGCTCGGACAATTGGTGCGTGCTGGGATCAATCACATAGCCCACAATGCCGCTCTGCGCATTATTCGGATCGGTGTTGTTGCCCTGGTTGGCCACATACACCCACTTGCCCTTGTTTTCCACGATTAGGTAAATCGGGTTGGACTGCGTCGGATCGTCCGGCACCGCGCCGCCCGTCATGGCCTGCAGCGCGCCGTTCGCGCCCACCGTGTACGGCAGAATCTGGCTGGTTGCGCCGCCCGTCACCAGCGTGCCTTCGTTGTCCAGCACGTAGATGGTGCCGTTGCCGTTCACAATCGCCGTGGCCTGGTTAATGCCCAGCGGCTGTGAGCTGTTCTGGCTCACGCTCAGCTGGCCGCTGCTAACGCCATAGGTGTAGGGATAAACCGCGTCGCCGGAGGCCGGCGTGCCGCTGAGGGTAAGAATGTTGCCCGAGGCAAGCACAAAGTCAATGGGGTTGGCCGGCACCGGGAAATAAGAGAGCGGAGCTCCGCTGGACGACGAGACCTGCGCGTTCAGCAGCAGGGAAAGCCGCCCCGTGGTGGCGTTCACCTGGAAAGCCGTAATATCGCCGCAGGCGTTCACGCCCGAGCCCAGCGCCAGCGCGCAGGAGGCGCTGTCAGGGGCGTCATGGTCCAGCACATACAGGAAGTTGCCGCCCGCATCGGAAAACATCCGGATCGGGTTGATGCCCTGCGTATAAAACGTCTGCTGCGAGCTCAGCACGCCGTTGCCGCCAATGGCGAACTGCGTGATGTTGCCACCCGTGCAGGGGTCCGCCGTGGTGCAGTTGGAGCCGCCAGAGGCCGTCACGCCACGGTTCAATACATAAAGGAAGCGGCCGCCTGGCAGCATAATCGCGCGGGTGGGGTTGGAACCGCCTGACCCGATGGGCAATCCGGCGATGGGATAAAGCTTTCCTGTATTGTGTTCGATCTTGAAGCCGCTGATGATTCCGTTATTGGTGGTGCCGGCTGTCTTGGTGCCCGTCACGTAAAGGTATCCAACTGTATAACTCTGAATGCAAGACGTGATGCCGAAAACGACGCCAGCGGAGAGGGCGCTCATCAGAAGGGCCTTGCCGAATTTCGTAAACTTCATGCGATTCCTTCATCCTGGTCCGGCGTGCGCCGCCAAGTTTGCTAGTTCCACAGCAGAGCTGGGTTGGGAAGGGTCCCTGCTGCATTGTAAAAGGCTAGGGCGTGTTGTGCCTAGTTTCCGCCCGAATAGGTTCTGCGTTGTGCACTTCCGGGGCCCAGGTCCCGGCTGGCACACGTCCGGATTCAGGGCACAAAACCTCCGCGACACACTTCCGATAGGGTTGCAATTTGGACTGGGCGGCGGGAACAAAAGTCACCCGGCATGACCGCAGAAAATGCGGCCACCGAGCAGGCGGCCCCTGGAGCCGCGGCCAATCAGCGGTCGCAGCTCCCAGGCTCCAGGGTTCCTGGTACTCCTACCAGACGCGGCAGGAGTGGACCGGATACATCGGCTGGCCCTTCTTGCAGCCAAAGGCCTTGCCGAATTCGTCAAAATTCTGCACCGTTCCGTTCACGCGCCAGCGGCCCGGCGAGTGCGGATCGACCAGCGCCAGTTGACGGGCAATCTTTTCCGTCTGGTTCTGGCACCACACCTGGGCAAAGCCCAGGAAGTAGCGTTGCGCCTCGGTGTAGCCGTCGATCTTTTCGTCAATGGATTTGTGCTCGGCCGCCAGCGTGTTCAGCAGCGCCAGGTAGGCAATGCGAAGGCCGCCGTTGTCGGCCGTGTTCTCGCCCAGGGTCAGACTGCCATTCAGCTTCTGCGCGGGCACGTCGCCGTGGGCCGGGGCCGCGTCAAAGCTGCCGTATTCCTTCACCTCGCAGTCGGTCCGCTCGTCAAAGGCCTTGCGGTCGGCAGGCGTCTGCCATTCCCGCACGTTGCCCTTGCCGTCGTACTTGGAACCCTGGTCGTCAAATCCGTGCGTCATCTCGTGGCCAATCACCACGCCGATGCCGCCAAAGTTCACCGCCGGGTCCACCTTGAAGTCAAAGAACGGAGGCTGCAGAATGCCCGCCGGGAAGTTGATGTCGTTCATGGGCGGGTTGTAATAGGCGTTCACCGTGGGCGGCGTCATGCCCCACTCCTGCTCGTCCACCGGCTTGCCCAGGTGCCCCAGATTCCAGTTCAGGGCAAACACGTTTGCCCTCTGCGCATTGCCCAGCAGGTCATTGCGCTTCACCTTCAGCTCCGCGTAGCTGCGCCACTTGGAGGGGTAGCCAATCTTGTTGCGGATCAGCGAAAGCTTCTCCTCGGCGGCCTTCTTGGTCTCCTCGCTCATCCACGGCAGGGTCTGGATGTCCTCGCCCAGGGCCTTTTCCAGAGCGGCCACCAGCTTATCCATGCTGGCCTTGGCGGCCGGCGGAAAGTTCTCCTTCACCCAGTCCTGGCCCACGGCCTCGCCCAGCGCGCGGTCGGTCATGGCGGTGCATTGCTTCCAGCGTGGCGTGGGCTCTTTTTGCCCGGCCAGCGTCTTGCCGTAGAAATCAAAATTCTCGTCAAAGAACGCCTTCGGCAGGTCAGATGCCGAGCCGTGAATCAGGTGCCAGCGGAAGTACGCCTTCCAGGCGCTCAGCGGCTCGCTGGCAAGCTGCGTGTTCATCGCCTTGAAGAAGTCCGGTGTGGCCACGTTCAGCGTGTCAAAGCTGCCCACCTTCACATCCTTGAAGTAGACGCTGAAGTCAAAGTCCGGCGCCAGCTTGCCCAGCTCCGCCATCGTATAGATGTGGTAGCGGTTGGCGGGGTCGCGCAGCGCCGTGCGGCTGGTGGAGGCCTCGGCCAGCGCGGTTTCAATCTTCATCACGTCGGCGGCTTCCTTGGCGGCCTCTTCCGGGCTGTCGCCGGCCAGGGTCAGCATTTTGGTCACGTGCGACACATATTCCTTGCGGATCTCCTCAAACCGCGGAGCCTTGGAAATGTAATACTCGCGGTCCGGCAGCGAAAGCCCGCCCTGGTAGATGCCCGCAATCTGCATCGACGAGTCCTTCTGGTCCTGCTGCACGCCAAAGTTGAACAGCGGCCCGCCCGCGCCGTCGGCATCCAACTTGCCCATCAGCTTGGAAATCTGCTTTTCGCTCTTCAGCCTGGCCACCATCTTCAGCGCCGGCTCCAGCGGCTTCAGCCCGTCCTTGTCCACCCGCGCGGTGTCCATGCACGCGGCATAAAAGTTGCCGTACTGCTTCTGTAGCGGTGTCTTCGGGTCCTTCGCCGCGGCATCCAGTTCCTTCCACAGCAGGTACTGGTTCCGCTCGCGCAGCACAGAGAAGGATCGCGCCCACATCACCTGGTCGGCCGGCACCGGATTGTTCTTCACCCAGTTGCCGCAGGCGTACTCGTAAAAGTCCGTGCACGGGTCGGCGGTCGTGTCCATCGCCGAGAGGTCAAAGCTCTTGGTGGCGGCCACTGGTACTGGCCGGGAGTCGTCTGCCGGCTTGGCCGCGGGCCCCTGGGCCATGGCGGTTCCTGCCGCCAGCAGCAGGATGGGTACAAGGCGAATGCGTTTCATCGATTGTCCTCGTGTCAGAAGGGTTCTCAGGTCGCGTCATCGAATAGAAAAAAGGCCGAAAAAACCGACTCGCCGGAACCCTGATATGCAGAAAACCTTGCTCTGCATTGCTTAGCAGCCTATCACGCACCAGCCGCTTCGCGCCGCAGGTCTTCGCCGCCCGCCGGACTTTTCCCGTCCCATCGAAAGCAGTGGCCCGCCCCCATTTGCCGGGTGTATTCTCTCTCCCGTTCCCCAAATGGCTCCCCAAAACCTAAATGCTGAAAGGAGATTGCTCATGCGCATGCTCATGCTCGTTCAGTTCCCCATTGAACCCTTCAACACCCTCACCCGCCAGGGCGCCCTCGGCGCCAAAATGCGCCAGATCCTCGACGCCATCAAGCCCGAGTCTGCCTACTTCACTGAGCGCGATGGACATCGCGGCTGCATCGCCGTCGTCCAGGTGGAAAGCCCCTCCGACATACCCCGGCTTGCCGAGCCGTTTTTCCTCACCCTCAACGCGGAAGTCGAGTTTCGCATTGCCATGACCCCGGAAGACCTGGGCCGCGCCAACCTCGACACTCTCGGCAAACAGTGGGCTTAGGCCTGCCGCAAAATCCACCTGCACTCAGGGGGTGACCCGTTTGCTACACTCCCCTAACGGTCATCCCCGGAGGCATCTTCATGGTTCTCTGCAAATCTCTCGCCCTGTCTCTCTGTCTCGCCGTGGGAGTCATTCCCGCCGTTTCCCAGTCGGTTCCGCAGCCCGCCCCCAGTCGCACCCTGATCCGCGCCGGCCACCTGCTCAGCGTAAAAACCGGCCAGCTCCTCGACAACCAGACCATCATCGTGGTGGGCGATACCATCCAGGCCATTGAGCCCTCCGCCTCCGTTAAAGCCGAGCCCTCTGATGCCGTCATCGACCTGGGCAAGCTCACCCTGCTGCCGGGTCTCATCGACGTCCACACGCACCTGACCTTCAATACCAACTTCGATCCCTATTACGAGCTCACCCAGACCGACGCCAAAGAGGCCATCAATGGCGTGGTCAACGCCCGCACCACGCTACTGGCCGGCTTCACCACCGTGCGCAACGTCGGGGCTGACGGCTTCACCGATGTGGACCTCCGCGACGCCATCAACTCCGGCCAGGTGGAAGGCCCCCACATGCAGGTCAGTGGCCCGCTCATCGGCATCACTGGGGGCCACTGTGATAACAACTTGCTGCCGTACAAGTACCACGCGGTCGGTGATGGCGTGGCCGACGGCATCCCCGCCGTGCAGCACATGGTTCGCCGCAATATCAAGTACGGCGCCGACCTCATCAAAATCTGCGCCACCGGCGGCGTGCTCAGCAAGGGCGATGACCCCCAGGCTTCGCAGTTCACCATGGCGGAGATGCAGGCCATCGTGGCCGACGCGCATCGCCTGGGCCGCAAAGTGGCCGCTCACGCCCACGGCGCGCAGGGCATCCTCTGGGCCACCGAGGCCGGCGTGGATTCCATCGAGCACGGCAGCTATATTGACGACGCCGGCATCGCCGCCATGAAGAAGCACGGCACCTACCTCGTCCCCACGCTCTACCTTGAAGACTGGATGCTGCAGTACGGCCACCTGCCGCCTTTTTACCAGCAGAAGATGAAGGACGTCAGCGCCGTGGCCAAGCGCAACATCAAGCGCGCCATCCGGGCCGGCGTCAAAATCGCCATGGGCACCGATGCCGCAGTCTATCCGCACGGCCTCAACGCGCATGAGCTTGATGTCTATGTGAACCAGATGGGCATGGCTCCCCTGGCCGCGCTGCAAACGGCCACCATCAACGCTGCAGACCTGATGGGATGGACCGCTAAAACCGGCACCATCGAGCCCGGCAAATGGGCCGACATCATCGGCGTCGAAACGAACCCGCTCAGCGACATTCGAACGCTCGAGGATGTGAAGTTTGTGATGAAGGCCGGCAAGGTATACAAGAGCAATGGCGTCGCAGTGGAGTAGCTGCGGCTCAGCGTGCGGGGTGCGTGCGCCGCTTCACTGGCGGACGCTTCGTGGGTTCCGTGTCCAGGCCATACAGCAGCGGAACCCCTTCCTCGTCCGTCTGCCGCGAAATTACCCACTGCTTGCGAGACATGCTCTGCGCCCCCTTCCGCACAGTGAACCATAGCCAAAGCGCCACCACCACAACAAACGGAGCCAGAATCTCCAGAAGACCGTGCAGATGCATCTGCTGCGCCAGATCCGTCCAGTTTGTCGACAGTCCCAACACGTTCATAGCTCCCCCCCAAAAAAATCAGCCTCTAACCTCTAAGAACGAATATCGCCCCGATTCACCTCCCATTCAACCGAATTGCTTCCAGCGCAGGTGCCTATCGAAACACCGCCACCGTCACCATCGTTCTGCGGTAACGGTTACGGATTGGGCATACGCGCAAACCCGCACCGACTCATCCCGCGTGTCTCCACTCGTTTTCCTCAGCCTTTTTGCTCCCCGCCCTTCGCCTTTCTTTACATCCCGGCCCACCCCCTGCCACACTGGAGCGTGGACACCCAAACCATCCTCATCCTCGATTTCGGCTCACAATACACCCAGCTCATCGCCCGCCGCATCCGCGAGCTCAATGTCTTCTCCGTCGTGCTGCCCTGCACCGCGCCGCTCAGCCAGATGCAGGCCCTCAAGCCCATCGGCGTCATCCTTTCCGGTGGCCCTTCGTCGGTTTATGACGCGGACGCGCCCGCCGCCGACCCCGGCCTGCTCGCTCTCGGCGTGCCCACGCTCGGCATCTGTTATGGCCTGCAGTTCATCGTGCACAACCTCGGCGGCAAAGTCCGCTCCGCCGCCAAGCGCGAGTACGGCCACGCGGAAGTGACGATCGAAGACGCGGCCACCCCGCTCTTTGCCGGCCTGCCCCCCACGCTCTCCGTCTGGATGAGCCACGGCGACGAGGCCCTCGAGCTGCCTCCCGGCTTCCATCGCTCCGCCGTCACCTCTAACGCGCTGGCCGGCATCGCCAACCCCGAGCGCAAAATGTGGGCCGTGCAGTTTCACCCGGAAGTCCACCACACCCCGCTCGGCCCGCAGTTGCTGCGCAACTTCATCTTCGATATCTGCGGCGCGGCCGGCGACTGGACCCCGGCCCACTTCATCGAAACCACCGTCGCCTCCATCCGGGAAAAGGTCGGCAGCGGCCACGTCATCTGCGGCCTCTCCGGCGGCGTCGATTCCTCCGTGGCCGCGGTCCTCGTCCACAAGGCCATCGGCGCGCAGCTCACCTGCATCTTCGTCAACAACGGCGTGCTCCGCAAAAACGAGTTCCAGAGTGTCCAGCGCAACCTGCGCGACAAGCTCGGCCTCAACATCGTCGCCGTCGACTCCACGGAGCGCTTCCTCGCCCAGCTTGCCGGCGTCACCGATCCGGAAACCAAGCGCAAGCGCATCGGCGCCGAGTTCATCGCCGTCTTTGACGATGAGGCCACCCGCATCGCCAAAGAAACCGGAGGCGTCGACTGGCTCGTGCAGGGCACGCTCTACCCCGACGTCATTGAGTCCAGCAGCGTCAAAGGCCCCAGCCAGACCATCAAAAGCCACCACAACGTGGGCGGCCTGCCCGAGCGCATGAAGCTCAAGCTCATCGAGCCCCTGCGCGATTTGTTTAAGGATGAAGTCCGCCGCATCGGCCGCGACCTCGGTATGCCGGAAGACGTCCTCGGCCGCCAGCCGTTCCCCGGACCCGGCCTCGCCGTCCGCATCCTCGGCGAGGTCACGCCCGAGCGCGTCGCTCTGCTGCAAGAGGCCGACGACATCGTCGTCAGCGAAATCAAGGCCGCCGGGCTCTACTCCAAAATCTGGCAGAGCTTCGCGGTCCTCTTGCCTGTGATGAGCGTCGGCGTCATGGGAGACCAGCGCACCTACGCGTACACCGCGGCCGTCCGCGCCGTGCACTCTGAGGACGGCATGACCGCCGACTGGGCTCCCCTGCCGCACGAGGTGCTCAAGCGCATCTCCAACCGCATTGTGAATGAGGTCCGCGGCATCAACCGCGTCGTCTACGACATCACGTCCAAGCCCCCCGGCACCATCGAGTGGGAATGATCGCGCAGGACCACAATTCTCGAACCCGGCTGGATGGAGGTTCGGGGATTCCTTTCCTAGGCCTCAGAATCGGGACCTGGGGCACCCGGAATCTGCACGAATGAATTGTCGAAAATGATTGTGGCGTGCATCTTCGCTAGAAGGGGCTGATGAACTCAGCCTCTCCGAAAATTCTCGCTATTGTTTCTGTTGGACTCCCCTCACATGAGAGTGAGCACGTGAAGCTGAATGCAGGGAACACGTAGCGTTTCTTTGCGCTGACAAGCGTGACGAGGGGCTCGGCGTGTGCCGGTCTTGGTTTAGGCTCGCTCTTGGTTCCGGTCTGGGCCAACTTTGCAACTATTAGCTCCTGCCCTGGAAAGATCACGTCGTTTACACCCCCAGCGAATACTACTAGCGGATGTTCCGAAGGTCGGCGAGGCAAACCAAAGTTCATGTTTCCATCAATACCAAACGAATCAAGCTGAAGCACACCCTGCGAGTACCAGACGGCTGGAAACCGGGCGATGCCTCGACCGGCGTTCTTCAGGCCCAGCACAAAGTTCCGAGCTGGACGTTGGTACGTATCAAGCGCAGTGTGTCGTTCGGAGAAGATCAACTCCAACCTGGGATGCGGTCTGTTCCCAAACCGGTCCGCAATCTGGAAATACTCCATCGGGACGGTACCGCTAGCGATGCGTACATAGAAACGCCAGTCTTGCCTTGATCGTTGCGGAGTGCCGTCCATCTCTGGCACATATAGAAGTACGAAGCCGGATTTTGCCCTTGGCTTATCGGCTACGGTGTGAGCGCGAATACCGGTGATACCGGGATCAACCTGCTTCAGGATGATGTCCAGCACAGCAGATTTGACTGCTTCTCTATCAGCTACAGGCTTTTCACCCGTGATTACATCGGGCAAATTCGGCCCGATAGACTTGGCCGTCATCCCAACCACGATAACGCCGCCCGTCGCATTCGCGAACCCGCACGCCGCCTTTGCAATGCTCGCCTTCATTGCGTCGGGTCCATGCCATTCTTTACAGTCGAAGTCCCCATCTTCCGACTGCCCGATGAGGGCGCGAATTGCCTTCCTACTTTGCAGTTTTTGGAAACGAAGTTCGGCGCGTTCTGACATTCGCAGGAAGGATACACCAGACAGCGGATTACTTAATTCCGGTCGCTGGCCCCGATTGAACACAGCGTCCCGTTCTGATTCGCCCCCTCAGCTATAGCAACGCGAGTCGTTACTCTGCGCCCGCGCCGCGCTCACTGCCCTTCCGGCTTCAGCACCGGAGCCCGCAGCGGCGTCGTCTCAATCTCCACGCGCGTGTCCATGGGGAAGACCACGTTCCGTCCATGGCGCAGAAAATTGTTGCCAAACGAGAGTGCCGCGGCATACATCCCAATCCCCGCCGCCAGGTTGCGGCTGCCCGCCGCCATGCCCACCACGCGCCCCACAATGCCAAACCCGTTGGACGCCACACCGCTCTGCATCGTCACGTCCGGGTCTTCGTAGTCCATCGCACGCGTCGCCAGAAAAACCAGCATCAGGGGCTGGGCCACGCTGCGCTGGCTCCTCGGCTTGATGGTGCCCTCGGCATCCATCTTCAGATTCTGCGTCATGTCCGTGGCCGCGCCGCCCAGCTCGCCCTGCACCTGCCGGTGATACCCCTGGGGAAATCGCACCTGCTGAAAGCTGAATCGCAGGCTGCCGTTGCGTCCTAACGACCGGGCCGCCTTGGCCCGCGTCACTTTGCCCGCAAGCACCGCGCCCTCCGGAACCACGAGATGATCGTCTTTGTCATACACCGGCTGCACCACAAGCGCCTGCACCGGGTCGCCCGCCTTCGCCGTTGCCGAGTTCAGCCCTTCCTTCAGCACCGCGTGCACCTGCCAGGTCTCCGGCCCGCTCGGCGCCGTCTTGCCGGCAGAGGCCGGGCTCACGTGCGCAGCCGGCGCCGCTTCCGCCGCGCCCTCCGGCAGCGGCACCGGCGCCTTCAGCTCAAAGTTCCACGCCGTGTGCGCCGGAATCCACTGTGGGTGATACGGAAGCTGCCGATAGAAAAGTGAAAGCAACCGTAGCCGCAGCCCCGGCGGCGTGAAATACGCAATCTGGTCATGCACCCGCTCTTTGGCCACCGTCCATTCGCGGCGAATCAGCGATACATGCTTCCGCGTGCCGGGAGTCTTCAGGTAGAGCACCGGCGCGCCGTCGGTGGCTGTGGTTGTGGCAATCGTCACCCCGCCGCCCGGCAGTTCCAGCGCGTCAAACTCCACCTCAGGCGTGCGGAAGGGCGTGAAGTCGCCGTTCAGCCGCGCAGCTATCCGCTCCTTGCGGTTCGGCTTGAGCGCCACCACCCGCCCTTTCAGCAGCGTGTTGGCCGGAACGACCAGCCGGTCGGCCACATACAGCGGATGCATCAGCCGCGCCTCAATCCGCTCGCCTGCCTTCATCCCGTAGCGCCGCGTCGTTTCCACTTGCAGGCTTGTGCCTTCGGGCAGCATGGGCGCGCGCAGTTGCGTGGTTACGGGCATGGGTGCTGCCGGATTGAGTGGCGCGGTGGGGCGGTGCTGTAGCGTCTGTGCGGGCAGCCGCGTGGCCAGCGCGGCCAGAGCCAACACTGCGGCCACTTGCCAACTTGCCTGGATGCGCATGGGGGAAGTCTCCTGCCGGGGGAACCCTACGCAGATTCTACAGGGTCAGATGCAGCGCCTTGCGTGGCCGGAAGTCTCTCACTCGGAGGCCGTTGCCGGACGCAGCCGCGCAATCTCCTGCTGCAGCATTTCCAGCCGTTCCATCAGCTCGGCGTGCTGCTTGTCGGCCGCACCGGGAACAAACGGCTCCACATAAAACGTGCCGTTTGGCTCCAGCTCGCATCGCTTCACCTGGTGGAAGCCCTCAAACCCCTGCCGGTGAATCACCGCCAGCAACTCTTCCCGCGTCAGCGTCTCGCGCTCCATCACGCGCAGGTCCGGCTGCCCGTTGTGCACCAGCACCGTCGCCCGGCCCTCCAGCGAGCGCGTAAGCCGTGGTGAGCGGAACAGCAAATGAACCACCAGCCAGTTGATGGCCAGCAGGCTGCAGGCGCCAATCACGCCCCCGGTCACGGACGTGTCGTCGCCGATGATCGCGTTCTGCACCGTGTTGGAGAGCGACAGCAGCACCACCAGGTCGAATGGGTTCAGCTGGGCCAGTTCGCGCTTGCCAAAAATGCGCAGCAGCACGATCAGCACCAGGTAAACCACCACCGGGCGCAGCAGCTTCTCCGTGAGAGGAAGCTGCGACAGAAACATGTGTTGGAAAACAAGCGAATGTGGCATGGCATGAGCTTAAGGCAAATTCGCCAAATTGCTCCATCCACAATCAGGGCTTTTCGATGCGAATCACCACATTCACGTCGTGGGTCTGTTGATCCGTGGTGGTGCTCATCATTTCCACCGTGCCTCTCAGCGCCTCACCCAGTTTTGGATCCGCCGCCGTCAAATGCAGCAGATAATCGGCTGCAAAGGGTTCGTTGAAGGCGTCGCCCGGCATCATCGGCCAGTTACGCATCAGTACGCGGCGCAGATTGTCGCCCACGTTTTCAAACTTCACGTAAGCCAGATGAAACACCGGGCCGGGCTCGGCCGTGATGGTGTAATTCACCGTGTCGGCGGCTTCGTCGTAGCTCGGCTTCAGCGCCACCTTGCAGTCCAGATAGCCTTTGGTCCCGTAGCCGGTCTTCACCGCGCCCAACAGGCCCCGCAGCTTCTCTCCAGGCTGCAAATGCATGCCTTTGTTGGTCAAAAGCTTGTCCGCATCAGCCTGCGTCAGCGGGCTGCCGGCCGGCACCGTCACCGTTCCCAGCTTGTAAAACCGGCCCTCGTCCACCGCAACGGAGAAGGGAATCCGGATGGCCTCGAATGCCTCCGTAGGCGCGCCCGCACGCGCGGCCTCCACCTTCACGGCTGGGTAGCCTCGATCCTGATAGAAGAGCGCGATGGCCTGCACAAGGTTCTGCTCTGTGGCGCTGGTGTCGTAAGCATCCTTCTCGGCATCCTTCAACACCTGCTGCACGCCGTCCGCCAGCGATGCGGAGACCCCGTCCAGCTTCGTCACGTCAGGCCGCACCTGGGGCAACGTGATCGAATAACCGATCCAGCCCGCCCCGTGCGCGCCTCCGTTTGTCCCCGGCGTGGCCACTACCCTCGCCTTCAAGCCTTGCGTAGTCAGCATCTGCTCCAGCGCCGCGCGAACCTGCTCATTCAGTCCGCCTTCGGCCGGAACCTTGCCGTGATAAAGCGGCAGCGCCGCGTGCAGCTTCGCATCCAGATCCTTGCCCGGTGTCAGCGGCAGGTTCACAATCCGCACCGGATAAAGCGGGTCTTCCGGCGTCAGCTGAAACACCAGATCCTGCCCGTCAAACTTGAACAGAAGGCTCGCAAAGACGCCGGTCGCCATCAGCTTCTTTGAGACGTCGTTCATGTCGGCGTAGGTCAGCGTCTCGCCCGCCTTCAGCCCCGCCGCGGCCATCATTTCCTCGTGGGAGTACTCGGGATCCCCCGTGAACTGGATGCTCTTCGGTTGGAACTTCTGGGCGTGCGCAGGCAGGGCCGCAGTCAGCGTCAGCACAAGGGCAAAACTCACCCACCAACTCTGCTTCATAGTGGCGCCAGACTAGCAAATTTCCGGCACGCAACCTAGCAGTTTTCCGCCTCTTGATTCCTCAGTAAACAAAACCCTTGCCCGCCTCAGGGGTTCGTCTCGTTTCCGCTTTCCGCGGTCTCCCTCCCGCGCTCTCTGTCTCTCTGCTAAAGTGGAACTTGCTGGCGCAGCGCGAATGTCCTGAAGCTCTGGCACAGGGCGGCTGAACCGATGCTTAAAATTCCATTTCTTCGGAAAGTAGTCTCTAATCCCATGTCTGCGGAAGAAGCTGCCGTGTTCGCTACGCTTGTGCCTTTCCGCGTGGAGCCGCAATTTGTGCCACGCGTCTGGGGCTATCTCGATCTTCGTCCATGGTATGACCGTCCGCCGCAGTCCGAGCCCATCGGCGAAGTCTGGCTCACCGGCGACGATTGCCTGGTCGGCTCCGGCCCGCACACCGGAAAAACCCTGGCCAGCCTCTTCCGGGAGGCGCCGAAGGCCCTGCTCGGAGAACGCGCGCCCTCGCCGGATTCGCCCCTCCTGTTGAAAATCATCTTTGCCCGCGAAAATCTCAGCCTGCAGGTGCACCCGGACGACCGCATGGCGCAGCGCTACGGCGAGCCGCGCGGCAAAACCGAGTGCTGGTACGCGCTCTCCGCGGAAGCCGGCGCGCAACTGGCCGTGGGCCTCAAACCTGGCACCACGCTGGATCAGGTCCGCGCCGGCATCCACGACGGCACCCTGGAAGAGCGCTTGAATGTGATGCCGGTCGAAGCCGGCGACATGATCTTTGTGGACGCCGGCACCGTGCATGCCATCTGGCCCGGCTCCGTGCTGCTGGAGACCCAGCAGTACAGCGAC
Organism: Occallatibacter sp.; assembly: GCA_035531055.1. Classification (GTDB taxonomy): domain Bacteria; phylum Acidobacteriota; class Terriglobia; order Terriglobales; family Acidobacteriaceae; genus Telmatobacter. Next base: position 7,907 of record DATKTQ010000022.1, on the reverse strand, counting down.
CTCACCTACCGTATGTTTGACTACGGCCGCCCCCGCGAGCTGCACATTGAAAAATCCCTCGAGGCCACCCGCACCGTCACCCGCGCCGGCAAGGTGCCCGCGCGCACCCAGCCGGACCGCACCGTCCTGGTGGATGCCGAGTACTTTTGCGTCGAGCGCATTCCCGTCGCCACCAGCCGCGCCAGCGTCACGCTGCCCAGCCCCTCGGAAGGCGATCCGGGCCTGTCCTATTTGTTTGCAGCCTCCGGCTCCGCCCGCCTCGCCAGTTCCGGCTTCGCGCAGGTGGATCTACCCACCCGAGGCATCGTCGCCGTGCCCGCCTCTTCGCCCGTTTTTGCCGTGCAGGACATGGGCAGCTTAGAACTCCTTCGCATCTCGCCGCGCTGGCCTAACCCCGCCCCATAACGCCGGTCGGCTGCCGCGCCTCTACTTCCAAAGCCGCAGCATCACCACGCCACCCTTCGGCGGCGTCACCGTATACGAGTCCCGCAGAATGCCAAGGTCCTTGTGCGCCCAAAGATCGCGCGCGTGGACGGGACCGGTGAAGCCCACATCCTTCAAGCGCAGCGTGATCGGCTGCGGCACGTCGTCGGTCACAAAATTGAACAGCGCCACCGCCTTCGCGCCTCCCGCCAGCGGCCGCACCCAAACCTGCAGCGGACCCAGCCGCGAACCCTGAATCCCAAGCCGGTCCTGGTCCACCGCAATCACTTCCTTGTTCATCAAAATGCTCTTGGTGGTCGCGTCCATCCTGCTCAGGTCGTTGCCCGCCAGCAGCGGCGCCGCCAGCATCGACCACAGGCTCATCTGCGTGCGATACTCATCCGCATTCATGCCGCCGTTGCCAATCTCCAGCATGTCCGGATCGTTCCAGTGCCCCGGCCCCGCAAACTTTTCCAGCCCCGCCTGTGAGAACCCAATCAACGCCATACTCCTGAAGCTGTCGCTGATGTCGTCCGTCGTGCGCCACAGGTTGCCGCCCACCTCCGCGCCCCATTCCCACACGTCATCGGACCCGTACTGGCAAATGCTGTACACAATCGGCCGTCCCGTCTTCACCAGCGCCCGGTGCATTTTTATGTAGGCATCCCGCATCATCGCCGAGGTGATCTTGGGGTCATCCTGCGGATTCTTCTCCTGGATCACATCGCGCAGCCCGCACAGGTCGTACTTCAACAAGTCCACGCCCCACGCCGCATACGTCCGCGCATCCTGCTCCTCGTGGCCATAGCTGCCCGCGTAGCCCGCGCACGTCTTCGGTCCCGGCGAGGAATAAATTCCGAACTTCAAGCCCTTGGAATGCACATAATCCGCCAGCGCCTTCATGTCCGGGAACTTGCTGTTCGGGTGGATATTGCCCTGCGCATCGCGCGTACCCTCCCACGTGTCATCCACGTTCACATACACATACCCCGCATCGCGCATGCCACTCGTCACCATCGCATCCGCCGCTGCGCGCACATCTGCATCCGTCACCTTGCCCGCAAAATGATTCCAGCTGTTCCAGCCCATCGGCGGAGTCGCCGCCAGCACGCTGCCTTGCGCGTCCATCCGCGGAGCAGCAAAGGTAAACAGGACAGCCGCGGCCGATAGAGCCAGCGGGAGTGCAATCCGTCGATAAATAGTCGTGAGCATAATTCCTTTCAAGCGGTCTGCCTGTCCACCCGGCATAAAATCTGCGCCAGCCGCAGCATCCGCACATCGCCTCGGGATACATCTTAGTCTCCCGGCACCGCCCTTGGCGGGCTGGTCCGCCCTTCGGGATTGCCTCACCCTTTTCGGCGGACAGGCAAAAACTTCGCGGCTGCCTCGCGAGCAGAAAAATCCCTGCCAATTTTGCAGATTATTTCTCGCAAACGCGCACAATAAGAAACAGGAGCAGAAGCCAGCGCGGCCTCCACTCCCGGTTTTCTGAGAACTGACCTCTGACAACGGATAACTGCTCCGCGCATCGGAGCCCCCCCCTCCCCCCTTTATGTTTATTTGCAGTTTTCCACAGGAATTTTGCCGAATAATTCGCCGTCGCCTTTGCACCGTCTTCGCCTCCGCGCGCCGCACCCGGCAAGCCCTCTGTCTCCCCTCCCGAAACCGGCATCCCACTCCCGCCTCCGCTTGGGTCCCGCGGGTGGTAGCATCAAACATGACAGATGCATACGAAAAAACTGAAAATCATCCCCCTTGGCGGCCTGGGCGAGTTCGGAATGAACTGCCTGGCTCTGCGCTGGGAAGACGACATTATCGTCATTGACGCCGGCCTCATGTTCCCTGAGTCCGAGCTGCTGGGCGTCGACATCGTCGTTCCTGACATCTCCTATCTTGTTGAAAACAAGCAGCATGTCCGCGCCATCATCCTCACCCACGGCCACGAGGACCACATCGGCGGCCTGCCCTGGATTCTCAGCGAGCTCAAGGTGCCCGTATACGCCACCGAATTCACCCTGGCTTACGTCGAGGGCAAGCTCGAAGAGCACCGGTTGCTCGACGACATAGAACTGGTCGAGATAACGCCTAAGGAAAAGTTCACCCTCGGGGCCTTTACCATCGAGCCCATCCGAGTCACCCACTCGCTAGTGGACTGCGTAGCCTTGGCCATCGATACGCCCGTCGGCGTCGTCATTCACACCGGCGATTTCAAGATTGATCTTTCCCCGCTCGACGAGAAGCCGTTTGACCTGCACACCTTTGCCGAGTACGGCAAGCGCGGCGTGCTGGCTCTGCTGCAGGACTCCACCAACGTCGATCGCACCGGCTACACGCCCAGCGAGCGCGCCGTCATTCCTCGCCTCGATGAGATCTTTTCCCGCACCCGCCGCAAGCTCTTCTTCAGCTGCTTTTCCTCTTCCATTTATCGCATCCGCATCGCGCTGGAGCTCGCCCGCTCCCACGGCCGCAAGGTTGCCGTAGTCGGCCGGTCCATGATGGAGAGCACTGAGATTGCGCAGGACCTCGGCTACATCGACATCCCGCCCGGCCTCATCATCAACCCCGGCCAGGTGCGCGACTACTCGCCCGAGCAGCTGATGTTTCTCATCAGCGGAACCCAGGGCGAACCCATGAGCGCGCTCAGCCGCGCCGCTGTGGACAACCACAAGCACGCCCGCATCGAGGCCGGTGACACCGTGCTCCTCAGCTCGCGCATCATTCCCGGCAACGAGAAGGCCATCTTCCGCGTCATCGATCACCTCTACCGTCGCGACGCCAACGTCATCTGCGACGACGGGTCCAATGGTTTGATCCACGTCAGCGGCCACGGCTGCCAGGAAGAAATGCGCCTGCTCATCAACCTCGTCCGGCCCAAGTTCTTCATCCCCGTGCATGGCGATTACCGCCACCTTCGCCACCATGCGCAGGTGGCCATGCAGACCGGCTCCGTCGAGCATGCCATCGTCATTGAAGATGGCGACGTGCTCGAACTGGACAAGACCGACGCGCGCAAAAAGGACAAGGTCACCACCGGGCGCGTGCTCATCGATTCCGGCTCCACGATTGATGTGGTCGAAGACCTGGTCATCCGCGACCGACGCATCCTCTCTGAGGACGGCTTCGTCCTCGCCGTGCTGGCCATCAACAAGCGCACGGGCAAGATGGAGCAGGCGCCGGAAGTGGTCGTGCGCGGCTTTGGCGGTGCGGACATCACCGAAAAAGCCCGCGAAGCGGTGCTCAAAACCCTCGACGGCCTCACCGGAGAAGAGCGGTCGGACTACGGAATGGTCAAGGAGAAGGTGCGCGTAGATCTCAAGCGTCTCATCCAGAAGACCAGCGGCCGACGGCCCCTGATCATGCCAGTCATCATGGAAATTTAAGCGGCATCCCGGTCGGCTGGAATTCGGTCTTCAGAATTCCGGTCGGCGGGATTCCGGCCCGCGGCTCGTCAGACGGTCAGGGTATTTGATTCCGTTGCCCGCGCCGGCAACTCCGCGGACCGGTAGAACCGCTTCCAGAAGACCCAAAGGAAGAAAAGGCTCATCGCCAGCAGGATGCCCGGAATCGGAAACGATTGCATGGCAATCTGCGCTCCTGCTCTCCAGTGCGAATGCTTAATGAGGGTAAAGAGCAGGACACGAGGCAAGAAGCCGTTCATCAGGAATCCTGCAACGCAAATCAGCAAAGTGAGTTTTGCAATACTGTCGCGTTTGGCCCAGAGCATGGCGGCTGCGGGAACGCAAAGCAGCAGAATTGCTGTGTCCAATTGCCGGTGATAGACGGGCAGCATGGAAAGCGGCGCGATCACGGCAAGGGCAATCCAGAGTTTCTCCGCCGATGGGCGGGAGCGCAGGCAGAGGACTGCCCACAGAATCAGCGGCGGTGTGCACGCCAGATAGCTGGCTAAATTGTAGAAACGCGGGTTGTTGTGGAGGATGCTGAAGACCGTCTGCAGGCTGATTACTCCGTCGATTCCGCCTCCGCGCGAGCTCGGCCCCGGGTCGTTGATGCCACCCGGCAGGGAGAAAGCCTGAATGTTCGCCCGCATCTCCGCCATCCAGTGCGGAGAAGCCTGCCAGACCCAGAGCAGCGAAGGCAGTGCCACGGCAAGCAGGACAAGAAGGGACTGCAGCGCCCGCTTGCGATAAACCCCGCCGCACAACAGCAGACACAGCCAAACCTGGCCCGCGTCCTGCGGCTTCAGCGCAAGAGCGGCCGCCAGGCAAAGCAACCCTGCGACCACGAAGCGATCCTTCCAAAAGCACCAAACGCTGACGGCGCTTAAACCAATGGCGGCGGCGGCCACATTTCCGCTCACAATCAGCGATTCGCCGTTAATGAGCAGCAGAAAGAGCAGGAGCCCCGCCATGTCCGGCGCAAACTCTGCCGCTTCGTGCCAGAGGAGAAAACAGGCGAGGAGGAAAGCTCCGATGTTGATCGTCAACCATGCCAACTCGGCAGTTCGCCAGGGAAGCAAAGCGAACGGAAGCACATAAGGGAAGACCGTGGGCGGATAGACTTCCAGTGCTGCAAACGGGTTGTTCTCTGCCATGGAGTCAGTCTTTTCGCCACCATGTTCCCGGTACACACGCTCCACGTCGCTTGGCAGGTAGGGATCGCCGTGCCCGAGGAGGCAGCGCGTGGGATAGTAGAGGGCCCGAAAATCGTTCATGTGCGCATCGTAGGAGTGAAAAAACGCCGCTCCCAGCGCAAGAAACGCCACCACTCCCAGCACCACCAGGAGCAGGCTCTCGGAATGTTGTCTACGCATCTTCGTCGTCACGTGCGTTGTGCCTTCTTGGCGATCGGCGAACCGCAGTGGGTCGCCCGGAGCTGCACTCCTGATGATACAAGCGACGAACAGGAGACCACCCGTGAGATGAATCGCCAATCCGGCGTGTGACCAACCAGCCGTGCTTTCCGCGTTTGCCTGGCGTCCGCATCCCCTATCATCATGGCAGGTGTTTTTAACCATGGCTGAAGAACTCGTCACTCTTGCATCCATCCGCGCCGCCGCTGCGCGCATCGCCAGCGTCGCCGTCCGCACGCCGCTTGTCCGCGCACCGTTTCCCGGCGTGGCGGGCTACGGCACATCCAAGGAGGTCTGGCTCAAGGCCGAAAGCCTGCAGCCCATCGGCGCATTCAAAATCCGCGGCGCGGCCAACAAAATCCTGCAGCTCACGCCCGAGGAAATCGCCCGCGGCGTCATCACCTACTCCAGCGGCAACCACGCGCAGGGCGTGGCGTATGCGGCGCGCGCGGTTGGCGCAAAGGCTGTCATCGTCATGCCGTCCAACGCGCCTGCCATCAAGCGCGCGGCCACGCTGGCCTTCGGCGCGGAAGTCGTCGAGGTCGGTCCCGCCTCCAGCGAGCGCCTCGCCAAAGCTGAGGAGCTCGTTCGCGCCCACGGTTACGTCGTCATTCCGCCCTATGACGATGAGCAAATCATCGAGGGCCAGGGCACCTGCGGTCTTGAGATAGTGGAGGAATTGCCCGACGTGGACCTGGTCCTCTCGCCGGTCTCCGGCGGGGGCCTCCTCGCCGGCGTCGCCGCCGCGGTCAAGCAGCTTCTGCCCAACGCCACGGTCCTCGGCGTCGAGCCCGAACTGGCAGGTGACACTGCCGCGAGCTTCCGGGCCGGCAAGATCATCGAGTGGTCCGCGGAGGACACCAGCCGCACCATCGCCGACGGCCTGCGCACCCAGAGCGTGGGACAACGCAACTTCGCGCACATCCAGGCCTTCGTCAGCGGCATCGTAACCGTCAGCGAGGCGGAGATTCGCGCCGCAATGCGGGCCATCGTCTCCACCGCCCGGCTGGTGCCAGAGCCCAGCGGAGCCGTGGCGGCTGCGGCGCTGCTGTTCCATGCCGCGGAGCTGCCCGCCTATCGCAAGGCCGTGGCCGTGGTCAGCGGCGGCAACGTTGCGCCCGCCCTGCTGGCGGAAGTGCTTGCAGAGGGCGTCGTCTAGCAGGAGTCGACTATGATTCGGATTGAGATGAGACCCCGCAACCGTTGCTTCCTCACCCTTGCACTCGCTCTGGCATGTGCCGCGCCCTGGGCACTGGGGCAGAAGCAGCCGGAACTGGTGAAGCCCATGGCCGGTCCCCGCGCCACGGTGCTGCAGGTCACCTGGCTCTATGTCACGCCGGACAAGAGCGCGCAAAAGCTGGACCGCGTACAGATTGGCCGGGAGATGGTGGTGGCTGAGCGAAGCGGCCCTTGGATGCGCGTCTATGCCAACACGGACATCGAGGAAGATCACTCCCGCGACCAGCCCATCTTCGGCGCAAGCGATACGCCGGCGCCCATCTCCGGATGGATTCAGGCCAAGGGCGTTGTGGAGGAAGCCACGCCGAACGGCGACCAGGTGCTGATGGGCGCGGCGGCCAACCAGGAGGCGCTGGCCAGTGATCCGCGCGGCCCCGCCCATGCCGCCCAAAGCGCGCATCTGCTCTATCGTCGGCTGGTGGAGATGTTTCCCAACTCGCCCCTGGCGGCGCAGGCGGCCTGGCGCGCGGCAGACATTCAGTGGCAGATTCAGAAGGCGGACCTCAGCACCCTGCCCTCGGCCCATTCGCAGGATCCCGACATGCGCGAGCAGATGGATGACGACGCACTGAAAAAAGTGATCAAGTATTATCCGCGCACTCGCTGGGCAGACCTGGCGGCCTTTGACCTGATTGACAACAAGCTCTGCGGAGACTGGCAGGGCTCGCCCAAGTGCCCGGCGAAAGAAGCCGAAATCTATGAGAAGTACGCCGCCGAGCATCCCGACAGCCCGCGCGCGGCAAGAGCGCTGTATGAAGCCGCCTACCGTGAGGCGGTGCTGACCAACATGTTCGGCGTGACGGGCAATGAAAAAAAGAGCGACGAGGCCCATGACCGCGCGCGCCAGTTGGCCGCCCAGTTGAAGACCAGGTTCGCCGACTCAGACTACGCGTGGCGGGGCGCAGCACTCGTGTTCAAATTGGATCAGGGCATTCCCGTGTACGGCATCGATCAATAACCTTTCATTCCATTCCGCCGGCAGCAGGCCGGCCCATTCCTTACCTTTTGCGGAGGCTGTTTGAATCCCTATTTGCAGTCTGTCCTGTTGGGCATTGTGGAAGGCCTGACCGAATTTTTGCCCGTCAGCTCCACCGCGCACCTGCGCATTGCAGAAGCCTTGATGCACATTCCGCTCGACGACGCGTACTGGAAGATGTACACCATCGTCATCCAGGCCGGCGCCATCTTTGCGCTCACGCTGCTTTACCTCAGCCGCATTGTGGGCTTTATGCGCACCTTTCCTGAGGGCGAAGGCGGCGACCGCAACTGGCTGACGCATCCCATTTCTCTCACGTTCATCGCCTTCGCCTTCACGTCGGTGCCGGCACTGCTGCTTAAAAAGTGGAGCGACCACAACCTCGGCAGCCTCCGCGTCATCGCCCTGGCGCTGCTCATCGGCGGCATCGTCATGTGGGTAGTGGATTGGTGGTACTCG
>DATKTQ010000021.1:0-8519 GCA_035531055.1 Occallatibacter sp. | reverse complement strand
GGACCGCTACGAGAAGTTTCACGCCGTCAGTTACACCGAGGATGCCATCGAGTTCGCCGTGTCGCACTCCAACCGCTACATCCCCGATCGCTTCCTCCCCGACAAGGCCATCGATCTCATCGACGAGGCCGGCGCGCGCGTCAAGCTCCGCCAGACCTCGCTGCCCGAGGAGATTACCGAAGTCCAGAAGCGCATCAAGTTCATCGTTCATCGCATGGACTCGGCCATCGCCAACCACGAATTCGAGAAGGCCCGCTTCTACTCCGACGAGGAGCGCAAGGAGCGCGAAAATCTGCGCGCCCTCCGCGACAAGTACCACCTCGATGACTCTGCGGCCGGCATCGTCAGCCGCGAAGACATTGAGGATGTTGTCTCCCGCTGGACTGGCGTGCCCGTCACCAGCATCAAGGAAGAAGAGACACAGAAACTCCTTCGCGTCGAAGAAGAGCTGCACAAGCGCGTCATCTCGCAGGAGAAGGCCATCAGCGCCCTCGCCCGCGCCATCCGCCGCAGCCGCGCCGGTCTCAAGTCGCCGCACCGGCCCATCGGCAGCTTCCTCTTCCTCGGCCCCACCGGCGTGGGCAAAACCGAGATGGCCCGCACCCTGGCCCAGTTCCTCTTTGGGTCAGACAAGGCGCTCATCCGCTTTGACATGTCGGAGTTCATGGAGAAGCATTCCGTCTCCAAGCTCATCGGTTCGCCTCCGGGATACGTCGGCTACGAGGAGGGCGGCCAGCTCACTGAGCGCGTCAAGCGTTCCCCGTACTCCGTCGTCCTACTCGACGAAATCGAGAAGGCGCACCCTGACGTCTTCAACATCCTGCTCCAGGTCTTTGAGGACGGCCAGTTGACAGACGGCCTCGGCAACACCGTCGACTTCAAGAACGTCATCCTCATCATGACCTCGAACATCGGCGCCCGCCACCTGCAGAAGAAGCAGGGCCTGGGCTTCCAGAGCGACCGCGAAGATCTGGTCACGGAAAAAGTCGAGGAACTGGTCAAGCAGGAAGTCAAGAAGACCTTCAACCCCGAGTTCCTCAACCGGCTCGACGAGGTCATCCTCTTCCAGTCGCTGTCCGACGCCGATCTCATGCAGATTGTCGAGCTGCTGGTCCAGCAGTTGAACGCGAATCTGGCACAGAAGGCCATCACCATCTCGGTCACCGAAGATGCCAAGAAGTGGATCCTCGAGAAGACCCTCGTCGACCGCAGCTACGGTGCACGCCCCTTGCGCCGCGCCCTGCAGCGGTATGTCGAGGATCCCTTGTCGGAGGCGCTCATCGCCGGACAAATCACCGCCCGGCCGGCCTTCCTTGAGGTCTTCCTCGAAGCCAACCAGCTCTTCTATCGCCCCGTCAGCGCCGACGACGGCGGCAATGAAGAGAAGGCCACCGGCGTGCTCCTGTTCAGCAACTAACCTGCCCCTCAGGCAAAACCAAGCCCCCGGCTCGCCGGGGGCTTTTCCTTTCAAGCAGAAATCCACGCACTCGCAGGATTCCCTGCGATCCGGCTTACCTTGATCTCAACCCGCCGTTCCCTGATCCGTGATCTCTGACAACTGAAAACTGCTCCGCGCAGCGGAGCTACGCCCCACCCCCTATACGAAATTTGCAGTTTTCCACAGCAGTTTTGCCGAAAATATCGCACCTTCGTTTCGATGCCTTTTCGCCTCTGCCGCTCTCGCTCCGGCAAATTCAAGTCCAGGCCCGCGCCGATGCCGTAGCATAAGTGGACAAGTGTTCCGGCTTGTCCGCGAACGCGTTTCTTTTGAGAGGACTTCCATGAGCGACATCGCCGCCGGCCCCGGGCTCACATCCGAGCAGATCTCCAGCATCACCCGCCAAACCAACTACGGAACCTGGCGCGTCCAGAAGACCTGGAAACCCTTGCACATCGTCGATGCAAAAGACTGCTGGATGACCGACGGCGCCGGCAAGCGCTACCTCGACTTCTCCTCGCAGCTGATGTGCGTCAACCTTGGCCACAAGAATCCCCGCGTCATCGAGTCCATCGCCGAGCAGGCGCGCGAACTCGCATTCGTCGGCCCGGTCTATGCCACCGACGCACGCGCACGCCTCAGCGCCAAGCTGCTGGAAGTGCTTCCCGCCGGTCTGGAAAAATTCTTCTTCGCCACCAGCGGCACTGAGGCCAACGAGGCCGCCTTCAAAATCGCGCGCATGGTCACCGGAAAAACCAAAATCATCTCGCGCTATCGCTCGTACCATGGCTCCACCATGGGGTCCATCGCCGCCACCGGCGATCCGCGCCGCTGGGCCATGGAGCCCGGCGGCAAAGGCGCGGGCTTCGTCTTCGCGCCGGAGACCAACTGCTACGACTGCCCCATCAAACACACCTATCCCAGCTGCAACATCGCATGCGTCGATTACATCGAGCACATGATCCGCAACGAGAGCGACGTGGCGGCCATCATCCTCGAGCCCGTCGTTGGCACCAACGGCGTCCTCATCCCGCCGCCCGAGTACTTCCCCCGCCTGCGAAAAATCTGCGACGACCACGGCGTGCTGATGATCGACGATGAGGTGATGGCCGGCTGGGGCCGCACCGGCAAGTGGTTCGCCGTCGATCACTGGGGCGTAAAGCCGGACATCCTCGTTACCGCCAAGGGCATCACCTCGGCCTACGTGCCGCTCGGTCTCTGCGCCACCACCAAAAAGATCGCCGATTTCTTCGAGGAGCGCTACTTCTCGCATGGCCACACCTACGAGGCGCATCCCATCACGCTCGGCCCCGCAGTTGCCACCATCGAGGAGATGCAGCGGCTCAACCTCGTCGAGCGCGCCGCCTCGCTCGAGCCTTACGTGCGCGAAAAGCTCGAAGCCCTCAAGGCAAAGCATCCATCGGTCGGCGACGTGCGCGGCATCGGCCTCTTCTTCGCCGTCGAGCTCGTCAAGAACCGCGAGACGAAGCAGCCCTTCAACACCATGCGCGACAAGGTGGAAGGCAAGCCCCTCGTCGTCGATCAGATTGCCGCGAAAATGATGGCCGACGGCGTTGCCCAGCAGGCCTGGGTCAGCCATTTCGTCATCGCGCCGCCGCTCATCGTCACCAAGGAAGAGCTCGACTTCGGCATCGACGCGCTTGATCGCCATCTCGCCATCGCCGACGCGCTCGTCGAGGCGTAGCGAGCGCGCGATTGCAACGGCACGGAGAGCCGGCTACTTGCTGCGAGGCGGCATCACGCCGGCAATCTTCAGGTGCACGCGATAGATGCTGGTGCTCGCCGTGATGTAGAGCGTCTTGTGGTCCGGTCCGCCCCAGGCAACATTGGCGGTGCGTTCCGGCATCACGATCGTGCCCAGGTGCCTGCCCTCCGGCGAAAGAATCCACACGCCGCCCGGCCCCGCGCTGTAGATGTTGCCCTCGCGGTCCACCTTCATGCCATCGGGTCCGCCAGGGCGCTTGTCTGCCGTGGCATCGCAAATCACCTTGCCGTCCGCCAGTGTGCCGTTGGCCAGCACGCGATAGCGCATCCAGATCTTGTTCGGCTCGGAGTTGTCCACGTAGAGATATTTCTCGTCGGGCGAGAAGGCAATGCCATTCGGTCGCGGCATGTCGGCCGTCAGCAATTGCAGCTCAGCGCGCGCCGGCGCGGCGCCGGGCTTTTGCGTCTCCGCATGCGGAATGCGATAGACGCCGTTCACCTTGAGCTGCTTTTCCGGGTCGGCATCATTCTGCGTCCGCAGTCCATAGGGCGGGTCAGTAAAGTAGAGCGAGCCGTCTGACTTGTACACCAGATCGTTGGGGCTGTTCAGCCGCTTGCCTTTGTAGAAGTCTGCCAGAATCGTGACCTGCGCACCGGGCGCAAGCGATTCCAGCCGATAAACGTCGCGCTGCGCGTGCCCGGCCACCGTGAGGCGACCGTTCAGGCCCAGCGTCATTCCGTTCGAGCCCGGTTCCGGGCCGCCGTACGATCCGGAGCCCTCGTAACCGCTCGGGTGCCGCACAAGCGACACGCCCAGGCCCGGCGTCCACTTGCGGATGCTGTTGCCGGAGATGTCCGCGAAATACAGACTGCCGTTCGCCCACACCGGCCCTTCCAGCCATTTGAATCCCGTTGCCACGCGCTCCAGCACCGCGCCGGTGGGAATGATCTTGTCGATCGCCGGGTCAAGACGGTCGACCTTGAGAGGTTGCGATTCCACGACGCTCGCCGAAGCGGATGCGGAGGATTTTGGGCTGGCAGCATGCAGCAGGGAGGTTGTGCACGCACACGCAAAAGCTGCGGTCATGAGGAAAGGCAGGCGAACAGAGCGGACCCATTTCATCGGAATTTTCCTGAAAGCCGGCAGGCCATGCCGGTGGGATTTTTCCTGTCCTCTTCGCGTCATGCGCTGCGAAGCATGCAGGATGCAACGCCTCCCATCAATATCCTTCGGGGTATCCTCTGTCAAGGTGGCCATCCGGCTTCGCCCGGCGCTCAACGGCTTCGGCCAGCGCAACTCCGTGCAACGCGGCACCACTCCTGCACAATCCGTACCCGACCAATTAGTCGAAGACCACCGTCTTGTTGCCGTAGCACAGGATGCGCCGGTTCAGATGCCAGCGCACCGCGCGCGACAGCACCAGCCGCTCCAGGTCGCGCCCGCGTGCGACGAGGTCCTCCACCTGGTCGCGGTGCGAGATGCGCGCCACATCCTGCTCGATGATCGGCCCGTCGTCCAGCACCTCGGTCACGTAGTGGCTGGTCGCGCCAATCAGCTTCACCCCGCGTGCATGCGCCGCGTGGTAAGGCCGCGCCCCGGTAAAGGCAGGCAGAAACGAGTGGTGCACGTTGATGATTGCCGCCGGATAGCGCGCCACAAATCCCGGCGAAAGAATCTGCATGTAGCGCGCCAGCACCACCAGCTCCACGCCATGCTTCTCCAGCAACTCCATCTGCCGCGCCTCAGCCTCGGCGCGCGTCGCCGCCGTCACCGCAACGTGCTCAAACGCGATCCCGTAAAACGCCGCCAGCTTCTCCACTTCGCGGTGGTTTGAAACAATCAGCGGAATCTCGCAATCCAGCTCGCCCGCGCGCCAGCGATAGAGCAAGTCCGCCATGCAATGCAGATACTGCGAACAGAACAGCGCCACCCGGGGTCGCGCGGAGGCTGCGCTCAACTGCCAGTGCATCTCCAACTCTGCAGCCAGCGGAACAAATGCCCGCCGGAAGCCCTCCACATCAAACGCCGGCGCGTCTCCGCCGCAGTTCAGCGCAAATTCCACCCGCATGAAGAACAGCCCCAGGTCGTGGTCCTGGTGCTGATCCGCGTGCAGAATGTTGGCGCCCCATTCGCAGAGCAGTCCGGCCACGCGGGCCACCAGGCCCTTGCGGTCCGGGCAATCCAACAGCAATACAGCCGAGTCGTTCATCCTCGTTTCAGCTTACGGCATCCGGCCTGACGGTTCTTCGCCGCGCAAAAAAGTGCCGGGGCACTTTGGCCCCGGCCATGTTCGTTCGATGCAACTCCGTCTGCGGTCGGAGTTGATGCTCAGGAGGTCGCTTCGCCGCGTCGCGAGGGTGCGGTGGAGAGGCTCTGCCGCAGGTTGCCGGCCAGGCTGGCCACCACGCGCAGTTTCTCCGCCAGCGGCCCCGGCACGTCGCCCACGGTCAGCGCCAGCTGCGAGTGCAGCAGCAGCCCTGACAAGGTGGATTTCAGCTCGCTTTCCATCTCCGCCGCCACCGCGCTTCGAGTCAGCATCCGTTCCCGCTCGCGCCGGTTCAGGGCCGCGCGAATCTCACGGATCAGCCGCGCCGCGCCGGAGAGCGCAAAGTTGATCTGCAGCGGAATCGCCAGCCCCGCGCGGTCCCAGATCATTTCCGCCGCCGCCGGGTCACACTCGGCAATCGTCTCGTCCACCACCACCACGATAAACTCCCGCCGGCGCAGCGCAGCCAGCGCGGCGCGGTTTCCCTGGGCCACCTCCACTTCCATATCCAGCTGCGTGCCCACCACGTCCGCGCAGCTCCGTGCCCCCTCCATGCCGGTTACCATCAGTACGCTCATCGCCTGTTTCTTCTCCTTGCTGCGGCTGCGTCCCTGCCGCCAGCTGTTCGGGTTACACCTTTGTTTGGCCCATGACGCACGGCACCGCCGCGCCCGCCCGCAAACCCCTTCCGGCAGCCCGCTGCCGGCCCCTGCCGGAAAGGATCTACTCGTCCTGCATCGGGTCGTGGATGCCGTATTCCTTCAATTTTCGATAGAGGGTAGTCTTGCCGATGCCCAGCAGTTTGGCTGCCTGCAGCTTGTCGCCGCCCAGCGTGCGGATGGCCCCCAGAATGGCCTCGCGCTCCAGATCCGCCAGCGGCTTCACCGTCTCGGTGCCTTCGGTCTCCACCTCGGCCGCATTCGCCGCCCGGTGCGCCGCCAGCCCCTGCTGTTGCAGCTGCGTGGGCAGGTCGCCCAGGTGCAGCACCGGCCCGGAAGACATCGCACAGGCCCGCTCCACCGCGTTCTCCAGCTCGCGCACATTGCCCGGCCACTCGTAGCGCATCATGGTCCGCAGCACCTCGTCGCTCAGCGTAAACTTGCGATTATGCTCCCGGCTGATGCGGTCCAGAAAGTGCGCCGCCAGCAGGGGAATGTCCTCGCGCCGGTCGCGCAGCGAGGGCAGCCGCAGGTTCACCACATTCAGCCGGTAGAACAGGTCCTTGCGGAAGGTGCCGCGGTCCACCATCGTCGCCAGGTCGCGGTTGGTGGCTGCTACAATCCGGGCCTTGATGGGAATCCGGTGCGTCGCTCCCACCGGCCGCACTTCCTTCTCCTGCAATGCCCGCAGCAGCTTGGCCTGCAGGTCCAGAGAAAGCTCGCCAATCTCGTCCAGAAACACCGTTCCGCCCTCGGCGGAAACCAGCAGTCCGTCCTTCGAGCGGTTCGCGCCGGTAAACGCGCCCTTCACATAGCCGAACAATTCACTCTCAATCAGCGTAGGCACCAGCGAGCCGCAGTCCACCGGCAGAAACGGCTTCTGCGCGTTCGGCCCGTAGGCGTGGATGGTCCGCGCCACCAGTTCCTTGCCCGTGCCGCTCTCGCCCAGAATCAGCACCGGGTGCGTGCTCACCGCCACCTTGGAGAGGATCCGGTAAAGCTTCTCCATCTCCTGCGAACGGCCAATCATCGAGCCGAGTCCCTGGCTCAGCCGGAGCCGCTCGCGCAGCTGCCGCGCTGCCAGGTCGATGGTGTGGTTGGAGGCTGCCCGCTCCAGCACCGCCGAAAGTTCATCCACGGCAAAGGGCTTGGTCAGGTAGTCCGACGCGCCGCAGCGCATCGCCTCCACCGCCGCATTCACTGAGCCCGAAGCCGTCATCGCAATCACCGTCAGGTGCGGATAGAGCAGCTTCACCTCGGAGATCAGCTCCAGCCCGCGGTGAATCAGGTGGGGCAGGTTCACCAGCAGAATGTCTGCGGCCAGGTTCCGCAGCAGGCCTCGCGCCTGGTCCACGTCGCCGATGCAGTCCACCGTGTAGCCCAGGCTTCCGGCAATCTCGCCGCAGGCCGACCGTACCGCCGCGTCCGGGTCCACCACCAGCAGATGCAGCCTGGCCGTCGGCTCCGCGATTTGAGGATTCAATTCCATGGCCCTGTAGTGCAGAACTGTTTCGAGCATTGTATTTCGCCTCCCGTCTCCTTGGGTAATTGGTTCCGCTTCCGGCGGGTTTGCGCACCGGAAGCGTGCCGCTGCCCGGCCTCACCGCACCGGCAGTTCAATTCGCAGGCATGCGCCTGGCCTGGCGCGTTCGACCGCTGTCATCCGTCCGCCTGCTGCTTCCACCAGCGCGCGGGAGATTGCCAGCCCCAATCCGCGCCGCGCTTTACGTCCGTTCGTGCTCCCGCTCCGGGTCGTGTATCCCGGCTCAAAGATCGCCTCCATCGCTTCTTCCGGGATGCCCGGCCCGTTGTCCTCCACCGTCAGGCAAAGCCACCGCCCGCCGTCTGAACTCAGCGGCATCTCCCGCAGCTGGAAATGGATGCGGCCGCCTCCTGGCATCGCTTCGACCGCATTCTTCACCAGGTTCACCAGCAGCCGCGTCAGGTCCTCGCCGGTCAGCGGCACCGCCAGCGCCCCTTCGGCCGCGTCCACCGTCACCTCCACTCCCAGACCGGCCAGTGCAGCCAGCAGGTTGCGGTTGGAGTGCAACTCCTCGGCCAGGTTGTCAATCGGCAGGGCTGGCAGCATCGCCCACTCCCGTCGTCCCCGGCTCAGGCCGCGCATCGTGTTCCCTTCGCGCGGGCTCTCCTGCGCTCTTCGCTCCGGCGCCGCTCCTCCATGGGGGCTGGTCTGCAGTGCCGTCAGCCGTTCCACCAGCCGGCCACTGGTCGCCGCCACGCCCTTCAACTCCCGCGCGTAATGCAGGTAGGGGGCCGAAAGCACGCCCGGCTCCTCCAGCAGTTCGCAAAAAAGCCCCAGAGCCGTCACCATGTTCCGCGCATCATGCGCCACCACCATCAGGCTCTCGCCGCTGTCCTGCGCACAGGCCAGCCTCTCCGCCATGGCGTCCACCGCTCCAAGCTCCATCA
>DATKTQ010000020.1:0-17305 GCA_035531055.1 Occallatibacter sp. | reverse complement strand
ATGCGGTTCTCGGTCAGGTCGCGGAAGAAGCGCTCGATCATGTTGAGCCATGATGCCGAGGTCGGCGTGAAGTGCACATGAAAGCGTTTGTGCCGTGCCAACCAGCGCTGGACGCGTTCATGCTTGTGCGTAGCGTAGTTGCCGCAGATGATGGGGATTTGCTTTTCGGCCTTCATAGCTTAGTCGATCATGCGCAGGAACTTCAGGCACTCGTGATGACGATGGCGCTGCTGGCAGAGATGGTACACCTCGCCGGTAGTGGTGTTGAGCACTGCGAACAGTGTCGTCGTTCCGTTGCGTTTGTAGTCGTGAGTCATGGTCTGGCAGCGTCCCTTTTTCAAGGGCAGTCCAGGCTGAGCACGGTCCAGCGCCTGAATTTGGCTCTTCTCATCGACCGACAGAACCAGCGCGTGCTCAGGCGGATTGAGATAGAGGCCTGCAACATCTTCCAGCTTGGCGGCAAAGTCAGGATCGTTGCTGATCTTGAAGCTCTCAACGCGGTGCGGCTTCAATCCATGAGCGTGCCAGATGCGTCGCACGGATGCCTCCGAGATACCGGCCTCACGAGCCATCGAACGCGTGGACCAGTGAGCGGCGTTGGCGGGCGTCGTTTGCGTGGTCCTGGCAATAGCCTCTGCAGTAGCCTCAGCCGTGATCCTGGGCGTGCGGTCGGGGCGCGGAGCGTCCTTCAACAGACCTTCGACGCCGAACTCCAGAAAACGTCCACGCCACAAGGCCGCCATGCGAGTGCTGACACCGAGTTGCGCGGCGATCTGCTTATTCTGAATACCTTCGCCGGCCAGCAGTATAATCCGGCTGCGCACCACTACGCGGGCCGCCATCGAACATTTGCGGCTGAGCCGTTCCAGTTCTCTGCACGTGGCTTCATCGATCACAATGGGCGGGGCGATACGCATGGCGAGGTCTCCTCATCATAAAATGAGTCTTGCCATATACGTGATTCTATTTATGACGCACAACACTAGTTAAATTGCCGAGGCTGTTGAACGACGCTGGGCGGCGCAAAAGGACGCTGCAGCGAAGTAAGCAGCCCGCGATGGATCGCAGGAGCTATCGGGGCAACGTAAGCTCCCCACATGCCGAGTGTTCGCCAAGGTTCGATCCAACTCTTTCGCCTCGCCTGAGTTGATCTATTTCTGCACTGGTCCTGGTTTCTCGTGGCAGCCTATGAGATCGAGAGCAGACAAGTCAGGTATGCCTCTGTCATCTAAAATTGTTTTGAGTATCTGGCTCTGTTCTTGATAGTGCTGCTGCATGAGTTCGGGCACGCCCTGGCTTGCCGACAGACTGGTGGGACGGCAAACCAGATTGTGCTATGGCCCTTGGGCGGTGTGGCGTATGTCAACCCGCCGCAGCGGCCTGGCGCCACACTTTGGAGCATCGCGGCAGGCCCCCTGGTGAACGTAGCGCTCCTGCCTGTCCTGTTCGCGGCGGTTATGATGAGCCGGTCGTTGGGATGGGCACAGATGATGCCCGATGCCTACCAGTTGTTGCGGGCGATCATGTGGATCAACGTCACTCTGCTGGTTTTCAACATGTTGGCCATCTATCCCCTGGATGGCGGCCAGATTCTTCGGTCTCTGCTGTGGTTTGCGCTGGGACGTGCCCGCAGCCTGATGGTGGCTACAGTCCTCGGCGTTGTGGGCGTTGTTGAGTTCTTGATCCTCGCCTTGTGGCTACGTTCATTCTGGCTCGGGGCGATTTCTGCTTTCATGTTGATGAATTGCCGGAGCGGACTGCGGCACGCGCAGGGGTTGTTACGTCGTGCAAGGTTGCCGCACCGGGAAGGGTTTGCCTGCCCGAGTTGTCGGACTGCGCCAGCGATTGGAGCCTACTGGAAATGCGGACAGCGCGGGCAACCGTTCGACACATTCCAGAGCCGATCCGTGCGTCCGCACTTCGCGGCACAATTCGCCACGACGGTATGCCTGGACTGCGGAGAACAATGTCCCTTGCAGGACTGGATTGTTGGCGCCTATGCAGGCCTTGGTGCAGCGAGCGGCGGATAGCCAGCGAAATAGGGGTACGCTATGGAGAGACCTCGACGGGAGTGACCTCGGTTGCGGTTTGTGTGAACTGAAATTGCAGGATCCATACGCTGGAGGCGGCCTGACCATCCACTTGCGCAGGCTTGAATCTCCAGTGCTGAGCGGCTTGCAGGGCCACTCTGGCGAAGTACTTACTGGGTCCCGGAGATTCGAACGTCGCATTCGAAACATCGCCCCTTGAATCGACCGTGACCCGTATCCTCACCCTGATGTGGCCCCGAATGGATTCTCTCGCACTTGGAAATATGTCGGGCAGAACTCGCTCGGCGACAGCACCCTTTGCCAGCACGCCCTTGGAAAATTGAGTCCCTGGACCTGGAGATTGAGGTGGGGGCGCGGGGATGTTGAGCGCAGGTTTCTTCCCGTTTGGATACGATGGCTCTACATGGTGAGATCGCACTAGCAAAGTAGCCGCTACAGCAATCAGAACGAGCACTGAGGCAACGAATGCCGTCACGCGGAGTTTGGTAGGGACCGCTTTGCCGGTTTTGTTGGCGGGAGCCCGGAGCGACGGGGCAGGTTCGAGACGAGCCTTGACATCGCTGAGGGCGCATCGGCGCCCAGGGGTGGACCGGAGACATCCCTGGGCAATGCCGGCGAAGGGTGGTGGAACGAATTCCGGCACAATCGGCATGCGCTGTGTCGATCTGTCCCAAACCGGCGGATGTTGGGTCAGGGCTTCGATCAGGGTGACGCCGAGCGACCAGACGTCCGCGGCCGGGGAGATGGGCTCCGAGGTGGCTTCCGGTGCGTCATAGACGCTCAGCGACGAAGAGTATTTGCCAGGCCCGCCAGCGAGATTAAGGCCGTCGCAAGATAGCTTCAACTGATTATCGACGACCATGATGTTTGATGGCTTGAGGTGACCATGCACGATGCCCTTGCCGTGGAGATAGGAAAGCGCGTCAAGGACTGGGTCGAGCATCTCTTTGGCTTCGGTGGGCGTGAGTGGACGCAGGGGAAGAATCTGTGAGAGAACTTCCTCGGCATATTCCGTCACCGCGTAGACCAGCGGCGTGCTGTCGATTTGAAAACGTCCGGTATATAACAGGCGCATCAAGTGAGGATGAGCGAGGGGCGTTGTAACCGCCCAACCGGCGATGCAGGCTTCCGCGTCCGCGGCATCAGCCGAAATGAGCTTGATGGCGGCCCTTTGCGATGGTTGTCCCTGCAATTCAGTAAGGAACACACCACTCCGTTCAGAGCCGCCTAACCATTGGAGGAGAGCAAATCTCCCGTCGATGACGCGCCCTACCCAATCACTGCGAACTGCCGCTGTGCTCATGGACTAGATCATTCTACTCTGCCACAGCCTCTGCTTCGCTCTTCCGAGCGCTTGCCGCATTCAGTTTCTTTATCGACTCCGCATCCAGCTTCAGTTCCGTGGCTTCCGCCAGATCAGCAAGCTGCTTCTCATTCGTCGCGCTGGCAATCGGAGCTGTAATTCCAGGCTGGGCAAGCATCCAGGCCAGCGCCACCCGCGCCGGTGTCGATCCACGCGCATTCGCCACTTCATCCAGCGCCGCAACCACCCCGAATCCCCAGGGGTTCAGATACTTTTGCACCATTGCTCCGCGTGCGGCTTTCGCTGTGTCCTGCTGGCTGCGGTACTTGCCGGTCAGAAAGCCGGCTGCCAGCGAAAAATATGGAGTCGTGCCCAAATGGTACTTCAGCACGACTGGCAGCAGGTCCGTCTCGTACGCAGGCCGCTCTACCAGGTTGTAGTGTGGCTGCAGCGAAACATAGCTTGCCAATCCATGCTTTTTGCAGGTCTCCAGCGCTTCCGCCAGACGGGCTCCACTGTAATTCGACGCGCCGATATACCGGACTTTCCCCTGCTTTACCAACTCGTCGAAGGCTCCTAATGTTTCTTCCAGCGGGGTCTCCAGATCGTCCTTGTGCGCCAGATAGAGGTCGATGTAATCCGTCTGGAGCCGCTGCAATGAATCCTCAACCGCCTGCCGGATGTAGGCCGCCCTCAGCCCCTCTTTGCCTGCGCCCATCTCCATGCCGACCTTGGTCGCCAGAATGACATCCTTGCGCTTCCCGGTTCTCACAAACCACTTGCCGAGAATCGTCTCCGACTCACCACCATGGTTTCCCGGAACCCACCGTGAATACACATCCGCCGTATCCACGAAGTTCAGTCCGGCAGCCAGCGCCGCATCAAGTTGCCGGAATGATTCTGCCTCGGGCAGCGTCCATCCATAGACGTTTCCGCCCAGACAAATCACCGGCACTTCGGGCCCGTCAGATCCTAGCTTCCGTCTTTCCATCTGCAATTCTCCTCTGGTGGTTTGATGCAGTATCGCTGTGAGGAGGAGTCGTTCATCCATGTTGAGAGACGCAAGGGAACGGACATTCCGTACATGGCACACCTTCTGGGCGTTGCATCCCTGGTGATGGGTGAGGCAGGTCACGCCGGGTCCCCTGTCTCCGAAGAGATGGTGATCGCTGCCCTTCTTCATGATGCAGTCGAAGATCAAGGGGGATTGCCGCGTCTGAGAGACATCGAGCAGAACTTCGGACTGAATGTTGCTCGCATGGTTGTGGAGTGCCCGCTCCGGCAATCTCGCATTTAAGGATTGCATTATGGAAAACCAAGCAACTCGTTGCCGGGCCAGTTCGCCCGGCTCAACCACAGCCCCAACCGACCAGAATGTGATGACCCTGGAAGAGGCCGCCATCTTCCAGCGGTGTGATCCGATCACGGTGAAGCGCAGAGCAAAGGTCCTCAACATGCCGTACCGGCGGATCGGGTCGCTCTGGCGGTTCTACCGGCCATCTCTTGCCGCTTGGATGGCACTGTCCGAGGCCGGCAACGATAAGGCAGCCTGAGCAGGTTGGCACACAAACACAAAGGCCCTGAGCTAATCCTCAGGGCCTTTGTGCACGACGCGCCAATCGATGAAACTGCTACTCACGAGAGTATTTGTTAGGTCACTGCACGGGTCACCCAGTCTTAGAAACCATGTCATTGGGGGGCACTTTCAGGGGTTCTTAACTACATTAAGTTATTTATAATACATGATTTAGATAGATTAGGAAACTGCTGCTCTATCCACCTGAGCTACGGGGCCGCGTTGCAAATCAACTATTTGCAGCCGCTCTTGGGCTTACCCGTCTCATTCGATCCCAGATCCATCTCTGCCTGTGGTCATCGGAGCGCGCCGGTCCTGCGCCAATTCGCGGTCTTTCTACCGGGCCGCCACCTCAATTGCTTTCACGGCGTCAAGAGGAATTTCCATGGTACCCACTCTCTGTGTTTCCGCGTCATAGACGCCCGTTCGCAGCCAGTATTGGCCCTTGGGCACCTGCAACACGGCGTGCATCTGCACACCATACTTCTCGAAATTGGCATAGTCCTGTGGCGTCACACGCAGCGCCACCCGGTGCTCTTCGCGGCGAACCGGGCCACCATAGCGGTCATACACCAGGAACTCCACATAAAGCGTACCCTGGTGCATGCCATCCGGAGTTGTGTGCAGATGCAGATCCTTCAGATCGATCGCGAAATCCATGGAGTAGTCGATGCCGGATTGTTTGTCGGGCCTCTGCCTGGCTGTTTCCGAGAATGCATTCTGTTCTGGCCGCATCAGAAGTTTGAACAGAATTTGCTCGGACTCCGGCATCCCGAATTCCATGTACGGGGCCAGCGGATCTGTCTCCGCCTGCTCCTTCTCTGAGCCGGGGTGGCGATCGCGGCTTGCAGCCCGGTCCACCGCTCCCGGTAGCCCCGCGTCGCTGGCATAGTAAGCGCGCCGGTAGGAGAGGTGATACTTGCCCCCGGCCACCTTGATTTTAATGCGTCGGATTTTGCCGTCCATGCGTGTGTTCGTCGGCGAGTAGGAAAGGGTGTAGAAATCGCTGCTGTTGGCTGCAATGTCCGCAATCACATCCGCCAGTCCGTTCGTATTCACAAAGGCCTTGCCGCCCGAGTCCTCCGCCAGCATTCGCATGGTTTCCTGGTCGCTGTCTCGATCCTCTTTTTCGCCCAGGATAGACTGCGCCTGCAGGCTCGCCGCCCCCATCACTTCTTTAGCGCTGTTGACAAGGGTGCGCGTCGTGTTGGCCGCCTCGTAAAAGTGATACTCCTTTACGCCGCGCGCATCCACTGGATAGACCGCCACACGCGCCGCAGTCAGCAAGTTCACGGTTTTGCGAATCTGGTCTTGCATCCGCTGCGACGAGTCGCCGAAGAGCCGCAGCGGAAACGACTCGGAAAACCAGATCAGGTTCTTGCGCCCAGGAAAGACGCCAAGAAAACGGGCAAGCCGCTGCAGGTTTTCCAGCGTTCGATAGGCGCGGTCGGTCTCCTCAGCAGCGCTGGTATCTTGAAAAAATTGCACCAGCGCATCAATCATGGCCTGGGGAGCGGCCGTGGTGGTGGCTCCCGGACCCGCCGGAACCGGGCGCGACATGATGCTGATGATGGCCGTGCGCGCATTGGTCTCTTCCGGCGACTTCATCAGTGCCGGCACCTCAATTTCATTATTCTTGCTGTCCTTCAGGCCTGCTAGCAGCAATGTGGGGTCGTCTGTGAATCCCTGCACAAAGTGCAGGCCCAGCGACATGGTGAAAATGGCCATGCGGGTTCCCGGATGCACGCTGGCTAGGAAGCGCAGGGCCTGCTGATGCACATAGGTCTGGTCCTCCATGGTGGTATTTAGCGAGTCCAGCAGCAGCACGTTCACGGCCGGCGGCGTCCGCATGGGCGAAAAATTGCAGAACACGTCGGGAGGCAGTTCCACCGGCAGAACCGGCGTGGCGTTCAGGCTCTGGCGCTGTTCGTCAAAGTAGGAAACCGTCTGCGACTTGCCATCCTCCCACACCGCAAAGTCATCCTCCCCGAGCCCCCGCACAGGATTGCCATTGGCATCCGTCACCACTACGTCCACCAGCACTGCCCGCGTGGTCACGCGCATGGTGGAAATCGAATGATCGGGTACGGCCGGGGTACTCTGCGAAAAGGCCGGCAGCGTGGCAAGCAACACTCCCACCCATGGGATCCATCCGGAAAGTTTCATGGCCCGGACTCCTTCCCCGGCAATTCTGCGCCTCCACATGCCGGTCCGCCAATTGGCAACCAGCGTAGCTCGAAGCTTCCTCTGACACAAGATTCATCTGCGAGAAACCTGCGTTTTCGTTTCCATATCCTCAATCACGGCCCCGCAGGATTCCGTCCCGTCACCCGATGCGGGAAAGCAGTCTGCGACCCGCACAAAGCTTGCCACAGGATAAGTCCAGTCGTACCATCACAACGAGCGCACCTTCCGGGCTCGTCCGATTCCCGGTCCCCTTCAGTCCCAGAGGCCCCGAGAGTCGTGGACCCGGAGACCCTGCAATTTGCCACCTATGACCCAACTCAGACACACCCTCACGGAAGGCGACATCGTTACCGAGAATTACCGGATTCTCGCCACGGCCGGATCGGGTGGTATGGGGGTTGTGTATCGCGCGCTCGATCTTCGCCTCAACCGAAATGTCGCGCTCAAGTTTCTGCCGCCGGACCTGATCTCCAGTGAACGCGACAAGGATCGTTTCCTTCGCGAGGCGCGGACAGCAGCCACGCTTGACCACCCCAACATCGGCGTCATCCATGGCGTGGAAGAAACCGGAGAAGGCCGCACTTTCATCGTCATGGCCTTCTATGAGGGCATGTCCCTTGCCGAGCGCATGCGCCAGGGACCACTGCGCGTTCATGAAGCGATTCAAATCGTTACCCAGATGGCAACCGGCCTGGCCGAAGCCCACGCGCGCAGCATCGTCCACCGCGACATAAAGCCCTCCAACGTGATGATCACGCCCTCCGGTCTGGCTAAGATTGTCGACTTCGGCCTTGCGCGCGTGGTGAGCGAACAAACTGCCTCGCAAACCGGCGTCACCGGCACGTTTCGCTATATGTCTCCCGAGCAGGCAATGGGTCACCGCGTTGACCAGCGCTGCGACATCTGGGCGCTCGGCGTGGTGTTTGCGGAGATGCTCAACGGGCACAGCCCCTTCCCCGGCGAAACCATTCCCGCCATGATCTTCGCCATCCTGAATGAGCCGCCGCTCGGCATTGAGGCGCTACCGGCTGCCTTGCAGCCCGTGCTTTACCGCGCGCTCGCCAAGGACCCCGAACGCCGCTTTCCCACCTGCGGCGACTTCCTGGCCGACCTTGCCGTGGCCGCGCGCGAACTGCCGCCGGACCCTGAGCTTTCCGCCTCCCCCGACGGCAAGCCCGCACCGCTGGGGCACAAGAGCAGCCAGCTCAATGCGCAAACCCGTCGTGCCCTTGCCGACGCCTCGCGCACCGCCTGGCGTCCTGCCGGCGAGAAACGCGGCTCATCCAGGACCTGGCTGCTGGCATCGCTCGGCGCGCTCTGTTTGCTCGTGCTCCTTGCCAGCCTGGTTCCGTCGCTGCGGCAGCGGGTCTTCGCCCTGTTTTTTTCCAAACCGCCCGAACGCCACATTGCCGTGCTGCCCTTTGACGTCATCGGCAGCAACCCGGAAACCACGGCGCTTGCCGATGGCCTCATGGACTCACTGACCAGCCGTCTCTCCAACCTCAACGTGGGTGACCAGTCCCTCTGGGTCGTTCCCGACAGCGAGGTGCGCCACCGCAACGTGACGGATCCTGGGGATGCGCTCAAGCAATTGGGAGCTAACCTCGTTGTCAAAGGCTCGGTGGAGCGCGACGGCAACGACATTCACCTTACCGTGAACCTCATCGACACCAAACAGATGCGCCAGATCGGTTCTGCCGATGTGGAAGACCGCGCCGGCGACCTCTCCAACCTGGAGGATGAAGCGGTCTCCCGCCTGGCTCGCCTCATGAACATCTCCGTCTCCGCCGACATGCTGCGAAACACCGGCGGCTCACTCAATCCCGCCGCTTATGAGGACTACCTCACAGCGCTGGGTTACATGCAGCGCTCCGACAAGCCAGACAACATCAACCTTGCCATCGCGTCCCTGCAGAAATCCATCCAGACCGATGCAGGCTTCGCGCTGGGCTATGCGCAGTTGGGAGAGGCCTATCGCCGCAAATATCAGTTGGAGCAGGATCCGCGCTGGCTGAAGGAAGCCCAGGCCAACTGCCAGAAAGCCGCCGAGCTCGACAACCGCGTACCCGCCGTCTATGTCACGCTGGCTCAAATCCACGATGCGCTTGGCAAGCATGACCTCGCTTTGCAGGAGTTCCAACACGCGCTCGACCTCAACCCCAAGGACGCCTCGGCGCTCATCGGGCTGGCCCGCTCTTACGAGATGTCAGGGCGCGTAACCGATGCGGAAAAAATCTTCCAGAAGGCCGCCGTCATGCGGCCCAACAACTGGGAAGGCTATAACCAGCTTGGCGCGTTTTATGATCGCCAGGCGAAATATCCGCAGGCCGTCGCCGCCTATCAGGAAGCGCTCCAGATCACTCCCGACAACTCCGAGCTCTACTACAACATGGGGGCTGTCTACCTGGATGCCGGCGACGCGCCGTCGCTGGCCAAAGCCGAACAGGCGCTCAAGAAA
Organism: Occallatibacter sp.; assembly: GCA_035531055.1. Lineage (GTDB taxonomy): Bacteria > Acidobacteriota > Terriglobia > Terriglobales > Acidobacteriaceae > Telmatobacter. The sequence continues at coordinate 7,730 of DATKTQ010000020.1, read as the reverse complement.
TCCATCGCGCTCGAGCCCAGCTATGTGGCCTACGCAAACCTGGGCCTTCTTTACATCGAAGAGAAACGGTATCCGGAATCCGCCGCCGCCACCGAGCAGGCACTGCGCATGAACGCCAATAATTACATGGTCTGGAACAACCTGAATCTGGCCTACCAGGGTGCCAAGCGGTTTGACAAGGCGCAGGCCGCGCGCCAAAAGACTGAGCAAATCGCCGAAAAGGTGGTTGCGCTCAAGCCACAGGACTCCATGGCTCAATCCACGCTCGCCCTGCTCTACGCATCCAGCAAACAGAATCAGAAGGCGCTTTCCAAGATCCAGACTTCCCTTGCTCTCTCACCCGACGACCCCGGCGTCCTTTCCAATGTTGGCGAAGCGTATGAGATGATGGGAGACCGCCCAGAGGCCTTGAAGTACATCGAGCTGTGCCTTCGCAAGGGGTTTTCCTACAACACCGTTGAAAGCGACCCCAATCTGCAGGCTCTGGTCGCAGACCCCCGATTCAAGCGGCCGGGGAAATAGTCCACGCTCAACCCACCTTGCGAGAAAGCCGGAGGCAAGCCAACGCTGTATTAACTTTCCCCTGGAGGAACCTCTAATGCCGCGAAGAGAAATCAACACAAACAACCCGCAAAATGTTCCCATGACCGTAAACGATGACCTCTACATCATCGTTAATGACGACTGCAAGTGGTGTTATTCCCCAGACCCGAACTCAGTCTTTGGCGCGCCTCCAACCGGCTTCTTGGCCGCAGGCAGCTATACCGCAACAACTCCACCGACCACATATGGGCCCTACAGGCCGATAGCCACCGGCTCGATATGCTACAACGCAGTGGCTTCCGGAGACTGTACTTGCACCGAGATCACCGCCACCGGCCACTCCATCACTGTCAGCTAGCAGCAGGCACACTACCTCCCCCGCCTCTGGTCCCCCGCCCCTCTGGCGCAGCCGGTAGAATAGAAGAGCGCCCAACGCATTCGCGGGACGCGGATCAAGCAGGAGAAGCCGAAATCCGCATGAAGACCTCCATCACAGCCGCTGAGCAAGTCGCCCACTCCGCACCGCCCACCAGCAACCGCCACCTCATCCGCTGGGTGGAGAAAATGGCTGACCTCTGCCGGCCTGACTCCATTCACTGGGTTGACGGTTCGCAGGAGGAGAACGACTTTCTTTGTGAGCGCATGGTTTCTGCCGGAACTTTCATTCGGCTTAACCAGAAGCGCTGGCCCGGCTGTTACTACGCTCGCTCCGTGCCCGGAGATGTGGCGCGCGTGGAAGACCGAACCTTCATCTGCTCGCTCTCCCGCGACGCCGCCGGACCCACGAACAACTGGGAAGACCCCTACGTCATGCGCCGTCGCCTCAAGCAGCTCTTCAAAGGCTGCATGCAGGGCCGCACCATGTACGTTCTGGCATTCAGCATGGGTCCGATTGGTTCGCCCATGTCCGGCATCGGAGTTCAACTCACTGACTCGCCCTACGTCGTCGTGAACATGCGCATCATGGCCCGCATCGGCGTACCCGTCTTTGCCGAGATTGATAAAGACGACCAGCGCGTCGTCCCTTGCATGCATTCGGTCGGCATGCCGCTAAAGCCCGGCGACTCGGACGTCCCCTGGCCCTGCAACGACACCAAGTACATCGTGCACTTTCCTGAGAGCCGCGAAATCTGGTCCTTCGGCTCCGGCTACGGCGGCAACGCCTTGCTCAGTAAGAAGTGCTTCGCTCTCCGCATCGCTTCCAACATCGCCCGCGATGAAGGCTGGATGGCCGAGCACATGCTCATCCTCGGCGTGGAAAACCCCGAGGGAGAAAAGACCTACGTCGCGGCCGCCTTCCCTTCCGCCTGCGGAAAAACCAACTTTTCCATGCTCATTCCTCCCAAGAGCATGGACGGTTGGAAAGTGTGGACCGTCGGCGACGACATCGCCTGGATTCGCCCGGATGCGGCAGGCCATTTGCGCGCCATCAATCCTGAGGCGGGCTTCTTCGGCGTCGCGCCCGGCACCAGCGAAAAGACCAACCCCGTGGCAATGGCCACGCTGGCGCGCAACACCATCTTCACCAACGTGGCGCTCACCTCGGACGGCGGCGTCTGGTGGGAGGGCATGACGCCGAATCCCCCTGACGAGTGCCTCGATTGGCGCGGCAAGCCTTGGACCCCCGCCATCGGCAAGGAAACCGGCCGCACCGCCTCCCATCCCAATGGCCGGTTCACCGCACCGGCCTCGCAGTGCCCCACCATCGACCCTGATTGGGAATCCCCTGAGGGCGTACCCATCAGCGCCATCATCTTCGGCGGCCGCCGTTCCACCACGCTCCCGCTTGTGTACCAGGCCTTCAACTGGTCCAGCGGAGTCTATATAGGCGCCACCATGGGTTCAGAAACCACGGCCGCCGCCACTGGCGCCGTCGGCAGGGTGCGCCGCGACCCCATGGCCATGCTTCCCTTCTGCGGCTACCATATGGGCGACTACTTCCGCCATTGGATCAAAATGCAGCGCGAGCTCTCCATCACCCCGCGCATTTTCCACGTCAACTGGTTCCGCAAGAACGAGGATGGCCGCTTTCTGTGGCCAGGCTTCAGTGAAAACATGCGCATCCTCCGCTGGATTGTGGAGCGTGTGCATGGCCGCACCCCGGGGAAGGAGACGCCCATCGGCTGGGTCCCCCGCTACGAGGACATCGACTGGTCCGGCCTGAACTTCACGCGCCAGACTTTCGACGAGCTCATTGCCGTGGATCGCGCCGCCTGGCGCAAGGAGGTCATCTCCCACGAGGAGCTTTTTATCGACCTCCACAACCATCTGCCTTCGGAGATGATCTACGAGCGCGAGTTGTTGATCTGCAGACTTTAAGGCCGCCGCATGGGCATACCCACTTGGGCGCTCCGCCCCCGCTCCAGCCTGCCCGCGGGGACGAATTAACCCGTCCCGGCCTGTAAGTCCGCCCCCTGCCTTCCAATTCCCCCGTTGCAATCAAAGAACTTCCAAAATCTGTTGAATTTTCCTTTATAGTGAAAGTGTTCAGCATTGTCCCAGATTAGGCCGGGGCTGCGAAGGCAGACCTCAACAAGAACCCAGTTTGCAAGTCCCTCGGATTTGCCGTGGTGGCCGTGTATTTCCACCCGGCAGCGGCAAAAGGTGCAGAACAAAAGTCCATGCGGAAGTCAGAAGGTAGCCATGCAAAGATCGCATAGTCGTCGCCAAATTCCTAAGTCGCAGGGTCTCTACCATCCAAGCAATGAGCATGACGCCTGCGGCATGGGCCTCGTCGCGAGCATTCGCGGGGATAAGAGCCATGACATCATCCGCAAAGGGCTCGAGGTGCTCATCAACCTCACCCACCGCGGAGCTGCCGGTTGCGATCCGGAGACCGGCGACGGCGCTGGCATCCTCATCCAAATTCCTCACGTCTTCTTCGCGCGCGAGTGCGGAGAGCTTGGCATACAGCTGCCGGAACCCGGCGCGTACGGCGTGGCCATGTGCTTCCTGCCCGTCGACAAGCAGGACCGCCTGCAGTGCGAAGGCATCTTTGAGCGCATCGCTCAGGAGGAGGGCCTCGCCGTTCTAGGCTGGCGCGATACTCCGGTGAACGGCGACGCCATCGGCCGCGAAGCCCGTGCCTCGCAGCCGTACATCGAACAGTTTTTTGTGGCACGACCCGCCGGCATGGAAGAGGACACCTTTGAGCGGCTCCTCTACCGCACCCGCCGCCGCACGGAAAATGAAATCTTCGAGTCCGACATTGAGAGCAAGGAAGACTTTTACATCCCTTCCTTCTCCTGCCGCACCATCATTTACAAGGGCCTCATGTTGGCCCCGCAGATTGAGAAGTTTTACTTCGAGCTGGCCAACCCGCTCGTCACCAGCGCTCTCTGCCTGGTCCACCAGCGCTTCTCCACCAACACCTTCCCCAGTTGGAAGCTCGCGCACCCGTATCGCTATGTCGCGCACAACGGAGAAATCAACACCATCCGCGGCAATGTGAGCTGGATGAACGCGCGCCAGTCTGTGCTGAAGAGCACGCTCTACGACGAGAAGATTGAGGACCTGTTTCCCATCGTCGTCCCCGGCGGAAGTGACTCTGCCTCGCTCGACAACGCTGTCGAATTTCTCTTCCAGTCCGGCCGTTCCCTGCCCCACGTGATGGCCATGCTCATCCCTGAGGCCTGGGCCGGCAACCCGGACATGGACGAGGACAAGCGCGCCTTTTATGAGTACCACGCCTCGCTCATGGAGCCATGGGACGGTCCGGCCGCCATCGCCTTTACAGACGGTCGCGTCATTGGCGCCACGCTCGACCGCAACGGCCTGCGTCCCGGCCGCTACATCGTCACAAAGGATGACCTCGTCGTGCTCGCCTCCGAAGCAGGCGTCATCGAAATTCCCGCTGAGGACGTCCGTAAAAAAGGCCGTCTACAACCCGGGCGCATGTTCCTCGTCGATACCGTCCAGAAACGCATCATCGCCGACGCCGAAACCAAGAAGGGGCTTGCCGCGCGCCAGCCTTACAGCAAGTGGCTGGAAGAGCAGCAGGTCACCATCGAGCAACTGCCTGAGCCTTCGCGCACCATCGCCTTCAACCCGGAGACCCTGCTCCGCCGCCAGCGCACCTTCGGATACAGCGAAGAGGACCTGCGCATTCTGCTGGCGCCTATGGGTGCACGCGGAGAAGAACCAGTCGGCTCCATGGGCACAGACGTGCCTCTGGCCTGCTTGTCTGACCGTCCGCAGCCGCTGTTCAACTACTTTAAGCAGCTCTTCGCCCAGGTCACCAATCCGCCCATCGACCCCATCCGCGAAGAGCTCGTCATGTCGCTCATCAGTTACATCGGAACCGAGCGCAACATCCTCAATGAGGAGCCGGAGAACTGCCACACCCTCAAGCTCCCGCATCCCATCCTCACCAATCGCGATCTGGAAAAGCTGCGCCGCGTCTCCTCCGGCGACCTGCTGGCCACAACGCTATCCACCGTCTTCCGCGCAGAAGATGGCGAGGAAGGCATGCACCACGCGCTCGACGATCTGAGCAATCGCGCCGCCTTCGCGGTGTCCAACGGATATACGCTGCTCATCCTTTCCGATCGCGCCGTGGATGCCTCTTACGCGCCCATTCCAAGCCTGCTCGCCATGGCTGCGGTGCACAACCGCCTGGTTCGGGACGAGACCCGCACACAGGTCGCGCTCATCATTGAGAGCGGCGAGCCGCGCGAAGTGATGCACTTCGCCCTGCTCATCGGATACGGCGCCAGCGCCATCAATCCGTACCTGGCCTTTGAAACCCTGCATGACCTCAAGCGTCGCGGTCTGCTGCCCCACAACATCACCGGCAACCATGCAGAAAAGAACTTTGTGAAGGCCATCAACAAAGGCCTGCTAAAGACCTTCTCGAAGATGGGCATCAGTACCCTGCAGAGCTATCGCGGCGCGCAGGTGTTTGAAGCAGTCGGCCTCAACGAGTCACTCGTGGACCAGTACTTTCCCAGCACGGCTTCCCGCATCCAGGGCGTCGGCCTTGACGTGCTCGCCATGGAAGCGCTGTTGAAGCACGCCTACGCATTCCAACCGCTCAATGACTCTGAGACCGAGCTGGTGGTCGGAGGCCAGTACCAGTACCGCGTGGATGGCGAATTCCATCTGTTGAATCCGCTCACCATCAGCAAGCTGCAGCACTCCGTGCAACAGAACAATCCCGCCACCTTCCAGGAATACACGGACCTGCTCGACGACCAGAACCGCACTCTCTGCACGCTGCGCGGATTGCTGCAGCTCAAGTACGCAGAGACGCCCATTCCCGTGGAAGAAGTTGAGCCGGCCAAGGAAATCGTCAAGCGCTTCACCACCGGCGCCATGAGCTACGGGTCCATCAGCAAGGAAGCGCATGAGACCCTGGCCATCGCCATGAACCGCATCGGCGGTATGTCGAACACTGGCGAGGGCGGCGAAGATGAAGCGCGCTTTACACCGGACGCCAACGGCGACTCGCGCCGCAGCGCCGTGAAGCAGGTGGCCAGCGGCCGCTTTGGCGTCACCACCAACTACCTGGTCAACGCCGACGAGTTGCAGATCAAGATGGCGCAGGGCGCCAAGCCCGGCGAGGGCGGCCAGCTCCCCGGCCACAAAGTCGACGAGGTCATCGCCAGGACGCGCCATTCCATCCCCGGCGTCGGCCTCATCTCGCCTCCGCCGCATCACGACATCTACTCCATCGAGGATCTGGCTCAGCTCATCTACGACCTGAAGAACGTCAATCCGCAGGCCCGCATCGCCGTAAAGCTGGTCTCGGAAGTGGGCGTCGGCACCGTGGCTGCGGGCGTTTCCAAGGCGCACGCGGACGTCGTCCTCATCTCCGGCGACAGCGGCGGCACCGGTGCTTCCCCGTTGAGCTCCATCAAGCACGCCGGCCTGCCCTGGGAGCTGGGCCTGGCGGAAACGCAGCAGGTGCTCCTGCTCAACGACCTCCGCAGCCGCATCAAGGTGCAGACAGACGGCAAGCTGCAGACCGGCCGTGACGTCGTCATCGCCGCACTGCTTGGCGCCGAAGAGTTCGGCTTTGCCACCACGCCACTCATCGCCATGGGCTGCATCATGATGCGCAAGTGTCATCTCAACACCTGCTCAGTCGGCATCGCCACACAAGACCCGGTTTTGCGCGAGCGCTTCCAGGGCCAGCCCGAGCACGTGGTTAACTTCTTCTTCTTCCTCGCCGAGCAGATTCGCGAGCATATGGCCCGGCTGGGCTTCCGCACGTTCAACGAGATGATCGGTCGCGTGGACAGAATCGACTCCGCCATTGCGGAAGCGCATTGGAAGGCCAAGGGCATTGACCTCTCATCCATCCTTTATGTTCCCACCGTCCCCTCGCGCGTCGCACGCCGCAAGATGCAGGAGCAGGATCACGGCCTCGACCAGGCCCTCGATCACGCACTCATCGCAAAGGCCGCGCCTGCTCTGGAGTCGAAACAACGCGTGACCGGCAGCTTCGACATTCGCAACGTGCACCGCACCGTGGGTGGCATGCTCGGCGGAGAAATCGCGCGCCGCTACGGCTCCGCTGGCCTGCCGGATGGAACCATCCACTTCAAGTTCACAGGCTCGGCCGGCCAGAGCTTTGGCGCTTTCGTTCCCACCGGCGTCACGCTGGAGCTTGAAGGCGACTCAAATGATTACGTCGGCAAGGGCCTTTCCGGCGGGCGCATCATCGCTTACCCGCCCAAAACTTCGCCCTTCCTGCCTGAAGAAAGCATCCTGGTCGGCAACGTCGTGCTGTACGGCGCCACCAGCGGCGAAGTTTTCCTGAATGGCATTGCGGGCGAGCGCTTCGCCGTTCGCAACTCCGGCGCCACCGCAGTCGTGGAAGGCGTGGGCGACCACGGTTGCGAATACATGACCAACGGCACTGTCATTGTCATCGGCGCCACCGGTCGCAACTTTGCTGCAGGCATGAGCGGCGGTCGCGCCTTTGTCTTTGACGACCAGGGCGATTTCTCCACGCGTCGCTGCAACCAGGCCAGCGTAGATCTGGAACCGCTTGCCACGGAGTCGGATGTTGCGGAGGTTCGCGGCTTGCTCGAGCGCCATCGCGACTTAACCGGCAGCCCACGCGCCGCGTGGATACTGGAGCACTGGGCCGATGCCCAGAAGTGCTTCATTAAAGTTTTCCCGCACGAATACAAGCGCGTACTCGGTGTTCCGCGTGTGGAAGAAGTCTACGTTTCTCCAAT
>DATKTQ010000019.1:0-2925 GCA_035531055.1 Occallatibacter sp. | reverse complement strand
GACCACGTTCTCGCTAACTCCAAAATGTCGTGCCACCTGGTGGACAGTCAGTTCTTCGGGCTTCTGAAGCGCGGGAGGCGGGATTCGATAGCGGAAGCGGATCCACTGGATGATCTTTGCCGTGTAAGGTCTGCCTTTGGCACTGGTACATCCTGCCTGGCGGAGTTGGTCGGCGATCTCGGCATCCTGCAAGTGGTGAGCCATATCTCGGATGCGATCGACGATTGCGGCGGGATAACGCACCCGATCCGCCATGTTAGGCGGGAGTTGGAGAGTAAGGTCGGTACAGGCATTCCCCTGCCATCGAAGGTGGACCAAAAGCTGCTTGGGAACAGGGGACTTCTCGACGGTAATGTCCTTGATGAGGAGCCGCAGCATCCGCTTGCGGTCTTTGGCCTGTGTGGTGGGAGCGTGCCACAACTGCGGCAGGTCCTTGGCCAGGGCGAGGACTTTCGACTTCTGCTCCGGGGTTGCGACACGCGCTTGCTGGCGCTGAAATTCCGCAGCTTGTTTTCTGAGTTCTTCCAGTTGCAGCAGTGCCGCATTCCAGCGCCGTTCCAATGTGGCAGCAACCAGCCGCTGCGAAGGATCAACTTCCTGATAGCGCCTTTCGGCGAGTGCGGCCTCATACTCGGCGCGTTCGAGCCGCATCTGCCACTGGCGTCCGAGGGTGTGGTCCCGCGCTTCCAACTCCTCCAGTGCTGCCAGAGCCAGCTCGAGTTCGGCCGGCTGCAGGGCCTGCAGCACTTGCTCGGCGATGGCGGCATCGAGCAAATCGCAACGGAAGCTCATACAGCCTTTGCTGGCCAGGCCTTCGCGGCGTAGCCGGTTGCACAGATAGCAGGGATAGATGCCGCCATTGCCGGTGTAACGGACGGTGAGCGCTCGGCCGCAGTGTCCGCACACCAGTAGCCCTTGGAGTAGGGCCAGTCCTTCGCGTGCTGGACCGCTCAGTATCATTTCTCCGCCATTGGTGCGGTTCTTCTCCAGTCGGTCCTGGTTTTTCAGGTACTCGTCCCAAGGAATGTACCCTTCATGGTGCTCTTGCAGACTGACGCGCCAGTCCGCCATAGGGACTGGGTGTATCCGTTGATGCACCTCACCCGAGGGGCTGATCTGACGGCGATATTGATAACGACCAAAGACATACATCCCGGCATAGGACGGGTTCTTGAGCATGCCCAGCACACGACTATGTGTCAGGTGCCCCCATATCAGCTTGCCATTCCACGCTCCACCGTAGGACCGTTTGGGAAATCGCAACGTGCTTTCCGCGAACCGTTGCATCACGCCGAAGGCGCTACCTGTCTCGCGAAAAAGACGAAACACCAAGGCCACGGCCCCCTGCACTTCTTCATCCGGGTCCAGAACGATCCGGCCTTCTTCGTCATAGCAAAGCCCAACCGGCAGGGGGAAACGCAGCTCCCCTTTCTTGGCTTTATTGAGCTTGCCCCCGAGGAGGCGCCCGCGCAACAAATGAAGTTCGGCCTGGGCCATCGTCCCCTTCAAGCCCAACAGCAGACCGTCGTTGAAATCGGCCGGGTTGTAACAACCATCTTCGTCGATCACCAGCGTATCGGTGAGGGCACACAACTCCAACAATCGATGCCAGTCTAAATTCGAGCGCGCCAGTCGCGAAACCTCCAGCGCAAAAACTGCGCCCACCTGCCCCATCGAGACTTCCGCTACCAGGGTCTTGAAATCCTCCCGCCCTGTGATCTGCGCTCCCGACTTGCCCAGGTCCCGATCCAGTATCTGAACCGCCGGATCGCTCCAGCCCAGTTCCATGGCCTTTTCTCTCAGAGCATACTGGCGCTCCGTACTCTCCTGATGGTGACGGACCTGTGCCAGCGTCGACTGACGTACATACACATAGGCGGTCTTGCTCAGGTGTTGCTCGCTGATCGTGGTATTCATCGGCTGCCTCCACAGTGGACGAACTCTCTCGGGTGTCGTCGAGCCAGCCTGCGAGCATATTGGCCAGAAGCACGCCGCCCAATTCCACATCGATCCGGGCGGGGACGGCAGCGGGTGACTCGCTCATAGTGCCTCTCTAGAGCGTCTCGCGACGGCGCAGCAGTTCGCGGTTGATCTCGCAGATCGTCTCCAGAATCTCGCGGCTTCGGTGATAGTTGGTGAGAAACTCCGCTGTTTGCCCGTAAGCCTCCTGCGGCACGTAATCCATTTGCGGCCGCTGGCCCGGGAAGCTCACCGACAGATAATACTTGGGGCCATGTCCAGGCCCGTCGGCGCACTTGCATCCCGGCTTGCCGCATCGTTTGTATCGCTCGATGAGGGAGCCGCGCAGGACCGATTTGAGCGGGGGCAGTTGACGCACAAGAGCGTTGCGGCGTTTTCGCAGTGCGGCAGCGGGTTCTTTTTGCATGTCCATCAGACCACGTATATAACTGGTCTGATAGTAGACCGACTAGAGGGGTTGTTGTCAACACTTTTTATCTCCTCTCGTCAGATGTTCCAGAAGAGTAACCAGTTCGAAAAGAGACTCGGCCTCGAGCCGGCGGGGCGGGACACTGAGCGCCCCATACACAGACGGTCCGGCCCAGTCCGTCCACTCGCGCGCAATGCTGAAACTGCCGCACTTGGGTTCACGGAGAATCAACGTATCAACGCCCGCTATGCGGCGCTTCTTCAGTACTTCGAAGCGCTGGCCTCGAAGCGGATGAAACGGATGTCGGATCTCCGCCCATCCCAAATCCGTACTGCGGTCCGGTGCAGTTTGTACTGACCGTGGGAATACCCAGCTTTCTGGTGCCGCCCTTTGCCTTCGGAATCTCTACCTGCTTCACCGGCGGCGGAAAGTAGCTTCCTGAGCTCATCCGATTCCAAATCTTGAAGAGATTGTTCTTCAAGTCGGTTTCAAACTGCTCGATCGTCTGACCATCCACACCGGCCGCGCCTCCATTG
>DATKTQ010000018.1:0-10964 GCA_035531055.1 Occallatibacter sp. | reverse complement strand
GGCTGGCGAGTCAACCAATACTCTGCTTAGGATTGTCGATCTGCTGGCGGCCAATCCATTTATCTCCGCCACCGGCATTGCCGGCGAGTTGGGCGTTGCATTCACGACCGCACAGCGCGCAATCGAGCGGCTGGAACGCATCGGAATTGTGAAGCAAGCGACACAGGCCAAACGTGACCGCGTCTACTGCGCACAAGTATTACTCGACATTCTTGAAGAACCAGCTGACCTTACAGGAAACCGTGACGAGCGCAAGGCGGCTCTGGCAGAACTTGCAGCTTACGATCAGGAGTTGGGCATTTGAAGTTGGATACACTCGATATGGTTTTTCACGGTTTTTCGATTTATCACTTTACGAATTGACAACTCATAATTTGACAACACATAATCGGTTTGTATTGAGAAGGCGGCACTCCAATGTCCTACACGTCCATCAAGCCCGACCCCTTTTACAACCGAACGGCTGAACTCTCGGCGCTCGATCGTGCCTGGAAACGTCATGGCGGCGGGCAGATGCTGCTCTTGTATGGCCGTCGGCGTTTGGGTAAAACTTTCCTGCTTCAACGTTATTTTACGGCTGGGGACGGTGGAAACGAGCCGGGAAAGCCGCATTGCTACTTTTTGGCCGAGCAGTCGACGGCAGCAACGCAGCGGCTGACATTGGCCCGTCAATTGGTAGCCGCATTGCCTTCCGAGGGGACCACTCCTGAGGAAATTGCTGTCTCCTGGAACGCGCTTTTGCGCTATGCCTCGCATCAAGCGCAGGCACGCAAAAAGGGCGCAGGTCGCTTTGCTCTGATCCTCGATGAGTTCCCTTACCTGATTGCGCAGACGCCTGAGTTGCCTTCGATTCTGCAAGCGTGGTGGGATCGTGAGGGCGTTCATGCGCCGCTCTTTGTAGTTCTCTGCGGTTCACAACTCTCGGCGATGGCTGCGCTCGGCGAAGAGAGTGCGCCGCTCTTCGGGCGCTTCAACGCCGGTGTCTTTCATCTCGACCCGCTGCGTTATGACGATGTCGCCAGCTTCTATGCAAATTGCAAGCATTACGGCGTGGTTGAGAAACTGCTCATGTACGGAGTCTTTGGCGGAACGCCGCGCTATCACGCGCTGGTTGATCCCGATTTCCCGCCTTCTGAAGAGGTCGTCACGCTGCTGATGCAGCCGCGCGCCATTCTCGAAAACGAGGTTCGTTTTCTGCTCGGCAGCGAACAGATTCGTGACCCTGCCCCATACAACGCAATCCTGGCCGCGATTGCCGGTGGTGAAACCAAATTCAATCGAATTCAACAACTCATCGGCGTCGAACGTGGCGCGCTTTCTGCATCTCTGCGCACGTTACTTGAATTGGGTTGGATACGGCGCGAGCTGCCGTTTGGTGAACGATCAGAGCGTCGTGCGATCTATCGAGTTTCTGATCCGTTTCTGGCCTTCTGGTATCGCTTTGTTGCTCCGCTAGCTAGTGAGTTGCAGTTCTCAGATCCAGCCGCAGTTTATTCCGCGCGCGTGAAACCGTATTTGGCTGACTACATGGGCTGGTATGTCTTCGAGGAAATCTGCGGCCAGTGGCTGCAAAAACATGCGAAGCCGCAGCTCGGCCTCACCATTCGCCAGATGGCCCGCTACTGGAGCCGTGACGGACGCACAGAGATCGACTTGATGGCAGAGTTGGGCAATGGGAAGTTCCTTTTCGGAGAATGCAAGTGGCGTACCGACCGTGTGACGCGACTCAGTGATTTGAGTGCATTGCAGGCGAAGGTTGCTAGTCTGCCCGAAGCCGCGTGGCGCGACAAGCCTAACTACATTCTCTTTGTGTTGGGAGGCTTCGCGCCGGAGCTGAAAAAACTTGCCGCCGATCCAGCAGAGCGGCTCTTTCTGGTGGGCGCGCAAGAGATATTGAATTGAGTGCATACAGGGGACCGTAGAAGTGGAAGCTTGGCTGGGCGGTCTCAGTCTTGCCCGCGGATCAAGAGCTAAGATCCGAAACGTCCTTTGTGTCTTGTTCAATCACGCCTGTCGGCATGAATTGTTTGATCTCAACCCAATACGCTTTGTTCGTCAAAGCGCCAAGCGCCGACGTGCACCTGGCGTGCTAACAGGCCCCGAGATCAAGGGGTTGGTTGAGAATCTGCCACTTCGAGAGCGCACACTTGTTCTGCTCGCGGCATCAACCGGATTGACACAGGGCGAACTATTCGGTCTGAAGTGGAGAGATATTGATTTCGAACATGGGGATATGAATGTCATTCGATCAATTGTCTGTGGTGTCGAAGGATGCTGCAAAACCGAATCCTCGCAGAAACCGGTTCCGATGCATCCGCAGCTCGCCGCAGCACTAATTGCGTGGAGAGAACAGTGCAGATTCAAGACTGGTGACGATTGGGTATTCGCCAGTCGTTTTGCACAACGAGCGAATAGCGTATTGGGGATCGGCAATTATGCGTCACTACATCCAGCCGCTTGCCGAAAAGCTGGGGATTCAAAAGCGCATTGGGTGGCACACGTTTCGTCACACCTACTGCACGTTGCTCAGAAGCCTCGGAGTCGAATTCAAAGTCATGCAGGAACTGATGAGACATTCTTCGCTGCGCTCTACACTCGACGTGTACACGCAGGCTGTTTGCCCAGCGAAGCGGGCCGCGCAAGCCGCTGTGCTTTCGCTGTTCTTCACACCGCCAGATTTGCATGATGGTTGCGAGATTATTGGGCTGGCGTAGCTGGAAACAATTCTGTTCGAGGGTGCATAAGGGACACAAAAATGTGGCTTTTTGCACCCTCGAAGTTTAGCGAAATTGGGCGTAAGCTATTTAGAATGTTGGCGTCCCCGACGGGATTTGAACCCGTGTTATCGCCGTGAAAGGGCGGTGTCCTAGGCCGGGCTAGACGACGGGGACGCTTTTGGGGCTGAGGAGATGGCCGGACGGCCGTATAGACCCTGATAAAGGCTATCAACTCGGCCTTGGCCTGTCAAAAGCTGCGGCACCCAGCCACTTCGACCTGCGCGTCCCCTGCGGGAAGGGCAAGTTTGGGTGCGTTCGGGCATCCTGTACTGCGCGGGAACCTGCTGTTCCGCATCTCCCGAACACTACGTTCCAGACGCCGCTTCCGCGACGTTTCGCGCGCTTCTCCCGCCTCGTTGGGTGAGATATGCTCGAAAGGTGACCCGACGCTTCCACTACCTGGACATCATCACCATTGGATTTGTGGCGGTTCTGCTTGTCTCCAACCTGGTAGGGCCCAAAATTTGCCGTCTGGGTCCGCTACGCCCCAGCGCAGCAGAGTTCCTGTTTCCGCTCACCTACATCTGCGGCGACGTGTTTACTGAGGTCTACGGTTACGGCGCTTCGCGGCGGGCCATTTGGATGGGCTTTCTGGCCATGGCCATGTTGGCGCTCACCGGGCAGTTTGCCGTGATGTTGCCACCCGCGCCGGAGTGGCATGGGCAGCAGGCCTTTGCCACGGTTTTCAGCCTCGTCCCCCGCTTTGCCGCCGCAAGCCTGGTGGCTTACTTCGCTGGCGAATTCACAAACAGCTATACGCTGGCCAAGCTCAAACTGCTCACCCGTGGCCGCTGGCTTTGGACCCGCACCGTCGGTTCCACCATTACCGGCCAGGCCGTGGATACCGTGGTGGTGGTCGTGGTGGCTTTTGCGGGCACTTTGCCGCCTGCGATGCTGCTGCGCATCACCGCTTCCTCTTACCTGATCAAGGTTGCCGTCGAGGTGCTGGCCACCCCGCTCACGTATTTGGTCGTTGGCTGGCTCAAGCGCGTCGAAGAGTCGGATGTATACGATGACCAGACTGACTTTAACCCCTTTCACTTCCAAAATGAGAACGCCTGACCGGTATTCTGGGGCGGGGTCGCGCAGGAGTAAGTTTTTTTGCGACAATGACAGAGTCAGAGGCGTCAGATAAAGGAGCGCATGGAACAATTTGCCTCCTGATCAGGCTCCGGCCGTGGAACTGCTCGACGTATGTCTGACGTATGTCTTCAGGGACGCAACTTGGCAGTCGGATTTAAGCCGCCCCGGTGCTCCACTCGTCCGGAGGTAACCGGACTCCCGTGCCAACGGAGTGCGATCAAACACATTGGCAAGAATGAGGATGACTGCGTTGAAACGCAAACTTGGTCTCTGCTTCACAATCCTGTTGGGTGTGGTGGCCGTTGGCTGCCAGAAAAAACCAGCTGCTCCGGCTGCAAGAATGCAGGCCATGCCGGTCAAGACGGTCGTCATCCAGCTCATGCCCGTGGAACTGAGCAGCGAGTACGTGGCCACCATCAAGTCGCGCAACTCGGCCACCCTGCAGCCCCAGGTCAGCGGCCGGCTCACGCAGATTCGAGTCCGCTCAGGAGACCGGGTGAAGGCCGGCCAGACGCTAATGGAGATTGATGCGCAGCCGCAAATCGCGCAGGTGCAGGCGCAGCGTGCCACCGAGCAGCAGAAGAAAGCGCTGTTTGACTACAACACCATCGAGCTCGAGCGCCAGCGCAAACTGTTTGACTCCGGCGTCACCAGCCGCGACGCTTACGACCAGGCGCAGCAGTCCTTCGCCAACAGCAAGGCCGACTACGAGTCCGCCGTGGCCCTGCGCAAAACCCAGCAAAGCCAGCTGGCCTACTACACCATCCGCGCTCCGTTTGACGGCATCGTGGGAGACATTCCTGTCCATGTGGGCGATTATGTCTCCACCAGCACCATGCTCACCACCGTAGACGAGGGCAAGAATCTAGAGGCGTATATCTACGTCCCGACGGATCGCACCGCGCAAGTCCGGATGGGTTTGGCCGTGGACCTGTTTGACACGTCCGGCAAGCTGCTGGAAAGGACCAGGCTGGACTTTGTCTCTCCTCAAGTGGACCCCACCCTGCAGGGCATCCTCGTCAAGGCGCCCGTGCACCTGGCGTCAGACGTGGTCCGCAACGCGCAGATGATCAAAGCGCGCGTCATCTGGAGCACCGCCCCCATGCCGGTTGTCCCGGTGCTATCCGTGGTGCGGCTCGGCGGCCAGACGTTTGTATATGTGGTTCGGAATCAGAACGGCCATCCCGCGGCGGTGGAAGTCCCCGTGGTCCTTGGGGAGGCTGTAGGCAACTCCTACTCGGTCACCTCAGGGCTGAGCGCGGGCGATAGAGTGGTCGTGTCCAGTACCCAGTTCCTCGTGAATGGCATGCCGGTCATGCCGCTCGGAGCCTGATCGCGTTCTGCCGGAAAAATGAACCCGGCGGCCAAGCCAACAGCACGCCAAGGAAAGAAGGCTTCCTTTGTTTGTCGATTTCTTTATCCACCGGCCGGTATTCGCAACTGTTTGTGCCCTGCTGATCATTCTTGCGGGGGCCATCAGCATTCCCCTGCTCCCCGTTGCCATGTATCCTGACCTGGCGCCGCCCGAGGTCAATGTCTCCTGCAATTACGTGGGCGCAAACGCGGAAACCGTCGAGAAGGCCGTCACCATCCCGCTGGAGGAAGCTATCAACGGCGTGGAAGGCATGCGCTATATCCAGTCCGCCAGCACCAACAGCGGCACCAGCTCCATTTCCGTCACCTTTGATACCGGCTACAACCTGGACATCGGAGCTGTGGACGTGCAGAACCGAGTTGCCAGCGTCACGGGCCGGCTACCTGCCGCCGTCAACGCCACCGGCATCAGCATCAGCAAGGCCAACAGCAACTTCGTCTTCGGCGCTGGATTCTTCACGCGCGACGGCCGCTACTCCCACGAGTTCATCTCCAACTACCTCGACGTTTATGTAAAGGATGCGCTTAAGCGCGTGCCCGGCGTCGGTGACGTGAGGATCTTCGGCGAGCGCAAATACGCCATGCGCGTCTGGCTGGATCCCATCAAGCTCGCTGCCCAGGGCCTCACCGCGGCAGACGTCGTGAGCGCGCTGCAGGAGCAGAACGTTGAAATTCCGGCCGGTCAGCTTGGCCAGCCCCCGGCCGATTCCAAGCAGGAGTACCAAATCCCTGTCCGCGTCGTCGGACGCCTCAGCAGTCCGGCGGAGTTTGACAACATCATCATCAAAAATGCACCCACCGGACTGGTGCTGCTCAAGGATGTGGGCCATGCTGAAGTGGGCGCCGAGGACTACAGCTCCAACCTGGAGTACAACGGCGTTCCTGCCCAGGGCATCGGCGTCATGCAGCTATCCAACGCCAATGCGCTGGAAGTGGACGCCAAGGCCAAGGCTGTACTCCAGCAGCTCTCCAAAACGTTCCCTCCCGGCCTGGAATACGTCGTCGCGTTTGATTCCACTACCGTTGTCGGCGACTCCATTCGCGAGGTTCTCTGGACCCTCGGCGAGGCCATCGCCATCGTTATCGCCGTCATCTTCCTGTTCCTGCTGGACTGGCGCGCCACCATCATTCCGGCGGTCACCATCCCCGTTTCGCTCATCGGGACCTTTGCTTTCATCAAGCTCTTCGGCTTCTCCATCAACTCGCTAACCCTGTTCGGCATCACCCTCGCCACGGGACTCGTTGTGGATGACGCCATTGTTGTCATTGAAAACGTCCAGCGACACATCGCAATGGAGCACTCGGACCCCCACGAGGCCACCTCCCGCGCCATGGGTGAGGTCACCAGCGCGGTCATTGCCACCTCCCTGGTGCTCATCGCCGTCTTTGTGCCCGTCTCGTTCTTCCCCGGAACCACAGGCATCCTCTACCGCCAGTTCTCGCTCACCATCGCCTTTGCCATCGCCATCTCCGCGTTCAATGCGCTCACCTTGTCTCCGGCGCTCTCGGCGCTGTTCCTGCGCGGCGAAGAGGCTCGCCCGCACCAGCTGGATTTCCTCCACATCCGGCCCGTATCGCGCGCCTTTGCGGCCTTCATTCACGGCGCGGACGCCTTCATCACATGGCTTTCCAAAACCTACGCAAAGATGATTCACGTTGCCCTGCGGCTGCGCTTCGTGCTGCTGCTCGTCTTCTTCCTGGGCCTGGGCGCCACTGCGTGGATCTATCAGCGCGTGCCCAGAGGCTTCATCCCGCAGGAGGACCAGGGCATCATCTATGGCATTGTGCAGGCGCCTCCCGGTTCGTCGCTGGCTTATACCTCGGCCCTTGCGGAGCGCGCCCAGGCCATCATCTATTCCAACAAGGACATTGTCGGAGCCTTTTCCGTCATGGGCTTCAGCTTCTCCGGCGGAGCCTCCAATGCCGGCATGATGTTCATCCGCACCAAGCCCGCCAATGAGCGCCGCGGCAAGGGACACTCCACGGCGGACATCGTGGCCGACCTCGCGCCCAAGCTGCAGAGCCTGCTGTTTGCCCCAAACGGCGGCCTCGTCGCCGTCGTCCAGCCGCCTGCTGTCAATGGCGTTGGCAGCTACGGCGGCTTCCAGTTCATGCTGCAGGACACCGGCAGCAATACCTTGTCGGATCTGGACCGCGTCGCTCATCAGATTGTCAACGGGGCCCGCGCGCGCAAGGATCTCACCGGTCTGCTCACCACCTTCTCCGCAAACGATCCTCAGGTGCTTGTCACCATCGACCGCGAAAAGGCGAAGGCCATGGGCATCCCGCTATCGCAGATCACCACCACGCTCAGCGTCTTCATGGGCTCGCAATACGTCAATGACTTCGACTTCAACAACAGAACTTATCGCGTGTACGTGCAGGCCGATCAGCCCTTCCGCATGAAGGCCAGCGACCTCCACAACTACTACGTCCGCTCCAACAGCGGCCAGATGGTGCCGCTCGACAATGTCGTCACCATTGCGCAGAGTGCGGGCCCGCCGGTCATCACCCATTACAACCTCTTCCGCGCCGTGGAAATCGACGGCTCTCCCGCGCCCGGGTACAGCTCAGGGCAGGGAATTGCCGGCATGGAAGACCTGGCCAAGCACGTCATGATGCCCGGCATGCAATACGAGTGGACCGGCCTCACCCTCGACGAAATCGAGTCCAGCGGCAAGGCGATCCTCATCTTCGGCCTCGGCATTCTGGTGGTGTATCTCACGCTCTCCGCGCAGTATGAAAGTTTCGCTCTCCCCTTCATCATCCTGCTTGCCGTGCCCATGGCCGTGCTGGGTGCGCTGGGCCTGGTCGCCTTGCGCGGGCTTTCCAATGATGTCTACTGCCAGATCGGCCTGGTCTTGCTCATCGGTCTCTCTGCCAAAAATTCGATTCTAATCGTTGAGTTCGCCGAGCAGCTGCGCCGCAAAGGGCGATCTATCGCTGACGCGGCCATCGAGGCAGCGGAGCTGCGTCTTCGCCCCATCCTCATGACCTCGTTCGCCTTCATTCTCGGCGTCATGCCGCTCGTCTTTGCCACCGGCGCAGGCGCACTCGGGCGGCGTTCCGTGGGAACCACCATCGTGGGCGGCATGTTGCTCTCCACGGTGCTCAACCTCATCTTCATCCCCGTGCTGTATGTGCTGCTCAGCCGCCTGCTCAGGCGCGACCGCGGGGAGCACGAAGAGGCAGAGGCCTAGGTCGATACACCCTGGATCACTGCGGGTGCCGGTGCGCGATGATGCCGTCCTCAATCCGCGCGTAGACCTCGGCCGTTACCACGCCGTGCTGCACCAGGTCCGTCTTGGCGCGGTACGGTCGGAACCGCATGATGCGTCCGGCCCAGGTCCGCGTCATGCCAGGCACCGCCAGCAGTTGCCCCAGCGTTGCGTGGTTGATGTCCACGCGCTGGTCAGGAGGGAACTCCTGAGCCTTTGCGCTGGTTCGAGAGTGCGTCTCTGCCCTTGCGGGCCGCACCGTCGGCACTCCGCACAGCGCCGAGGCCGCCAAAATCACATAGAAAGTCCGCAATTGCACGGGACTATTCTCCTCCGGTCCTGGCCGCCGTGCAACCCTCCGGCTCCGTCCGTGCCGCCTCCCCGTGCCGCTAGGAGATTTTTCTTCCCGTGTTCTCGATTCCTGTAACAATGTAGCTATGGCAATGTCCCCGATTGCTTCCCCGCCGGGCGAACCCGACCCACACTCAGTAGGCAAGGCCCGCTATCTTCTGCTCGTCACCCTTACGGTGCTTCTGGGTCTGTGCCTCACGTTTATGTGGACCACGCGCGGCGTCATGGCGCATCTGCCTTTCCTGGCGCAGCAGGGCAGGGCCGGTAATCCCGGCGCCAGAGGGAATCTCGTCGACATCAGCCCGTGGGAGACCGCGCGCGCTCTGGCGCCACTCGCCGTCACCGAGGAGGAATTGCGGTACGCGCATGAGGCAGAGCGGCTCGCCGACCACGAAGTCGATCAGGCCTTTGCCTCCGCGCTGCGTTCCGCAACGCTCCGCCAGCAGAGCCGCACTCTCACCGGCGAGGCTCTTGCGCTTTCGCAAAAAGTCCAGCAGTTTCAGCAGATCATCAAGGAAGATCAGGCCCAGGTGGCTAGCCTCTCCGCCAAGGCCGGCCCTTCTTCCAGCGCGCCCCGCGGCGACCAGCCTTCCGCCGACAGCGATGCGTTGGAGATGGCCAAAGCCCAGCTCGGCCTCGACTCCGACCAGCTCGCCGACGCGCAGCATGATCTGCAGCGCGCCTCCGGCGATCAGAGCGTTCGCATCCAGGAGGAGTTGGCCGCGCATGAGGCCTCCATGCGCCAGTATGATAGCGAAGCAAAGAGTGAAGGCCAGGTCGCCGTCCTTTCAGAAAGAAGGCACGGCACACTTTCCAGCCGGCTCCAGGCCTGGTTCAGCCTGCGCGATCGTCTCAAGCTCATCCGGCAGGCGCAGCAGGAAGCGCAGGCCGGCGCCTCCGCACTCATTGCCGCCCACAACACCATGGAGGCCAAGGCCAACGCCGCGGCAGGCAGCCCGGATGCGGCTTCGGGCCAGCTCTCGGCACTTGATCGCATCCGGGAGCGCCGCGCCGCGCGCCAGATTCTGAGCACCTACGATGACCGCATCCAGACCGAGCAGCAGCTCGCCGGTGTTTATGGAAAATGGTCGGCGCAGGTGCTGCTGCAGCGCCGCATCGTCTTGCATCTCCTCCTGGATTCACTGGCCCTCATCCTTTGGATCGCCGTCTGCGTTGTGCTGTGCGACGCGTTGGTGCGCCGCCTCATGGACCGCGGTTCCCGGGACCGCCGCCAAACCCAGACCCTGCGCAGCATCCTTGAAGTCGGCATCCAGGTGCTGGGCCTTGTCCTCATCCTGGTGGTCATCTTTGGCGTGCCGCAGCAGACGCCAACCATCCTTGGACTGGCCACCGCCGCGCTCACCATTGCCCTCCAGGACTTTATCCTCGCCTTCCTCGGCTGGTTCGTCCTTGTCGGCAAGCATGGCATCCGCGTGGGCGATTGGGTGGAGATCAACGGCGTCGGCGGCGAAGTCACGGAGGTGGGCCTCTTCCGCACCACGCTGATGGAAACAGGCACGCTCGCCGACAAAGGACATCCCACTGGCCGTCGCATCACCTTCATCAACAGCTTCGCCATCCGCGGCCAGTTCTTCAACTTCTCCTCCGCGGGCCAGTGGATGTGGGACGAAATCACCGTTGAAATGCCCGTCACGGACGATCTGCAGAACCTCGTTGAGCAGGTGCACCAGGTCGTGATGCAGGAGACCGAGCATAACTCCCGCGACGCCGAGGCGGAGTGGAAGCGCGGCTCCCGCGCGGAAGGCCTCAGTCGCTTCAGCGCCACGCCCGCCGTCGACTTGCGCCCCTCCGGCGCCGGCATCGAGGTCCATGTTCGCTATGTCACCCGTGCCTCCAACCGCTTCGATCTGCGCAATCGCCTCTATCAGCGCATGGTGGAGTTGCTTCGGCCCCAGCGCTCGTCCCATCCGGAGCAGCAACAGGCCGCCGGCCTGGACTAAGTCGTCACCGCCCGGATTCGCTGCGGCAAAAAAGGCTTTGGTTGACACGAACCGGGCCTTGGCCGTATTTTCGTAATTAGATGCAGACCCGCCGCCATCACGGTCACCACCATCATCATGGGACATCCATGCCGGCGGACCGCTGCGGCCTCAGGTAACAAGGCCAAAGAGATCAGAAATCGCAAGAAGCCCGCCGGCAA